>JBBQXQ010000005.1:0-60669 GCA_038209515.1 Gemmatimonadales bacterium
CCATCCGCGAGCTGAATCCGCAGTACCTGAGGCTCACCACGCCACCGGGTACACGGTCGCTCCTGCGGCTTCCGCTGGGGCGCGGTCCCGCCACCGTCGCAGCATACGCCGAGCTGCCACCCCGCCGCCGAGTGACCTTCATCGAGCACTTCGTCGCACGGGGAGAGACGCTGGGTGGGATCGCGCTGCGCTACCGGGTAAGCCAGGCGATGCTCGTAGCGGCCAATCCGAGGGTGAACAGCAGAAGGCTTCGCATCAACCAGAGACTCATCGTGCCCACCGGTGGGGCGCTCTCCACGTCGGTCGCGCGGCGGATGGCGGATCCGGTGGTGGCGGCCGGCACGAGTACGGGCGCGTTTCATCGGGTGCGGCGGGGCGAGACGCTCTCGGAGATAGCGGACGAGTACGGCGTCACCCAACGAGAGCTGCGGCTCTGGAACGTGGTGGACAGCCGCGACCGGATCCGGGCCGGGCAGCGGCTCAGGGTCGTGTCGCCCGACGCACCACGCAGGGTCATCCCTCAGCCAGTGGAGCACTCCGGCGAACGGACGCACCTCGTGCGGCGGGGGGATACGCTGAAGAGCCTGGCGAAACGCTACGGCGTTTCGATCCAGGCTCTCAGAGAAGCAAATGGATTAGGCGAGCGCGAGCCCCTGAAGACCGGCATCGCGCTCAAGATCCGCTAGCGCACCTCGGCCGACCCGGTCCGACGGTAGCCCTTGAGCACCGCGTCGGAATAGCCGTTCGCGGGATTGCCGCCCTGGGCCAGGATCTGGTCTACCCGCGCCGGGCCACGGTTGTACGCCAGCAGTGCCAGGTGTACATCGTAGTTGAAGCGGGCCAGCAGCTCGTTCAGGAAGCGAAATCCCAGGCGCAGGTTAGTGTCCCGATCGAACAGGTCCTTCTGGGTGATGCCGGGCTGATAGAACTTGGCCGTTGCCACCTGGAGCTGGGTGTACCCGAACGCCTGCATCGGGCTTACGGCCTTCCGATTGAACTGGCTCTCGATCTTCACCAGCTGGTACCCCAGTGAAGGATCGATCCCCTCACTCAACGCGATATCGTAGATCGCCCCCGACAAGTCGGCGGGGATCTGGTACCGGGTCGAATTGTCGAGGATGGCGGTGGCCCGCTCCAGCTGGAGCTTTATGACCACCGTTTCGCCCTTGGCGGCTTCGAGCTGATCGCTCAGGCTGCCCATCTGGCGAGCCACGATGCTGACGTCCGGGATGTCGGCGTGATCGGTGGCGCGGGCGCGCTTGTTCCATGCGCCGAGCGCGCCAATGGACACGGCCAGGAGCAGCAACGCACCGCCCCGGAGGAGGATTCGCTCCGCGGTCCACGGCTTCGGTTCACCGTAATCAATGGGTCTCGCCACGCGCCAACCCCTTTCTATTGTGAGAAGGCCGTCCGCTATGACTCGGACCGGTGCCAATCTCCTCGGGTGCCGCCACTCTTGCTCACCAGCCGAACGTCTTCGATGACCATCCCCCGATCCACCGCCTTGACCATGTCGTACACCGTAAGACAGGCGACCGCGACCGCGGTGAGCGCCTCCATCTCCACGCCGGTACGCCCGGTAGCCTTTGCCAGCGCGGTGATGCGCACGCCGGGCAGCTCGGGCTCGAGCCGCGCCTCGACCTGGACCAGGTCCAGATTAAGCGGGTGACAGAGTGGAACCAGCTCGCCGGTACGCTTGGCTCCCATGGTGCCCGCCACTTCAGCCACCCCGAGTACATCCCCCTTGGCGAGCCCCTGCGCTGCCACCAGCTCGAACGCCTCTCGCGACATCCGCACCGCACCCTCGGCGGAGGCCGTCCGCTCCGATACCGGCTTATCGCCCACATCTACCATGCGGGCTCGGCCCTGCTCGTCCAGGTGGGTCATCTTCACAGGATTTCCGCCAGATCCTCTCCCAGCACGGCCAGGAGGATCTGGGGATTCACGTTTCCCCACGCCGCATCCCTCGCATCCGCCACGTGCTCCATCGCCTTCAGCAACCGGTCGGGGTGGCCGTAGCCACGGAGTGCTCGAGGCACGGGCCGGCGCGGCGTCTGTCCCAGCGTTTCTCGCGCGGCCTCGCTCAGCGTTTCCGCGAGCGCATCGAGCATGGCGGTGAAGTCTCCCCGGGCAGACCACGGGGCCTGCTTCAAGGCCTGTTCAAAACTGGGGCCGGGTCCCGCCATGACGGCCTCCAGCAGCCGCTCTGCCGCATGCCGGGCCTTCCCGCTTTCGTCTCCAACCGCCAGCGCCCGGCCGATCGACCCTTCTGCCGCCGCGACCCGCTGGTCCAGCTCGGCCGCCGATGGAGCAGGCCGGAGATGGGTCGCGAGGAACCCACGCACGTCAGCGTCCGCTACGCCGCCTACTCTCAAGAGCACGGCCCGGGACCGAATCGTGGGAAGCAACCGCTGCGCATCGACAGTCGTCAGCATGAACAGGCTTCCCGGCGGCGGCTCCTCCAACAGCTTGAGCAACGCGTTGGCCGCCTCCTGACTCGACTCCTGAGATACCAGGCGGTCGGCCTCGCCAATGATGAAGACTCGGCGCCCTCCCTCGACCGACGTCAGAGACGCCTGGCGCTGCAACAGGCGAACGCTGGCGATCCCATGGCTGGCCATCCCGTCGCTCTGGGCGTAGAGAGGCCGGCTACGCCGTTCCTCCAGGGCATCGGCGATTGCCTGGGATGCTTCCTCGACCTGCTTGTCCGGCTCGGAGGCTTTTGGCCTCGGAATGGGGACAAACCAGTGCAGGTCCGGATGCGCCAGCCCGCCGACCAAGCGACAGGCTCGGCAGATCCCGCAGGGCTCCTCCCCGGCCGCCTCGCAAAGGACCAGCTGGGCCAGCCACAAAGCCAACCGCTGTTTGCCAACACCCCACGGCCCAGCCAGAACGAGGACCTGGGGCAAGCGCTTGCTCCGGACCCCACGCGCCAGACGGCGACGCGTCTCATGGTGTCCGACTAGCGGGTGCAGAGGCATTGGACAGAAGGTAAGTAGACCACGGGAATCCGGGTAGTTGGAAATGTGTAACAGTTTTATCAACAACAACTTAGAATGCAACTTCTGCCGCGTCGGTGTCAACAAACGGACGACAAAAAGTCAGCTTTGCAAGAGTGAATGCTCACCCCGAGCCGGACGATGCGAGCGGGCACTCACGTCGGACCGTAAGCTGTTGACCTGACATTCCGAGTTCGGCTGGTTGCGGAAACGTACCGGCGCCGGGATCTACCAAGCTGTGTTGCCGGTCACCGGTCGCGCAATTTTTGGTTGGCAGGGTCGCTAGATTGGACCCTCCTCCAGCTCGAGGGATCAACGATGCGACGAACTGGTCTCCCCGCACTGCTCCTAGTGATCGCTTTTGCCGGCTGTACGCCCAAGGAGGACGCGGAAGGAAGCAAGCATGTCCGGAGCGAGCGGGAGCGGGACAGCATTCTCGGCGCCTCACGGCTGCCCGGGGCCCGGGGTGTGCGGGGCGCTCTGGGCGCGTCCGATTCGGCGGCTGCACGGAACGCGCGATTGGACTCGGTCGCCAATCAGTAGTGATGCCGAAGTCGTTGCAGAACCGGCTACCCGCCGCTAGGTTTTTGCTGCCGACAATCCCGAGTAGCTCAGTTGGTAGAGCAGGTGACTGTTAATCACCGGGTCGGGGGTTCGAGTCCCTCCTCGGGAGCTTTCAACCAACAAGGGTTTACCGATTCAACTCTAAGGGCTTATAACACTGTTATAGGCCCTTTCTCTCGCCTGCCTGTTGCTTCCTGACTCCACATGTCCCCGTGGCGAGCTGGTGCGGTTAGCTCTGCCCAGCCACCTTCACCGGAGACAAACGAGTCGTGGTGGTCCCGTCGCCCAGCTGCCCGACGGCATTGGCGCCCCAGCAGTAGATCTTGTTGCCGGTGGTGATCCCGCAGGTATGGCTTCCGACCGGGCCCGCACTCACGCCGGCGAAGAGGAGGCCGCCGGCCACCTTGGTGGGCACATTGCGGCTGTAACTGGTGGTGCCGTCGCCGAGCTGGCCGCTGCTTCCCCCTCCCCAGCAGTAGGCCACCTTGGTCGTGGTCACGCCGCAGCTATGGTAGTAGCCCGCGATCACCTGTCCGAAGTGGAGCCCGCCGGCAACCTTGGACGGCTTCAGATGGTTAGTGGACGCGTTATTGTCGCCAAGGTAGCCGGCCCCCCAGCAGTAGGCCAGGTTGTCCGTGGTGAGCCCGCAGGCATGGGTTTCGTCCACCGTTTCACCATAGACTTCTTCGATGAGCCCGCCTCCCGCGATCACGCTCCGGAAGCTGAGCCCGCCGGCGACGGCCACCGGCTTGGAGCGGGCGATGTGGGTGCCGTCACCCAGGGCGCCGTCGTCGTTATTGCCCCAGCAGTAGCCCTTGTTGCTGGTGGTGACGCCGCAGGTAAAGGCGCCTCCCGCGATCACGCTTCGGAAGCTCAGCCCGCCGGCCACCCGAACCGGCGTTATGTAGTTGTCCCCGCCGCCGAGCTCGCCAAAAGCGCTCTTGCCCCAGCAGAAGGCCACGTCATAGGGGTTGACGGCGCAGGTGTGGTGGGTGCCCGCGCGCACGCGGACAAAGCGGCGCCCGCCCGCAACCAGCGCAGGAGTCAAGCCGTCCCCGACCGTAGTGCCTAGCTGGCCGTTTTCGTTAAACCCCCAGCAGTAGGCCCGGTTGTCCGCCGTCACCGCGCAGGTATGGTATGCGCCGGCGCTCACCTGGACGAATCGGAGCGTGCCGGCTACCACCTTGGGTGACGAGCGATTGGTTCGGGTGCCGTCGCCGAGCTGCCCGAACTTGTTGTACCCCCAGCAGTAGACCCGGCCGTCCCCGGCCAGGGCGCAGGTATGAGACCCGCCGGCGCTCACCGTGGTGAACGCGAGCGTCCCGGCCGCAGCCACGGCAGCGAGCTCGGAGGTACTCGGCGACACGGGATCCTCGGCGCAGCCGAGGCCGCCCAACACAATCGCCGCAGCCAGCAGAGAAGCCAAACGATCTATGCGAGTGCAATCCATCTGCTGCTTCATTTGGAAACTCCTTTCGCGAACCCCCGTGATGCCACCACTAGTCGATGAGCTTGCTGGGCACGAATAAGCATAGTTGCCGCAGTCAAGCAGGCGTCAAGTGGGCCGACCCCTTCGCCCTCGCCGGCCCCGTTTGTCCTTGGCGAGAGACACCATTACGGCGTGTACAACAGGGTATGGCTTCCGGTGGCCGTGACGAGGCGGGGGGCGCCGTTTAGCCTCGCCAATGTCGTTGACCCAGAAATCTCCGGAGCGGCCTTGGCCTTCCACTGGTTGGTGAACCGGTTGTAGGCATAGGCATGAGCGGAGGATACAATAACGAAGAACTGTCCCTGCAGGGCTGCTCCCGCCCGCGCGGCTCCGCCCCCGGGGACTGGAGCGAGGGTACTCCAGGTGTTGGTCGCTGGGTCGTAGACGTCGAGAGCGCTGATTCCTTCTCCAGACGCGCCGACCCCCCCGGTCACGTAGAGCTTGCCGTCGAGAACAGCAGCGGCACCTCGGCGATGGAAGTGGGGCGCCGCTCGCCGGGATACCCAGGTGTTCGTGGCGGGATCGTAGCGGTAGAAGCGGCGAGTTGCCTCCTCGGCACAGTACCCCGCATTGGGGTAGCCGTTCCCGTTACAAGCGCCCGGGAGCACGTAGAGCTTGCCGTTGATGACACCACTGACCCCTTCGGCGCTGAAGATCGGCAGATTGGCCTTCTGGATCATCCGGTCACTGGAGTAGTCATAAGCCCAGAGCTGCCTGCTGGCGTCGGGCAGGTTCCCGGCGGTGACGTAGCCTCCTGAAAAGTAGAGCTTGCTCCCGATCTTGCCGACACCGTTCGAATAGAAGACGCCGACCTGCGCAAGCTTTCCGGTCCAGGTATTCGTGGCCACATTGTAGGCCTTGACGGTCATTCCGGTGCCACCCTCGTCGCTCGAGGTGCCGCCGAAGGCATACACGATAGATTGCCCGGCAGAATTGGGCGCCATCCCGAGATCATACCCGTAGATGAAGTCACTATACGGTGTCGGCGCTTTTGCGGTCCAGCTGCCTGCGGTTGCCGCGAGGGACAGCGCTGCCGGCGGGGGATTTCCGGCCATTTCAGGCTGGGTAGGGGTTGTGGTCTCATCACACGCGAGGAGGGCAAGCGCGGTGAGAGAGAGGGTGAGGTTGAGCCGGGTGCGGCGGGACATAATGATCTCCTACGCGGTTGGGGCGAAGCGAGGAAGACTCTATAGTAGCTCGCAGCATCACGTTGCTACACTAGAAACTGCTAGCACACCCCCGTCAAGCCGATCTCAAGCAACCTTCCCGTTCCGGCGCCGCTCTCCTCGGCGTCTCTCCGCCAGGGGAATCCGTAATGGCCGGGCCCCACCCCGAACGGCCGTTCGGTTGGTTACCACCCCCGAATTGCGCCGGCGCCACAGGTAGAACAGTCCTACCACGTCCACTGCGGCCGCCAGGCCTATGAAAATCCATGGAAAAGGTAAGCCAGTCATGGTGTTGCGACCTCGGGGCCTGCTCCTGATCAGGGCCTGATGCTGAGCTGCGGCGTGACCGAGGATCGATTTCGCATTTTCTGCGCCAGCAGCAGCTCATGCCGCGGTCGAGTTCACCGCGGCGAGAGGGTGGTGCTGCGCCCGGTACTGCTCCTGGAACGCGCCCGGGGTGACGCCATGGCACTCCTTGAACCGCCGGCTCAGGTGCGACTGATTGGCGAAACCGCATTCGTACGCCACCCAGGTCGCTGACTTCCCCTCGGCGAGCAGCCGCCGAGCGCGGGCGAGACGCACCTGCGCGTGGTAACTCCCGGGAGGGAGGCCCACCGCCCGGGAGAACGAACGCACAAGGTAGGAGACTGTGACCTCAGGCGGCCTTGGCGATGGGGTGGAACGAAAGCTTCTGCCCGCCCACCGACGCTTCGTACATGAGCCCGCCCTCCGCCATGGTGACGATGGCGACGCCGTTGCGATAGGCAAGATCGGCCGACGCTCGCTCGGTCAGCGCGACGGCCGACGCCTGCGCGTCGAGCTTGAGTTTACCCCGCTTGAAGTTCTCCAGCGCCGCATTGTCCTTGAGGAAGATCACCTCGCTGTAGGCCTGGCCGCCCGCCTGTAAGCCGATCGTCAGTTGCGTGAGCGTGGAGTTTCCGATCAGGTGGCCTTGCTGGTACACGTATCCCTTGCCTCTGGCACCACCGATACCCAGCCCGCCCTTGGCGACAGTCGGAAACACGACATAGCCGGCGGACTGGTCGAAGATTTTGGCTAGGCCTGGGTCTTTTGCCTTGAACTTCGCGATCACTGCCGCGGCGTCAGACTCATCCTTCGCCAAGGAGACAACTACCGGGTCTTCCGCAGACGCGGGCATGGTCAGAATAAGGGCAAGAGCCAGCCGCCTACAGTGGGTCGAATGATGGACATTGGTCACTCCAGGTACATCGCAGAACGGCTGTGCCGTTCTCGTTTCACGTGGTTCGGCCACGCGCCGTCCGCACGAGTGCATGCTGGCAATAGCAAAGTGGGGTCACGCGTGAACTCGGACTATTCCCGCGACGGGGAGTCTTTCGACTCCCCGATTAGGGAGCGCGGCGAGGATGCTGAGGGCGCGACTGCCGCCGGGTCACGGCGAAGACTACGAGAAAAACCGCCTCGGCTACCAGGGAGGCGACCCCGAGTGGTTCGAACCAGGCATCGGGCTCGGCCGGCAGACCCGGCAGGCCGACGGTACGACTGAGCACATAGCCCAGGAATGCCCCGCCGGCCACGAGCGCACCCAATAGCCATCCCCAATCGGCGCGATCGCGGTACACACCGACCGCGGCCACCAGCGCACCGACGCCATTGGCGACAAAGAGCAGTCCCTTGTAGGTGGCCTCGCCGAACGAATCGCGGGCCGTTGCGAGATGAATGAGACCAGTAGCGACGATCGCAACCACTGCGACAATCCTGAGGCTATGGGTCGAGCTCGTCACCTCAATGCCCGCCTTTCGGTTCAGAGTGTGGCGCTTGACTTGGTCTCGGCGAACGTGTTGCCGTCGCGCCGCGTCTCACATTTTCCCACAAGACGATGGCGAGCAGTCCGAACAGCACGGGTCCCCGCCACGCATCGCGGAGCCGGAGCACCGGGAACGCGAACGCCGCGATCAGAAGGCAGCCGAGGATGCCGAGCGTCAAGCTCGCATCCTCGACGAACAGTCCCCACAGCTCACGCAAGGCCGTCGCGGCCGCGCTCACGGATGCCTTCCTAGCTGGACTATCAATGGATCGGAAGTCGACCGCCGCACCGCCGCGACGGCGAGCAGTGCGATCAGCGTGAAGCCCCCGATCAGGCCGAGAAGCGCGAGATCCTCACCCGGCCATGGGTACCGCAGCCCCTCGCCGACCCAGAAGACCCCGAACGCGGAGAGCAGAACGCCCACGGAGAACTTGAGCGTGTTCTCCGGCACCCGGGCGAGCGGCCGACGCAGTGCGAGGCCGGCGAGGATGACGAGCGAGCCGGCCAGTGCCGCCCCGACTGCGGCCGGTGCCAGAAGTCCGCCCGCGCCCGCAGCGATCACGATGAAGATGACCTCGAGACCCTCCAGGGTCACCGCCTTGAAGGAGGTCGCCAGCGCAACACGATCCAACCGTGCGAGCAGGGGTGGAGTCCCACCACCATCCCGCACCAGGGCTTCCGTTTCCTTGGCATAGATCGCGGCCTCGTCGTGGAGACCGATCACACCGCCGGCGCGGAGGATCGCCTTTCGGAGCCAGCGCATGCCGAAGAGAAGAAGCAGGACCCCGACCGTGAGCTGCAAGACCGTAAGAGGGATCCGCTGCAAGGTCGGTCCCAGAGCCAGAGTGAGCCCGGTTAGGAATAGCGCTCCGGCGCCGGCGCCGATGAGGGCCGACCGCCATCCCCGCGTCGTTCCCACCGCAAGCACGATCGTGAGCGCCTCCACGAACTCCACGAGGGACGCGAGGAAGGCGGCGAGAATGACGGTGCCAACGTGTGCCCAGCTCATGGCATACCTCAGAAGGTCTGCTCGATGCGGTCCACGTCCTCGAGTAGCGCTTGGCTCAGGCTCGTAGCCCGGTCCCGCGCCCGCGAGGAAACCGCGCGCTGAAGACGCGCGAGCTCCGCTGTGACCCGCTGGTCGAGGGCGGGGTCGCGAGCCCGAACATGGACCTGAACCGCCGTATAGCTTCGCCCAAGCTCCGCGGTGGCCTTGGCCGCGGAACTCCAGCGTCCTTGCTGGGCAGCATAGAGTGCGTCACGGCCCGCGACATCCATCAAGGTGACGTCGACGGGCACCTTCGTCGGATAGTCGGACATGATGCCGGCGACGACCCGGCTGACGCGGTTCCCGGCCGTGAGGGCATCGGCCCGGCTCCGGCGGGTGATCGCCGCGCCCAGGGAGTCGAGAGCTCTCCCGTAGGCAGATCGCTTGGTCTCAGCGATGCCGACCGAAGCGAGGTTCTCACCCACGAGCCTCAACTCGCGGAGTTTCGCTTCTGCTGCCGGCCAGGCGTTCTGGGCCAGGTCGGTCTGTATGTCCTCGGCCAGCGCTTCTGCCTGCTCCACCTGGGGCGGCAGCACGCCGGCGGTTGGGGTTGTCGCAGCCGCAGCGGAGTCGGTGACAACCGAGGGTGACGCGGGCGCGGTCTGTCCCCCGTGATTGCCCTTACACCCCGCTCCACCCACGGCAAGGACCGCGGCCCAGACAGCCGCGTTGATGATCGAGGTCGCGCTCATCACCGTGCCTCCGTCGATGGGGGGTCCAGGCTCCTTGCGTCCATGAGTACCTCCCTGATCCTCCGGCCCGGAGGTCACTAAGTTGTCGCGCTGGGCATGGAGCCGCTTGGATTCCCCTGCTTCCCCGATCGGGGAGCAACAACGCGCTCCTCTGCGACAGCCCGAATGGGGGAACAACGTCGTGCAAGCGTGCTGCTTTCGATGAAGCCATCTTCGCCTCTCACCTCAGGTAGGAGTCGAGCATGACTATCATCGGACACCGCATCGTGGCATTGGCATTGGCAGGGGTGCTGTGCGTTGGGCTCAGCCGAAGCGGCGTTGCCCAAATGGCGGATACGGCTGATGCGGTAAGCATCGAAACGGTGACTGTGACGGTCTACCGGGTTAAGGAGCCGACAAAGGAACCGATCGCGAAGTCGGAGACCATTGGGGCCGCCACCCCGCTGTCAGGAGGACGTGGTGCAGCATCTCATGCCGGAGGTACGTCGTATCGTTGCGCACCAGGACGATCCGTTCTCCAACGGTGAAACCAAAGGTGGGTCCCTTCGGCCCCTTGAGTGGTGCGTCCATGACGGCCCAGCGGATCTGGTCGTAGTCTCCCAGCATCCCGGCGCAGCGTTCCACTTCATGATAGATCGCCCGCCACGCTTCAGGGGCCTTGATCGGCTGGACCGAGGCGAACAGGAAGGCCGGGGCGTCCCCCGCCGGGAGTGGCCGCTCCTCAGTTCCCTTTTGAGGCTTCAGAAGGCCGGCCGGGAGCAACGCGACCATCGCTCCGACCGCAGCCGACAGGGGGATCACAGTCAACACTCGCATGGGCGCTCCGCCGCTATATGGCCAATGTGCAGGCCTGCCCTTCGAGACCAGGTATCTTGGGCCTAAGCCGTGCACAGTAAGGTGAGTGGTAAGCGCTCACCGGACTTGCATGGGGATGCTCCCCCAATCGGGGGTATGTATGGCAGTTAGTCGCAGGCAAACACCGGCTGGACCCGCGCGATGAAGCACCCTGCTTCCGCGTTCCGCACGTGGAGGTATTCCACGCGCGGCTCCACTAGCTGTTCCTCAATCACATCCTCCACAGTCCTCCCCCCCACCCGCTGCTGATCGAGAAGAATTCCCCGCTCACCGTAGCTCTCCAGGACCAAGGGGATAGCGCGCAACTCCTCCGGGAAGCGGAGCTCGTCGTATTGCCGGCACGCTTCCCGATGGATGAACACCGGGCCCGGTGCGGGTAACGCTCCAGGCGAGACGAACGGTTGGTAGGTGAAGAGGATCCGCTCCTCCTGGCCCTGGTCGAATGTCTTGAGGCACTGCCTGCAAGGGCCATAGCCAGTGGCCATCTCTACATGGGCCGGATGGCCGTACTGCGGAGAGCAAAGCGTGGAGCGCACAGTTCGGGCCAGGCCTTCCGAGATGCCTGAGACACGGTAACGAAGCATGGGGCCCTCTTGCGAAGCGAGTCCTTGCCAGTCATGCATACCGGCATAAGATCGGTCCCGGCAACGCCAGGCGCCTCCCGGTCCTTGCGCCCAAATCTTTGTTCCTGACGAAAGCCTGCATGAGCGACCCGCTGCTCCTCCTGCTGGAAAAGGACCGCATCATCGACCTTATCAACCAGCTGTTCATTGCCACCGACAAGCGGGATTGGCCGGCGGTGCGCCGCTGCTTTGCCGAGGCTGTTCTGTTTGATATGACCTCCCTCGCCGGCGGTACGCCGAGCCGGGTCACCCCGGACCAGATCGCCGCCGGATGGGAATTGGGATTGCGGCCGATCGAAGCGGTGCATCATCAGGCGGGGAACCACCGGGTAGATGTTCGGGGCGACCAGGCCACGGCCTTCTGCTATGGCATGGCGTCCCATTATCGCTCGACCCGCTCGGGCCGGAACACCCGGATGTTCGTGGGCAGCTACGACTTTCACCTGCTCCGAATGGACGGACGCTGGCAGATCGATAGCTTTCGCTTCAACCTGAAATACGTCGAGGGGAACGCGGACCTGGAGCGGGAGGTGTGAGCTGGGAGCTGGGACTGGGAGCTGGGAGCTAATAGCCGGAGTTTGGTCAGCGGCGCCGTTCGGCGGCGCGATCGTGGCGGGGGCGGCCGCCCCGGAACTCGAAATGACTGTCGTTGAGCATCTTGGCAATCGACGTGGCACGGCCGTCACAGGGGACCCGGGCAAACTGCCGGGCCGACAGCCAGGCAGCATTGTACCAGGTCCTCGGCTTAAGCCCAGGATACAGGTGGGCGAATTCCGGTTTAAGACGGGCCTCGCGCGGGTTCTTCATGCCGTTGTCCTAGGGGTACCCCTTTAAAGCTAGGGACCTCTCCCGGTGGCGCAACTCGACGGCGGCGCCCCCGGCTACGTATACTTGGCGAGGCTAGATGCAGGGAATTGCGCGCTGGCAGCGCCTCATCCAAACCTGAGGAACGGCATGGCCACGAAACTCGACAAGACGATCAAGCGCGAGCTGGAGCTCGATGGCAAGCTGTACACGGTCGCCATCTCACCGGAGGGTGTGAAGGTCACCCCCAAGGGCGCCCGGAAAGGGCAGGAAATCTCCTGGAGCTCGATCGTGAGCGGGGAGACCGAATTGCGCCGGGATCTGAACGCGTCGGTCGACGCCTATCGAGAGTAGGCCGGGGCCGGGAGGCCAACCGGCGGGAGAGATCCATGCGGCTCCGTTGGGTCCCGGCTCTGCTGGGACTGGTCGCGGCAGTGCTGGTGCTGGCGGCGGGCCCGGGCACCCGCTTCGGCCTCTGGGATTTCCGCACCGGCTTCAGCGCGCTCCGCTGGGGCGCGTACGCTGGATTGGCCGCGGGGGCGGTTGCAGTGCTGCTGCTCATTGTCCGTCCAGGATCCGGCGGCGTCATCCCCCTGGTCCTGGGTCTCCTTCTCGGGCTGGGTGCAGCGTTCGTTCCCTGGCGCTGGATGCAACAGGCCCGCCGGGTGCCACCGATCCACGACATCACCACGGACCTCGACCGACCACCCAAGTTCGTCGCCGTCCTGCCGCTGCGGGCCGGGGCACCCAACCCCGCCACATACGGCGGGTCCGAGGTCGCCGATGCACAGCGGCGCTCGTATCCCGACATCAAGCCTCTGCTGCTGGGCGTCCCGGCCGGCACCGCCTACGGCCGGGCCCTCGCGTCGGCCCGCGGCATGGGCTGGGAGGTGGTTGCGTCGGACTCCACGACCGGCCGGATCGAGGCGACCGCGACGACGCCGTGGTTCGGCTTCAAGGATGATGTGGTTGTCCGGGTCCGGCCCGAAGGGCCGGGGAGCCGGATCGACGTGCGCTCCGTCTCCCGAGTCGGCAAGAGCGACATAGGGGCAAACGCCCGGAGGATTCGCACCTATCTGGCGGACGTCGCCAGCCGTAAATCCTGAGCCTGGCGGAGATTCGATGGCGGAGCCGAGCTTTGCGCAGCAGATCGCCAACCTCAACTCGACGCTCCGCGGCATCGAGGTGCGTTTGGCACTCGGCCCACCTCCGGCTGAGGGGTTCGAGGAATTCAAGCACGTTCTGGATGACATGCGGCACAGGCTCTGGGATTTGTTGAGCCTGGCGGACGAGGAGGACAAGACCGTCCATGAACGGTTCCGGATCCGGCGGGCCACTGAGCTGTGCCGCGGGTTGGTCGCGGACCTCCGCAGCGGCGCCGTGACTGGCCGTCTTTCGGACCTCCCGGGCTTGCGGGAATCGGTAGTGGAGCTAGGCCAGAGCATCGAGCTTGCACGAACCCGGTCCTCATAGTGGCCGTCGTGAGCGCCACCCCTACCCTTCGCACGGTTCGTCTGGTACTCGGCGCCTTCGAGCCGGGCGATGCAGCCGAGCTGCAGCGTCTGGCCGGCGAACGCGAGATCGCCGATACCACCCTGGCTATTCCGCATCCCTACGAGATGGATCACGCCTTGGCCTGGATCGGAAATCAGCGGAAAGAGTCGGCGCGTGGCCGAGCCGAGAACTTCGCCATCCGTCTATCGGCGGGCTCGCGCCTCATCGGCAGTGCCGGGCTGCGCGACATCGACGCAGAGCACCTTCAGGCGGAGCTCGGTTTCTGGATCGGGAGGGAATGGTGGGGTCACGGCTATGCGCGCGAAGCCGCGGCGGCCGTGATCCGTTTCGGGTTCGACACCCTCGGCCTGAATCGCATCAGCGCCCATCATATGCTGCGCAATCCGGCGGCCGGGAAGGTCCTTCAGCACATTGGAATGCAGCGTGAGGGGTTGCTGCGCCAGCGGGTGCGGAAGTGGGGGATCCATGAGGACGTGGTTGTGTACGCCATTCTTCGAGACGACCGCAACTAACGCCATCGGGGACGGGAGGCGCTCGTGAGGATGTTAGGGGTTGCCCGATGAGCCCTCCTGAGGCTCGGGCTGAGGCAGGTCGCCCGGCAAGAGAGTCGGCCGGGATGATCATTGTCGCAACGGTCGCCGCGGGCGTCGCACTGTACTTTGCGCAGGAAGTCTTCATCCCCATTGCGCTCGGCCTTCTCTTCACGGCGCTCCTCCGTCCGATAGTCCAGGTGCTGCTCTCGCGCTTCCGGATCCCGGCTCCGGTCACGGCCACGCTCGTGGTGCTGGGCTGCCTGGCATTGTTCGGCACCTCGGTGTTCCTGCTCGCCAAGCCAGTGAAGACCTGGGTCAGCGAGGCTCCCGCGACCCTCGCGGCCGCGCGCGGGAAGCTGGAAAAGATCCGACGGCCCATCAAGCAGGTCTCCCAGGCAGTCGAAAAGGTCCAGAAAGAGGTCACGGGAGAGAAAAAATCCGAGCAAGCACCGGCCACCGCTTCCGCCTCGAGTCCGGTCATACCCCCCGTCGTCGGCCGGGTATTCGCCACTACGGCCGGGATTCTGGGGACTCTGCTTCAAACCGTCGTGATTGTCTTTCTGCTCCTGGCCACGGGTGATCTCTTCACCCGGAAGCTTGCGGTGGTCATGCCCAGGCCGGTCTCTGGGACGGCCGAGGGCGCGGTGGACGACGCTGAGGCGGTCATGCGGCGATACCTTGTAGTGACGGTACTGCTCAGTGCCGGCCAAGGTGTGGTGGTTGCCCTAACTTTCTGGCTGATTGGCATGCCTTCGCCGATGCTGTGGGGAGTGCTGACTCTCGTATTCGAGTGCCTGCCTTACCTCGGCGCGCTGTTCATGGTCGCTGCCGTGACCATCACCGCCTTCGCCACCTTCGAAGGGATCGGCCAGATCCTCCTCGCTCCGCTGGCTTACATCACCATCTCGACCATCCAGAACAACGTCGTAAGCCCTTTCGCCTACGGCGGTGGTCTCCGCCTGAATGCGCTGGCGGTGCTCCTGGTTGTCCTGGTCGGATGGTTTCTGTGGGGAGTGGCGGGGGCGTTCGTGGCGGTGCCGCTGCTTGCCGCGGTGAAAGTCTTTGCCGACCGCTCCGGTCGGGACTCACGGCTCGCAACTATCCTGGATGAGTAGGTGGCGCCGGTCCTGTCCAGGCTGAGGGTACATGCGATCTAACAAGAAGCTACCTGTGAGTGCGGAGCCGGCGCCGGCAACAGCGCTCGAGACGGCCGCTGACCCCCTGCTCTCCGAGCGCCCGGGACGGGTTCACTGGGTGGTGGTGATAACCCGCTCGCCGCGGCCGGAAGACAAGACGCCGCCAGGTGCCACCCTCCTCACCCGGTGGTGGCACCCACGGGACCGCAGCTGGAGTGAGAATGCATTCGAGTCCCTCGATCACGCCATTCGGTTGTTTGTGGATGAGAGTGGGTGGGTCCTTCGACAGCAGCAGGCGCTCGATGGTCCTCAAGCCCACGAGCTGCTGTTCGAGGCGAGACGGGAAGACTTCAGCCGGCCCAGCACGGAGCAGATACTCCATGAGGTCGGACTCACGCCCGAAGACGTGGCCGACCTCATGAACCGGGTCGATCGTGAGGACAAGGCGCCCCCCTGATCCAGGGGAACGCGTGACGGCTCAGCTATCGTCCCCCGTCGCCACGACCAGTCTTCTGCTGGAGCTCATCGATCCGCTTCGATGCCTCGGCCTTCGTGAGGTCGGGTTCGACTTCCTCTCGAGCTTCGGTAGCGAGGGTGTGCAGATAGGATTCCTGGGCGCCGGTCATCGGCTCCTCACCGGTAGTCCACTCGTCGGGATCCTTGATCGCGTTGGTATGCCGGTCGGATTGCTGCTTCTTGTCGGTCTTCCGGGACATCGGTTTCTCTCCTCATCCAAATGATGGTGAGACCAGGACTACGGTCCGAAAGGAAACCGAATCCACCGTTATTTGCAAGGAGTCAGCGTACGTAAGTGGATGTCACCATGTGAGTTGTGTCACATCATCCTGCTGAGCACCGAGCGCACCGCTGCGCCAAGCCAGCTGACTTCATCCGAGCCGATCGCAGTGGACACGTTGCCGACGCCCCGGGGATCAAGTTGTACTCCTTCATTGAATAGACCGAGAAAAACCTGGTGGCGTAGGTCGGTGTCAGAGCCCAGCGTGTCGCGATAGCTCCGGACCGGCTGGCCCGTGAGGTGAATGGCGAATAGCGAGCCGAGGCCGGTGATCTGAGCGGCGATCCCGGCCTCGGCGAAAGCGGCCGCCAGGTTCCGTCTGATGGTCGCACCCCTCGTATTGAGCAGATCGATCGCCTGGGGCGTGAGCAGCTCGAGCGTGACGGCGCCCGCTAGCATGCCGATCGGATTGGCATTGTGGCTGCCCGGATGAGGAAGGGGCGGACGGCCACGGGTCGGATCGAACAGGGCCATGATGTCGGCGCGACCGCCGAAGGCGCCCAGCGGGAATCCTCCCCCGATCAGCTTGCCGAGGCAGGTGAGGTCTGGGGAGATGCCGAAGTACTCCTGCGCGCCGCCCACGGCCACCCTAAAGCTCACGACTTCGTCGAAGATAAGGATGATGCCGAGACGGCGGGTTGTCTCCCGGAGCATCTCGAGATAGTCCCGTTCGGCCGGGATCATCCCCGCGGAGCCGAGCACCGGCTCCACGACCACCGCGGCCAGCCGCCCCCCTTCCGCTTCAAGGATCCTCGCCGTGGAATCGATCTCATTGAACGGCAGCACAACCACGCCGGCGGTTGCGTCGGCGGACAGACCATGATATCCGCCGTCAATCGTTGCGATGCGGGCTCGCCCAGTGCATGCACGTGCCGCGCGGATCGCGTTCATCGAGGCTTCGGTACCGGAGCTGGTGAAACGAATCCGTTCCACCGAAGGGATCCGCTCGCACAGGAGTTTGGCCAGCCGGAGCTGTGGCTCAGTCGATCCGGGAAAGCAGGTGCCTTTGCGCAGCTGGCGTTGAATCGCCTCGACGACGGCAGGATGCCCGTATCCGTGAACCAGCGAGGAATGATTGCCGGTGAAGTCGAGCAGCCGATTTCCATCGACGTCGTACAGCCAGCATCCTTCGCCTCGATCCATGACCGCAGGATAGGGCCGGTAGAACAGCGTACTCCGGGAATCGCCGCCGGGCAGGTATTCGCGAGCTTCCGCGAAGAAGCGGCGCGACGCCGGCGTCCGGAGCCGGTAGATCTCCTCTTCCCTGGAGATCCTCGGTACTACCTGGGTGTCCATGGGCGTGCTCACCGGCCGCGGCGGCGTTTGAACACTGGGCGCCCTTCCTCCTCCTCCGAATGCTTGGGGCCGTCCTGCTTGGGTGAAACCACCGGTCGTGGCGACTGTACGCCCCGGCGCTGTCCCGAGACGGATACAGACTGACTAACCGGCGGGAACGACAGCTCGTAATCGCGGCGGGTGGGCCCGGAGGCTTTGCCGGTCAACGCGATCAGCGCGGCCTCTGCCGCGTTTCGAATTGCCTCCAGGGACGCCTCCAAGGTGCCGCGTGCCAGAGCGTCCAGCCGGGCACCCTCGACCGCAAGCACCGATTCGAGCAGACTGCGGGCGGACGGTTCGCTCATCGAAACGCCCATCTGCTGCAGTCTCTCGCAAAGGATCCTTACAGCTTCCTGGCTGGGCTTGTAGCCTGGCTGAGCGTCGGACGAAGGCATATGGGGTACCTCCATTCTCCTATAGCTCCAGGGCGCGCCACAGATACCAGCTCGCGACACTGCGATATGGCCGCCAGCGCTCACCCCGACGCGCCATGACGGAGGGCTCGGGCAGCTTCCGGGTGCGAAAGGTGATCCCGAAGCCCTTCCGCACGCCGAGATCATTGAGCGGCAGGACGTCGGGGCGTCCCAGCCGGAAAATCAGCAGCATCTCGGCGGTCCAGCGGCCGATCCCCCTCACGACCGTCAGCCGCTCGATGATTGCTTCGTCTTCCATGCGCCGAATACGTGCGAGCG
The DNA here is from genome assembly GCA_038209515.1 of Gemmatimonadales bacterium. Classification (GTDB taxonomy): domain Bacteria; phylum Gemmatimonadota; class Gemmatimonadetes; order Gemmatimonadales; family GWC2-71-9; genus CAVVWJ01. The sequence goes on from JBBQXQ010000005.1 coordinate 18,034, forward strand.
AAGGCACGGTGCCGTCGAGCGTGCGCGCGGCAAGGTCGCGGACCGCGGCGGTCTTTGCCGCGGACAGGCCGGCCTCACGCAACCGCTCCGGCGATATCTCGAGGAGCTCGCGCGGCGTGGGGAGTCGCCGCGGGGCGAAGAGCCGGTTGACCCGTCCCAGAATAGTCGCGGCGGCTTTTCCGCTGAGCTGCTGGTAGACGATGGAACGGAGCAGCGCGGCGAACAGACTCTGGGTGGGCTCGGGCCGCATGCGGTACGCGCCGACCCGGGTCATGAGGGCAGCGAGGTGCGGGTCCACCGTCGCCAGGTGCCGGCAGGCGTCATCAGGGTCGAAGCACAGGCCGTGCGGCCGAATCGGGGCCGGAGCGAGAGCGAGCGAAGCCATATGGCAAACATACACGGATATGGTATGCGGCCACTCAGGATAGGGCCGGTGCGGGCTTGGCGGTCAGAAGCAGACTCGCGGCGATGACCAGGAGCGAGCCTGCTACCTGCCAGACGAGCGGCTTGTCACCGAAGACCGGGATGGCGAGAAGGTAGGTGAATACGATGGATAGTCCCGACATGGCCGTCACCGGGGCGGCCCGGGCAAGGGAGTACGCCCGGGTCATCGCGATCTGGGCTCCGCCTCCGGCAAGGCCGGCGCCGAGGAGAAAGCCGGCGCCGGGCCAACCCGGCCAGTGCCAGACCGGGATGCTCAGGGCGAGGAAGGTGACTGACGTGACCAATGAAAAGTGGAGGACCACTGCCTCGTGGCTCTCACCGGGTCCGATCTTGCGCAGCCAGATCATCGCCAAGGCGTAAAAGACGGCGCCGACCGTCGCTATCAGCGCGACCGGGATGTCCCCGCCAAAGGCGGGTCGTACCACGGCCACTATGCCGGCGAACCCCAGCAGCACCGCCAGCGCGACATGCGCCCCGACCCGCTCGCCGAGCAACGGTCCCGAGAGCAGCGCCACGAAGATCGGCGCCGTGGCGCCAAGGGTCACCGCGTCCCCCAACGCAATCCGACTCGACGCGAGAGCGTAAAAGGTGCAGACGGCGGCGGTGCTGCCGAGCACGCTTCGGCGCCAAGTATTGGGCCGATCGGTGATCTGCAGGGGGCTGCGCCGGTACCGGGCCAGGCCGAGTGCGATCAGCGCTCCCACGAGAAAGCGGGCCGCGGCAATCTCCGACCAGGGAAGCTCGCGTGCACCCAATCGGGTACACACATTCATCGCCGCGAAAAACACCTGAGCCAGCACCATCCAGCCGAGGCCGTGGCGGGAAAGACGGGAAAGGCGGAAAGGACGGGAAGAGGAGGAAGGTCCAAGGTGAGAGGCCATTCTCACTATAAAGTAGTATCATCGTCCCGTGCCACGGCCAATAGCCAACGGCCAATAGCCACCGAGCTCCCAGCTCCTAACTCCCAGCTCTCATGTACCCAGACGAGTTCAGACAACACGCGCACCAGTTGGCTGATTGGATGGCGGATTATTTTCGGGACGTCGGCACCATGCCAGTGACGCCGGGCGTGCAACCTGGTGACATCCTCCGGCAGATCGCGAGCGGGCCGCCAGAGCACGGCGAACCGTTTCAGCGGCTCTTTCAGCAGTTTCGTGAGATGATCATGCCCGGAATGACGCATTGGAACCATCCGGGCTGGTTCGCCTACTTTCCCGCCAACAATAGTCCACCCTCCGTGCTGGCTGAGATGCTCACGGCCACACTCGGCGCCCAGTGCATGTCGTGGGCTACATCACCCGCCGCTACGGAGCTGGAGCAGGCCATGATGGAGTGGCTCCGCCAGATGGTAGACCTGCCTGCCGGCTTCGTGGGGGTCATTCAGGACACTGCGTCGACGGCGACTCTGGTCGCCCTGCTGTCGGCCCGCGAGAGGGCCACCGGCCATGACGCCGGCCTGAGAGGGCTGGCCACCACTGGTTCGCCGTTAACGGTGTACACCTCGACGGAGGCGCACTCCTCAGTGGACAAGGGGGTCAAGCTTGCCGGATACGGACTGGAACGACTTCGCAAGGTCGCGGTAGACGCGAGCTACGCCATGCGACCGGAGGAATTGGAGCGTGTAATCACCGCTGATCTGGAGGTCGGGCTCACGCCCGCCTGCGTGGTGGCCACCGTCGGGACGACCTCGTCGACAGCGGTGGATCCGCTGCCGGCAATCGCTGGGATCTGCCACCGGTATGGAGTCTGGCTCCACGTGGACGCGGCGTACGCCGGTGCCGCTGCGATCGTGCCTGAGCTGCGGCATCTCTTCGACGGGGTAGAACACGCGGACAGCTTCGTGTTCAACCCCCACAAGTGGCTGCTGGTCAACTTCGATTGCAGTGCCTACTTCGTGCGGGACCGGGAGGCGTTGGTTCGGACGTTCCAGGTCACGCCGGAGTATCTCCGCACCGATCAGGACCGCGACGTGGTCAACTTCCGGGACTGGGGCATTCAGCTCGGGCGCCGGTTCCGCGCCCTCAAACTGTGGTTCGTCATCCGGAGCTACGGGGTTGAGGGGCTGAGGGCGATGATCCGCCGGCACGTGGAGCTGGCGCAGGAGCTGGCGGGGTGGGTAGACGCTGATCCGGATTTCGAGCTGATGGCGCCAGTGCTGTTCGGGCTGGTGTGCTTCCGCTACCGTCCTGATGGTGTGTCTGATGCACAGGTGGATGATCTAAACCGGCGCGTGCTCGCGCGGGTAAACGCTAGTCGTCGGGTGCATCTCACCCATACTCTGCTGGGGGAGCGCTACGTAATTCGAATGGCCATCGGGCAACGGGAGACCGAGCGGCAACACGTCGAGGAGGCATGGAGTCTCATTCGTGAGGCCGCAAAGGCAGTGTCATCCGTTCGCGGTAATCAGGGCAAGCTCTGAGCGAAGCGAAGGATCCTTCGAGTAGTCTGAGGGATCCTTCACTGCGTTCAGGATGACAACCTGTGCTCAGGATGACATCAGCTCCCGGGAAGCCGCAGATACACGGCGGGTCATCCGGCCAGAATCGCCTGCGCCGGTGCGAGAAGTGGTTGGAGATAGCGGCCGGTGTGAGAGGTGGGGACCTCGGCAATCTCCTCCGGTGTGCCTTGGGCCACGATGGATCCACCGGCATCTCCCGCCTCGGGTCCCATGTCGATCACCCAGTCGGCCCGCTTGATCACATCGAGGTGGTGCTCGATGACGAGCACGGTATGTCCGGCGTCCACCAGGCGGTCGAGCACATGGATCAGCACGCGAACATCGTCGAGATGGAGACCGGTGGTCGGCTCGTCGAGGATGTAGAGTCGCCGGCCCTCGCGCTTGCCGGCCTGAGTCAGCTCCCTTGCGATCTTGAGCCGCTGGGCCTCACCTCCCGAGAGGGTGGTGGCCGGCTGCCCCAGCCTGAGGTAACCCAGACCCACCTGCTGCAGCTGCCAGAGGGCATGGCCCAGCCTGGGCTGATGGCGAAACCGGTTGATCGCCTCGTCCACGGTCCACTGAAGCACATCGTGGATGGACTTGCCCTGGATCCGCACGTCCAGCACGTCGGGGCAATAGCGAGTGCCACCACATGCCTCGCACGGGACGAAGACGTCAGCCATGAACACCATCTGGACCTGAACGTGTCCGGCGCCTTCGCAGCCCTCGCAGCGCCCACCTGGCAAGTTGAACGAGAAGGTGGCGGAGGTGTACTTCCGCTTTCGTGCCAGCGGCTGTCCGGCAAACAGTTCCCGGATCTCGTCGAAGGCCTTGATGTACGTGACCGGGTTCGACCGGGGTGAGCGGCCGATCGGCGACTGGTCTACCAGCAGAACGTCCTGGAGAAACTCCCAGCCGGTCATCGATGCGATCGCGCCGACCGGCTCGCCGAGATGGGACTTGGCCGAGTGCTCACCCCGGAGCCTCGCCTCGAGATGCCGGTAGATGACGTCGTGGAGCAGCGTGCTCTTGCCTGAGCCGGAGACGCCGGTCACCGCGGTGAGTGCGCCGAGCGGGATGTCCACGTCGACCCCATGGAGATTGTGCAGGGTGGCGCCGCGGACTCGGAGCCACTGGGGACCAGTGGGTCGGCGGATGCTGGGTACCGCGATACGCTTCTGGCCGGTGAGATACTGGCCGGTCAACGACGCTTTGGCTTCCCGAACCGGCCCGGCGTGCACCACGCGGCCACCATGCTCGCCCGATCCCGGACCCAGCTCCAGCATGAAGTCCGCCTGCTGAATCGCCGCAAGGTCGTGCTCGACCACGAGGACCGTGTTCCCGGCGTCGCGGAGCCGCCGCAGCAAGGCAAGCAGGCGGTCGGTATCCTTCGCGTGCAGCCCGATGGTGGGCTCGTCCAGGACGTAAAGGGTGTCGACCAGGCGGGAGCCAAGGGCGTTGGACAGGGAGATCCGCTGAGCCTCGCCCCCGGAGAGGGTCCGGGTCTGCCGATCGAGGGTGAGATAGCCGAGTCCGACATCCCGGAGGAAGCTGAGGCGGTCGTCGAGCTGGTCCACGATCAGCTGGGCCACCTGGCGCTCGGTCTGCGTGAGCGAGAGACCGTGAAGCCACTGGTGCACCGCGTCCACCGAGCCCCTTGCCACCGCGCCGATGGTGTCATTGCCGATCTGAACCGAGAGCGCGTCGGGGTTCAGCCGGCTGCCGCGGCACTCGCTGCAGGTCTGGGCCAGCTGGTACTGACGCAGAAAGACCCGGATGTACTGCTTATATCGCTTCTCCTCGAGTCCCTTCAGGAAAGGGAAGATGCCCAGGTAGCGGCCCTTCTTTCCATAAAGGAGCTCCCGCCGGTGTGCCGGCTTCAGTTTGGACCACGGCTTGCTCGCATCCGCACCGAGGGACCGGGCAAACTCGAGCAGAATCCGGCGGCGTGATTCATACCGCGGCTTGGTCCAGGGATCGATCGCCCCCTCCCCCAGGGACTTACCCGGGTCGCAGACGATCAGCGACTCGTCGTACTCGAGGACTGCACCGAATCCGTTGCAGGTGGAGCATGCGCCGCGTGGGTTGTTGAAGGAGAAGAGCGCTGGGGTGACGGACGCCGCGGGCGTGTCGCAGCTGCTGCATGCGGCGAACTCGGTGAAGCGGAGATGGCCGCTCTGATGCACCACCAGGGCGATGCCCTCTCCCTCCTGAAAGGCGGTGGCCAGCGCTTCATTGAGGCGTCCTGCCGAGCCGGGTGCGGCGGTGAGACGGTCGACCACCACGAGCAACTCCTCCGCCCGGGTGAGCTCGAGGTCCGGAGGCAGGTCCTCGAGATGGTGCGGGGCTCCGTCCGCGACGACGCGTACGAACCCGAGCGCCCGGAGATTTTCCACCACGGCAGCGTGGGTCAACCGGGCGACTGGCGGGAGCGGGAAGCAGACCTGGATCGGCCCAGCCGCCGCGGCCAACGTGTCGCCACAGGCCGACTCGGCGGTATCGCGACGAACCGGGCCTCCACACAGCCTGCAGTAGCACTTCCCGATCCGGGCCCAGAGCAGGCGCAAGTAGTCGTAGACTTCGGTAGCCGTCCCCACGGTGGACCGGCTCGAGACTACCGGATTGCGCTGCTCGATGGCGACCGCCGGCGCGAGCCCGTCCAAACGATCCACCAGCGGCTTCGGCATCCGGTCGAGGAACTGCTTTGCGTAGGTCGACAACGACTCGATATACCGCCGCTGTCCCTCGGCGTAGATGGTATCGAACGCCAGCGTGCTCTTGCCCGAGCCCGAGGGCCCGGTCACTACGATGAGCGATCGATGCGGCAGGTCGACGGTGATGCCCCGCAGGTTGTTCTGCCGGGCATTGACGATGCGGATGACGGACTGGGACATCGGTGGAAAATAAGCGACTTCCCCGCTTCCCCGCTTCCCCGCTAATTTTCGCCACCCATGCCCCGCCTCCTCACCCCCAAGCTTTTGCTCCGTGGTTTCGAGGTGTTTGTCGTGGCCTCGCTGACTGGATTCGGGGTCACTTTACTGTATGGCAACAATCTTCCCGCGTTCATGTCCGCCCTCGGGCGGCTCCACTGGATCTGGATTCTGGTCGGTGCAGGGCTGGCCTCACTCGACTGGATCGGTGGTGGGCTCCGGCTCTGGGTCTGCGCCCGGCACATCTATCCCAACCCTCCGCTGAAGGGGATGATTCTCGCGGGAGGCATGGGTGCCTGGGCCGGGTACATCACGCCGCTCAACTCGGGCTCCGGTCCCATGACCATGTACACCATGCGCCGGTACGGGGTGCCGCTGCCGGTCGCGGTCACCGCCACGTTCATCAGCTTCGTCGCCACCGTCCTCTTCTTCGCCATTGCCGGACCACTCGCTGTCGTCTTCGGCGCGGGGCGCTCCCTGGGGCAGCGGGGGAACGTGCTCGGACTCTCGCTGTTCGACCTGTTTCTCGGCAGCCTGACGATCATCGCCGGGATTGGCGTGCTCATGGCGTTCGTCATGTTTTTCCCCAAGTTGGTGCGAGATCTGATCCATCGCGCTGCCGAAGCAATCGGCCGCCGGAGCGGTCGCGTCGCCCACCGGCTGGAGAAGCTGCGGACCGGTATCGACCTGGCGCACGAGAGCCTGGTCGCCTTCAACAGCCCGCGAGGGTGGCTGGCGCTCTTCTGGGCCACGATCCTCTCCGGTCCGTCCCACGCCAACAAGCTGCTGGCCGGCTACGTGGCGCTGCGCGCCCTCGGCATTCATGCCAACTTCGTCGACATTCTTCTGGTACAGACGCTGGTCATGTTCCTCCTGTACTTTGCGCCGACTCCAGGGGCGTCCGGAGTCGGCGAGGTGCTGTCCGCCGCGGTGATGTCGTCCTACGTCCCCAGGGAGCTCACCCCGATTTACATCCTGATCTGGCGACTGACCCTGAGCTACTTCACCCTTGCGTTTGGATTCCTGGTGTTCTCCGGCTGGGTAAGGCGAGGACTCAAGGCCGTCGAAGACACCTCACTGCCGGAACCGGCGGGCTAGCGCATGGATCAAGACGAGATTCTCGACAAGAGCTATGATGCCACCCTGCTCCGCCGGCTGCTGGTGTACCTGCGGCCGTACCGTGGCCTGACCTTACTGGCCGTCCTGCTGCTGCTCATCGGCGCTGGACTGGCCCTGGTCGGGCCTCTCTTGACCCAGCGCGCGCTCGACGTCGCCATTCCCAGGCACGATATGGGTCTGCTGGGGACCCTCGCGACCCTGTTCCTGGCGGCCCTTCTGCTCGAGTTCGTGGTCGAGTACGGCCAGACGTTGCTCACCACCTACATTGGCCAGCGAGTGATGTACGACCTTAGAATGCAGATCTTCGGACACCTTCAACGGCTGAGCATCAGCTTCTTCGACCGGAATCCGGTCGGTCGACTGATGACCCGCGTCACATCCGACGTGGAGACCCTGAACGAGCTGTTCTCGTCCGGCCTGGTCACCGTGTTCGGGGATGTGTTCACCCTCGTGGCCATCATGACGATGATGCTGGTCGTGGACTGGCGTCTTGCCCTGGTGACATTCTCGGTCATCCCCTTGGTGTGGCTCACTGCCATGATCTTCCGGCGGCGGGTGCGCGAGGCATTTCGTGACATCCGCACCCGCCTGGCCCGGCTCAACGCCTACCTCCAAGAGCGGCTCTCCGGCATGCGGGTGGTCCAGCTCTTCGGCCGGGAAGCGGACTCGGCAGCCCGATTCAGCGCGCTGAATCGCGAGCACCTGGAGGCGCATCTCCGGTCGATCACCATCTATGCGGTGTTCTTCCCGGTGGTCGAGGTGCTGACCGCGGTGGCCACGGCGCTGCTCTTGTACTACGGTGGGCTTCGAACCATCCACGGCACGCTGACGGTCGGGGTACTCGCCGCGTTCATCCAGCTCACCCGCAGGTTCTTCCAGCCGCTGCAGGATCTCTCGGAAAAGTTCAACCTCCTCCAGAGCGCCATGGCCTCCTCCGAGCGGGTTTTTGGCCTGCTGGACCAGCCAGTCAGCGTGCTGGAGCCCGCCAGGCCGGTGATGCTTCCGCAGCCGATCCACGGGGAGGTGCGCTTCGAGGACGTCTGGTTCCGTTACGGCCCGGATAGTCCGTGGGTTCTGCGCGACGTGTCGTTCACCGCCTCGCCGGGTCAAACGATCGCGCTGGTAGGACACACCGGGGCAGGAAAGACCACGATCGTCAACCTGCTGCTCCGCTTCTACGACCCCGATCGCGGTCGGATCCTGATCGACGGGGTGGATATTCGCCAGCTGAGCACGTCGGATTTGCGGTCGCTGATAGGCTTCGTCCAGCAGGATCTCTTCCTCTTCACGGGCGACATCCTGCACAACCTGACGCTGGACGCCCCGGTTTCGGCGGAGGCCGCTCACGAGGCGGCCCGCCGGGTGGGCGCCGACCGCTTCATCGAGCGGCTGCCCGCGGGGTACGCTCACCGGCTCGGAGAGCGCGGGCGGAGCCTGAGCGTCGGCGAGCGGCAACTGCTCAGCTTCGCCCGCGCCCTGGCGCTTGACCCCAGGATCCTGGTGCTGGACGAGGCCACGAGCTCGGTTGACGCAGAGGCAGAGGCGCAGATCCAGCAGGCCATCGCCGAGCTCATGGTCGGACGGACCAGTCTCGTGGTGGCCCATCGGCTGAGCACCATCCTGCATGCCGATGAGATCCTGGTGATGCAGCACGGTGAGATCAGGGAGCGGGGAAGCCACCGTGAGCTCCTGCTTCAGGAGGGGCTGTACCAGCGGCTGTATCAGCTGCAGCTGCAGGGCCAGGAAGCTCAGAAGATCGCTTAATAGCCGGCCATGAGGCCCGGCCTAACCATATTTCGCTTGCCAGGTTATAAGTCAGCGGGTACGTTTCTCCACTCGATTTTCCTCGGGATCAATCGATGATCCATCTCGAAATCGACGGCGAGCGGCATGTCATCGCCGCCGGTGAAACAGTCATAGGGTCGGCCTCGGATAGTGCTGTGGTGCTCCCCGGCGAGGGGGTGCATCCGAAGCACGCCGTCGTGCAGGGAGCTCCCGGGGCCGCGTCGATACGGGCCGCCGCGTCCGGGGCCGAGATCCTGGTCAACGGTGTTCGGCTCGGTGCCGAGCCGACCCCGCTTCTCCATGGCGACAAGATCGCGATCGGGACTCACGAACTGCTCGTGGTGGATTCCGCCCGGGCCGGCAGCACCCAGCTCTTTGACTCCGGCGCCTTCGCGGATCTGGTCGCTCCTCCGGTGTCTTCCAAGGCGCCGGGGAAGACGGGGGGCCGGCTGGTCTGCCTCACCGACGGCAGGGAATACACCATTGGCGAGCGATCGCTCACCTTCGGCCGGGAGGCCGGGGCCGATGTCGTGGTCGCGGGACATGACGTATCGCGCCAGCACGCGGAGATCCGGTTGGATCCAGAGGGGTACATCCTGATTGACGCCAGTGTAAACGGCACCTACGTGAACGGCGAGCGGATGGGGAAGACGCGGCGGCTCTCCCGAGCCGACGTAATCCGGATCGGGAACGACGAGTTCCGTTTCTACGCCGATTCGCCACCGGCCTCGCCCAAGTCGGCCCCGAAGATGCAAGCGGTCGAGATTCCTCCCAGCAGGCCGCCGGCCGGCGCGTCCCAGCGTCTCTCGGAGACTATGCACGGGATCCCGGTCGCCGAGCTTCAGCGGCAGAACACGCCTCCGTCGCCCAGCGCCGCCCCGCTGGCGTCGCTCCTGTTTCGGAGCGGGGCCATGAAGGGCCGGCGGCTGCCGATCAAGGTACCGGTGGTGAATATCGGGCGGGGAGACTACAACGACGTGGTCATTTCCGATCCGAGCGTGAGCACCATGCACGCCAAGCTCCAGCGCCGCGAGGCGATCTGGATCCTGACCGATCTGGGCTCCACCAATGGCACCTTCGTGGAGGGGGAGCCACTGAAAGGCGAGCTGCCCCTGGGTCCCGGCACAACCATCCGCTTCGGGGACGTCCTGGCCCTGTTCGAGCCGCTCGACGAGAAGGTTCCGGCGGGACGGGGCGCGGGGACCCGGGTCATGGAGAAGCTGGAGGCGAGATCCCTCGCACCGGCTCGGAGTGCTGAGCCGGCACCCGAAGCAGAACCACCGAGACCGCGGCCGCGCCGGCCTATTCGCGTCGCCCAACCACGCCCCAAGGCTCCCTCCACCATTGTGGTGGTCGGGTTGGTGATTCTCGTGGCTATCCTGGCCTACCTGCTTTCCCACCTGCCCTCGAGCTGACGGACTCTCGTGCACTTCACCTGCGCCGCTCGCACTGACGTCGGCATCGTCCGTACGGGCAACGAAGACAACTACATGATGCTGGCCGAGCAAGGCATCTTCATCGTCGCCGATGGGATGGGCGGCCATGCGGCCGGCGAGGTGGCGAGCGAGATGGCGGTGCGGATCACCTCGCAGTTGATCGGCTCGCTCCGGGGATCCAGCGACGAGGAAGCCGGCGAACGGATCCGCAACGCTATCCGCTCGGCCAACGATGCCATCTTCGAGCGCACCCTGTCGGAGCACGACAAGCGGGGTATGGGGACGACGGTGACCGTCCTGGTGCTGTTGCCGGATCGCTATCTCATCGGCCAGGTGGGTGACAGCAGGGCATACCTTTTCCGGGACGGGCAGTTCCACCAGCTCACCAAGGACCACTCGTACGTTCAGGAGCAGGTCGACGCGGGTCTTCTCACCCCGGACCAGGCCCGGGTGCATCCCTATAGCAACGTGATCACCCGCTGTGTCGGCGCTGGGATGGATGTGGTGCCCGACATCTATTTCGGATCACTGGAGAAGGGGGACGTTCTCCTGCTGGCCTCGGACGGTCTCACCGGAATGCTGGAAGACGAGCAGCTCACTGACATTGTGATCTCCGACGGGGGACCCCAGGCGTGGGTCGATCAAATGGTGGCGGAAGCCAACCGGAGGGGCGGACTCGACAACATCACGGCCATCGTGATCCGGATCGATTCGGTGGACAGCGACACGGGTGAGCATCCGGTCATGCCTGCCGCGGCCAGTCAGCGCTCCTGAGCGGAATCCCTCCATCATCGCCTGCGCCGTGGCGCAGTGGACGTTCCCGTAGCGGGCACCGGTGATGCCCCGCACATCGCTTAATACCCCTTCGAGCTACCCTCGCTTGCCAGCAGGATAGAGGCATTCAGCGTTGTTCCCGAACAACGAGGAGGGTGTGTGGACGTTCTGACCTGGATCATCGTCGGGCTGGTTGCAGGGCTGCTGGCGTCCCTGGTCATGGGTGGGGTCGGCTACGGCATTCTGGGTGACATCGTGCTCGGCATCCTCGGCGCGCTCATCGGAGGATGGCTCTTCGCCCAGATGGGGTGGGGGACGCCGTTCTCCGGGCTGGCAGGCGCGATATTCGTCGCGTTCATCGGGGCCATAGTCCTGCTGGTCATCATCCGCCTTCTCCGCGGCGCCCGACGGACTCCCTGACTCCGAGCTCGCGCTCCAGGCGTATGTTGGCCCGCTGGTAACGCCCGTCGGACTCCAGCGGAACCTCTACGAAACCATGTTTCCGGTAAAGCCGGAGGGCAGGCGCCAGCACCGTGTTGGAGACAATGGTTACCCGCCTCGCGCCGATCTGCCGCGCGAAATCAACCGCCGCTTCCATCAGCAGGTCTCCGAGTCCGCGCCCGCGGGCGGCCGGAGCCACGGCCATCTTGGCGATCTCGCATTCACTGGGGCTGTGACAGAGCACGGCACAGGTGCCGAGCACGGTGTCGCCTTCGACTACAAAGAAGATCTGGCCGCCGGGGCCAAGTATGGTGCCGGCGGGATCAGCGAAGACCGCCCGGTCCGCGTCCTCCAAAACGAAGTGGCTTTCGATCCAGTCCCGGTTCAGCTGCTCGAATGCAGGCCGGAAATCTTCTCGGTAGGGACGACCGTGGGTCGCGGATCGGCCATCTTGCCAGGAGTCGCTATGCGTTGGTCATTCGTGCGCCAGCCTACCTAGTAACGCGCGAACGTTCTCGTGGTTCCATCCCTCTGGAACGCAACGACCTCGAATCCGGCGATCTTCGCTCCAGGTTGAGCCATCCCCGGTGTTCCTGAAGACATGCCAGGCACGGCGAGGCCGGTAACTCCGGGCTGCTGCCTCACCAGACGCTGGATGTCGGACGCGGGAACGTGCCCTTCGATGAGGTACTTGCCCACCAGGGCCGTGTGGCAGGACCGAACTCCCTCCGGTACGCCGAGCTGAGCCTTGATGGCATCCATGTCTTCCTCATCATGAACCACCGGCTCGAAGCCGTTATCGCGCACGTGGTCCACCCACTTGGCACAACATTCACAGCTACTGCTCTTGTAAATGGTGATCGGCGTCGGCTTGGCGGACGAGCCGGGGACCTCAGCGGCGAGCCGCCCACCGGCCATCCCCGCGACTACCAACCCGGAAATGCGAACCACGAACGCACGTCGGTTGATCATTTCGTGTCCCCTGTCAGATAAGCGATGACGCTGCCGCCACTCGCGCTTCGACCTGTTCCGCGGGCCACGTCAGCAGGGGCACCACTGGCTCGAGCGAGCGGCTCGGCGGACTCGACACAAAGATGCGCAGACGGCGAGCGCTCCGGTACAGCTCGTCCGCCACTCGGGGAAGTCCCAGGTGCCCGGCTCGACCGGCATCGGTCAGGCGTTCGATGGTCCCGCTCCGGGTACGGAGAGGAAGGTTGACACCGAGCATCGCGGTCCGGGCCGGGAAGTCCAGCAGCACGTCGCCAGGCGCCAAACCGACCTGCTCGGCAATCGCATCCTCGACCCGCTCGAGCAGATCAGGGTCGCTGGTCACCCAGGGCTGAACGTCTCCGGGGACTTCGCTCGCCGGCAGGTCCAGTGCGCGCTTGTGCAGGCGACGTGCCCGGATGCAGGCGGCGAGTCCGCTCTGGTCGCGCGCGAGGAGCAGCTCCATCAGCCCGTCGTCGGTGGCATCGGCGATGGCCTGCACCGTTACGGTTCCGCGCCGCACGGCGATGCGCACCGCCCGCTTGAACATGCAGGTTGCCGATCGAACGGCGTGGTGCCAGTAGACATTCCGGTACATCTGGTACTTGGCGAACAGGAGCGACTCCAGTGCGCTCACACCTTTCTCCTGCACGCCGACCTCGAAATGCCCGGGCTCGACCTCGACCACCGTGAGTGACGAGAGCAGGCGGTCCACGTCCACGGTTCCGTAGGGCACGCCGCACATCCGGGCGTCCCGGCTCAGATAATCGACCTTGTCGAGATCGATCGATCCGGAGATGAGTCCCTGGAGCGGACTCCGGCTCGACCCGGTGATGAGGGCACCTATGATGCGAGGGAAATCGAGGCCACCGATCTGGATCAAACGCTCGCCCAACAGCCCTTGCGAGAGCTTGGTGACTCCTAGCGTCTCGTGCGACGGAAAGCCCGCCTCTTCCAGGGCATGGGAGAATGGATAGTGGCCGATGTCGTGCAGCAACGCGGCCATGCGGACTGCCAGGCACTCCTCCGCCGTCGCGGGGCCCAACTCGCCCAGCTCCTCGAGGGCGGCCAGTGCCCGCCGCGTCAGGTGATAAGCGCCGAGTGCGTGCTCGAAACGCGTGTGGGTGGCGCCGGGATAGACGAGGAAGGAATGACCCACTTGACGAATGTAGCGAAGACGCTGGACGGCGGGCGTGTCGAGGGCAAGCAGGGCGGGGTGGTCGACCCGGATGTTGTCCCAGAGCGGATCGCGGATAATCTCGGAAAGGGCGGGAAAGGCGGGAAGGTCGGGAAGGTGGCGCGGGTTCACCCCTTCGGCTTTTTTCTCGGATGCCGATCCCGGCCGCGTCTGGTGAGCTGTCAACTTTCCGCCTTTCCCGCCTTTCCCGTCCTTCCCGTCTTTCCCGTCCTTCAAGCAGGCCCCGCCTTGGCCACCGCGTCCGGCACCTGCGACCGGTATTGTTCGAAGTTTTCCCGAAACATCGTGGCCAGCTTCCTGGCCTGGACGTCGTAGGCCTTCGGATCGGCCCAGGTGCCGCGCGGCGACAGAACCTCCTGAGGCACCTCGGGTACGCTCGCCGGCACCTCGAACCCGAAGACTGGGTCGCGGGTGAACTTGCCACCCTCGATCGCTCCTGACAGAGCGGCGCGCAGCATCGCCCGGGTGAGTGACAACTTCATCCGCGAGCCGGTGCCATAAGGGCCCCCGGTCCAGCCGGTGTTCACCAGCCACACCTTGGCTCCATGACGACCGATCCGCTCACCCAGCATCTGCGCGTAGACACTCGGGTGCAGCGGCAGAAACGGCGCGCCGAAGCAGGCGGAGAACGTGGCCGTGGGCTCGGTGACCCCACGCTCGGTGCCGGCGACCTTGGCCGTGTACCCCGAGAGGAAGTGGTACATCGCCTGCTCGGCCGTGAGTCGCGCGATCGGCGGCATGACGCCGAAGGCATCAGCCGCGAGGAACACCACATTCCTGGGATGGCCACCGGCGCCGCTGGGGACGTGGTTGGGGATCGACTGAAGCGGGTAGCAGGCGCGGGTATTCTCGGTGATGGTGTCGGCATCGAAGTTGACGGCCCGAGTGACGGGGTCGAGCACCACATTTTCGAGAACCGTTCCGAACATCTGAGTGGCGGCATAGATCTCGGGCTCGGTGTCGGGGCGAAGCCGGATCACCTTGGCGTAACAGCCGCCCTCGAAGTTGAACACCCCCCGGTCGCTCCAGCCATGCTCGTCGTCCCCGATGAGCTGGCGGGTGGGATCGGCCGAGAGCGTTGTCTTGCCGGTGCCGGAAAGACCGAAGAAGATCGCCGTGTCGCCGCCGGGGCCGATATTTGCCGAGCAGTGCATCGGCATGACTCCCCGCGCCGGCAGCAGATAATTGAGCGCGGAAAAGATGGACTTCTTCATCTCTCCCGCGTATCGGGTGCCACCGATCAGCACCACCTTCTTGGTAAAGCTGATCACCACGAAGGTTCCGCTGCGGGTTCCGTGGCGGGCGGGATCGGCTTGGAGGTCGGGCGCGTGGAGCACCGTGAAGCCGGGGCGGAACTGCGCCAGCTCGGGCGGGAGCGCGCGGATGAACATGTTCCGCACGAACAGCGCGTGCCACGAGTTCGGCGTGACAAACCGGACCGACAGGCGGTAGGCTGGATCGGCGCCGGCGAAGAGGTCCTGCACGAACACTTCGCGGGCGTCCAGATAGGCCCGTACGTCTTCTTGCAGCCGCTCGAAGGCCGCCGGATCGATCCGGGCGTTCTTTTCCCACCAGATCCGGTCGCTGATGCCGGGCTCATCGACCAGGAACTTGTCCTTTGCCGAGCGGCCGGTGTGGGGCGCGGTCACCGCCGTGAACGCCCCGCGATCGGTCAGGATTCCTTCGCTCCGCCGGAGTGCGTGCTCGATGAGCACGGGCGGAGTCAGGTTCGCGTGAATGCGAATGGGGAAGAGACCGTGCTCGACGAGGATGAGATTTTCGCGCGGAACGGCGGTGCTTTCGATGGTCATATGTGTAAGATCCCTAGCTCCGCGTTGGCGTGCAACCTCAGCGTGTTCCGATCGAAAGATTGGGCTGCAAGTGGTATGCTGCCTCTACCGTAGCGCCATCCCGGGCGCTGAGCGCCGGCACGACTGGATCACCGAACATGATGTCGGTGGCCACTGGCGAATGCGCGAAGATACCGATGGCGTGTCCCAGCTCATGGGTCGTGGTCAGAGCCAGGCACTCGGCCACCCCCGGGGTGGCTGGATCGAACCGGGGGTTGACGAAAACCCGGATGGGCGGCACGAGCTCGAGGCTTCCGCTCGGCAAATCGAAGTCGGTACCGCCCTCACACTCTGGCGCGGTGCTCGCCAGCCGGATCACACTGAACCCGCCGTTGACCGGGCTCCCCGCCCGTACCACGACATCGGCCGTGCTGGAGTCGGGCACGATGACGGCGTCGAACTCACCGTACAGAAAAGCCGCTTTCCACTGGTCTATACCGCCTTGCACATCGCTCGGAAGGTTCAGCGTGTCCTCAACCCAAACCCTGACCGGCAAGCGGGACCTCGGCCAGTGAAAGCTGAGGGTATCAGCCGTCCCCGGGCCTGTGGCGACGATGCGCCGCCACTCGTACCTGTCGGCGCGACTTGGAGATGCAATGTCGGCACAGGCCAGGGCGGCCACGGCCCCACCCAGGCCAAAAAGTATCGGCAGATGATCGGGAAGCTTCATCGTCGCCCCCGCGCCAGACCCACCGAGGCCGACACCCGCTGCACTCCCTGGGTTCCACTGAAGCCGCGGGCCACCAGCTCGTCGGTGGTGAAGCGGTGGAAATCATAGCGCAACGACATCATCAACTCCCATCGTGGGAATACCGGCCGCCGGTAGTCCAGCCCGGCTCCAGCCAGAAAGCGAGTGCTTCCTCCTCCCAGGAAAATGCCGCGCTTCTCGGCGGGCCAGTAACTGAGCAGGCCCGCTCCCGCCCGCCAGCGCAGCTGCCGCCAGACCGGACCATCGAGCCCCAGCATGATCGAGCCGGTGCGGAGGGTGCCGAGGTCCGTCTGGCTGCCTGACTCGGTACTATGGAATCCCGATGAAGTCACGGTGACCTCGAGACCTGCCCCATACAGCGGTGTAAACGGGAAGGAGACACCCAGTGCCAAGGTGGGTGCGAGACTCTGGCGAACCTCGATTTGCTGCAGGATATCGTCTTTCAGAAGCTTGGTGGTGCCGGTGAGACCCAGCCGGGCATAGAAATCCGTCTGCGCCTCCGCTGCCGACAGGCTGGCGGCGGTGAGAACGACCAGCAGGGCCACGGCGGCTCGCATTCCCGAAAGTATGATCGGAGAAGGAGAGGGGGTCAACGCGCGGTGCGTCCCCCCCGGGCGTAACTCCTGAGCCGCCGAAGCATCTTCCGGTCGGCCGTGACCTGGTCGTCGCCCTTGGGAGTCTCCAGGATCTTGATCACGTGGGCCAGCCGGGGGTCGGTCATGATCCGGCGAAATGGCCCCGGACCGAGGGATCCTTCGCCGATCAGCTGGTGCCGATCGCGGCAGGATGCAAAAGGTGTCTTCGAATCGTTCAGATGCAGGCAACGGAGTTGGTCGAGGCCGAGGATCTCATCCCACCGCCGCCAGACGCCGTCGTAGTCACCCACTAGGTCGTAGCCTGCGGAGTAGAGGTGGCAGGTGTCGGCACAGAAGGCTACCCGGTGGCGGACCTCATCCCCGACGAGGCTGCGCAGCAGGGCGAGCTCCTCGAAGGAGCTCCCGAGGGACGTGCCACAGCCTGCCGTGGTCTCGAGAAGCACGACGACCGTGCCGGGAGCCGCCTGCAGGCAGCGGGTGTAGGCGCCGGCGTTACGCACCAGGCCGGCACTCCGGTCGTCGATGTAGTTGCCCGGGTGCGACACCAGCAACGGGATGCCGAACGCCTCGCAACGCCGAAGTTCAGCCACGAAAGCCGCCTCGGAGCGGCTACTTAAGACGGGATCCGGCGAGGCGAGGTTGATAAGGTACGAATCATGCCCCACTATATTGGATAGCTGGTACCGCTCGCATTCCCGGCGGAACGTGGTATATGACTCGGATGAGACGCCCGGCTCGCGCCACTGGCTGGGCGTCTTGGTGAACACCTGGATTGCGGTCGCCCCGATCGCCTTACCTCTGACTGGCGCCTTATCGACGCCGCCCTGGACCGACACATGGGCTCCCAGACGCTCTGCTGTACGATTACGCTGGTCCATTCGCTGCCCTCTATCGCGTGAGCGCGGAGGCAGTGGAGCACCCCACCCGCCCGAAAGTTCTCCTCGCGGGGGATGCGTCCGCCCGGCCGGCAGGCCTGGAACGGGCGCTCACCCGCGCCGGCTTTCGGCTCGTGGAGCGCGAGGGCGCCGCCACGGACCTCGAGGCCGATGCTGTGCTGATAACCCTCGCCAAGGTGGACGGCGCGGCACTTGCCGATCTCATTCCGCGCAGCAGCGCCGAGCCTTCTACGATCCCGCCCCGCATCGTTCTCCTTTCCACCTCCGATCCTGACGGCCCCGCCAGGGCGCTGATTCAGGGAGCCGCGGATGCGCTGGCCGCTCCGATCCACTTGCCCGAGCTCTGCGCTCGTCTGCACGCGCGAATCCGTGAGGCCAGCACTCCAGTTGAGACGGAGAATGAGCTCGACCGACGCGTGCAGGAGGAGCTGGAGCGGGCCCGGCGGTATTCGCTGAGCTTCAGCCTGGTCCTGCTCGGCATGGACGAACTGGCTGGGTTGAGCGAACGGCTGGGAGCAGAGGCCGCGGACCGCCGGCGGCGCGAGGTCGGCGGCGTGCTGCGCCGGGAGCTGCGGCTGCCCGATTTCGTCGTACCCTATGGTGTAGACGAGTTTGCGATCGTCCTGCCTGAGACCGACCAAAACGGCGCCCGCCAGTCCGTCACCCGGATCCGTGACCGTCTGGCAGCGGTACCCTTCGAGGGTGACCCCCGGGAGGAGAGTCCCCGCTTCAGCGCCGGCATCGTGACCTATCCTCACCCCACCGCGGTCCAGACCGACCACCTGTTCGCCCTGGCCGAGGCTGCCCTGGTGCGAGGAAAGGCACAGTCCGGCGAGCGGATCGGGTTGGCAATGTAAGCGGGGAAGAGATCTTTTTTATTTCCTCCGAAGCCACATCGTCGGGTCCAGTGCGATCTGTTTGTCTCCCCTGATCTCGAAATGTAGATGCGGGCCGTAGTCCGAGTTCTGGCCGCCCACCGTCCCGATCACCTTACCCTTCGAGGTCGAGGCCCCCAGCTTGACATCGGCCGTCTCGAGGTGGGCATACACGGAATAGTATCCGTTGCCATGCTCCAGAACGATGGTGAGTCCGTAGGTTCCGAATTGTCCGACCAGCCGCACCTTGCCGGCTTCCACTGCCTTGACTGGCGTGCCGACTGGCGCCGCGATGCCGACGCCGTTCCACCGAATGACGCCCCCACTCGGAAGCGTGTCCCGCCCAAACCGGTAGACAATAGTTCCCTCGACCGGCCAGTCGAGCTTGCCCAGATCCGCCGTCGTGATGGAGCCGGGCGCACTGACTCCGCCGCGGAGCGCGCCGCGGGCCGCTTCATCCCGGCGGGCCCGCTCCAGCGAGGCCAGGAGTCCATTCAGCCGCGACTCGTCCTTTTGTAGCTCGGTGAGCCGCCGCTCCGTGTTTCGGGCCGAGCGCTGCAGGCTCTGCAGCTTACTGGCCCGCTCGGACGCCAGCGCCGAGTACTTGCTGGCCTCGGCCTCTCGCTCCTCCCGCCTCCGATCCAGCTCGCCCCGGACATTCAGGATGTTGTTCCGCTGCTGGACCACCCGGTTCCGCAGCTTCTCTACGTCGGTGACCAGCGAGCGGTCCTGCTCGCTGGTGAGGTAGAGATACTTATACCGGCTCAGGAGGTCGCCGAATGATTCGGCGGTCAGGAGGACCTGAAAGGTGTGGAGAGTGCCCCGCTTGTAGATGTCCACCAGCCTTCGCTGGAGGACCGCTCGCCGCTCGGCGAGATTGTCCTGGGCCAGGATCAGCTCGGCACTGGATCGGTCGAGCTGTGATGCCAGCCCCCCGATCTGCCGCTCGATCTCGTTCACAATCCGCTGAGTCGATTCCCGCTGCCGCTCGAGATTGCTCAGCTCGTCGTTGACATCATGCACCTGCCCCTGAAGCCGCTCGCGCTGCCGTTGGAGGCGATCCCGCTCCGCCCGGATTTCCTCGAGTCGCCGCCGACTCTCCTCGAGGTCGGTCTGCGCGTGGATTGGGGGGCAGAGAGCCATGCCGAGGAGAAACAGACGGAGAGGACGGAGATGACGGAAAGGACGTAATAGAGACTGACACCTCTCCGTCTTCTCCGTCTTCTCCGTCCCCTTAAACATGCCGTAGATGCCGCCCCACGCTCACTAGACTGCCGCCGAGGCCGAGCAGAACGCCGAACACGATGATTAGCACCATGTGCTCGGGGCGGAAGAAGATGAGGCCTGCCAGCGTCCCGCCGCTCTTGTCGCGGAACAACAAGTAGCCCCCGTAACACAGCACCAGCGACAGAAGACCACCGAGCAGCCCTTTCATGGCGCCTTCGAGCAGAAACGGGCCGCGGATGAACCAGTTGGTGGCGCCGACCAGGCGCATGATCGAGATCTCCCGCGCGCGCTGGAGGATCGTGAGTCGGATGGTGACCCCGATGATGACCACTGCCACGGCGGCGAACGCCAGGCCGATGACCAGGCCGACCAGACCGGTGAGGTTTCTCAGGTGATCGAGCTTCTGTACCCACTCCCGGCCGAAGCGCACGTCATCGATGAAGCCAAACCCCTGGAGCCGTTGGGCCACCCGTTCAGCACTGGTCGCGTCGCGATAGCCGTCTTTGAGCCGCACCTCGATCGAGGCAGGAAGCGGATTCACCTGGAGGTCGCGGTAGGCGTCGCGGAACTCGACCAGCTCGGCGCGGGCGCGCTGAAGAGCCTGTTCCTCGGTCACGTAGTTGACCTCCTGGACCTCGGGAAACGCCGCGATATCCTGGGTGGCGATCGCGATCGTCTCCGCCGGCGTGCCCCGGAGGATGTAGGCCACGATCTCGACCCGCTCCTCAATGCCCCGAAGGGCCTCGCGCAGGTTGATCGCCACCAGGCCGAATAGCCCCACGGTGAAGAGCGAGAAAGCGATCGTGGTTACCGAGAGCACCGACAGAAGCGGAGCCCGGCGGAAGGACAGCAGTGCCTCGCGGCTCAGGAGCTTCACTGTGCCTCCGCGGCGGCCTCGTCCACCGCGCTGTCGTACACCAGGCTGCCGTCGCGCATCTCGATGATCCGGTACGCCGTCTGCCGCACCAGATCGAGGTCGTGGGTGGCCATGACGACAACGGTGCCGCCGGCGTTGATGTCGCGCAGCAGCTGGAAGACGCCGCGAGTGGCCCGCTCGTCGAGGTTCCCGGTTGGCTCGTCGGCGAGCAGGATCGCCGGATCGTTCACCAGGGCCCGCGCGATGGCCACCCGCTGCTGTTCCCCACCCGAGAGCTCGCGCGGATACGCCCGGGCCTTCGACGAGAGCCCGACCTGGGTCAGAACCCGCATCACCCGGGCGGCAATGGTGTCGGTGCGCGCCCCGGTCACTTCGAGCGCAAAGGCGATGTTCTCCGCCGCCGTGCGGTCTTCCAGAAGACGGAAGTCCTGGAACACGACGCCGAGCCTGCGCCGGAGCCTCGGCACGTCGTCGGGGCGGAGGGTGGTGACGTTGTAGCCCGAGACCCGCACCTCCCCGCCGCTCGGTCGCTGCTCCGCGAAGAGCATCTTCATGATGGTGGACTTGCCGGCGCCCGAGTGGCCGGTCAGGAAGACAAACTCCCCCTTGGAGACGTGAAAGCTCACGTCCTTCAGGGCCATCGCACCATTGGGATAGGCTTTGTATACGTTGGAAAAGCGGATCACGTCGTGGAATAAAGAAGGTCGAGGGTCTAGGGTCTAGGGTCTAGGATGCGTTTTGACCCTCGACCCTCGACCCTAGACTCCCTTTTTTCCCTCAAGCGCCTGACTCAAATCCCCGATGATGTCCGCTGCGTCCTCGATGCCACAGCTCAGACGCAAAAAGCCGTCCGGGATGCCGATCTTGAGTCGGCCCTCCGGGCCGATGCTCTTGTGTGACGTGAGGCGAGGCTCCGAGATGAGCGTCTCCACGCCGGCGAGGCTCGGTGCATGGGTGATCAACTTGAGTCGTTTGAGCAGCCGCTCCGTCGCCTTAACGCCGCCCTTGAGCTCGAGCCCCACCATCCCCCCGAACCCGTTGAGCGCGGCCTTGGCGTGTGCGTGGTCCGGATGCGACGGCAATCCGGGGTAATGCACCCTGGTAATGCCGGGGTGTTGCTCCGCCCACTGCGCGACAGCCAGGCCGTTGGCGTTGTGACGCTCCATGCGCACCGCGAGCGTGCGCATCCCCCGGTCGATGAGCCAGGCCGCGTGGGGATCGATGGCCTGGCCCCAGAGCCGCATGAGGCGGTTCACCTCCTCCACAAATGCACTCGAGCCTGCCACCACACCGGCGATCACGTCGCTGTGCCCGTTGAGATACTTGGTGGCGCTGGTGATGACGACGTCCGCACCGTGCTCCAGGGGCCGGTAGTTGATCGGGCTGGCGAAAGTGGCATCCACCAGCAGCGCCAGGCCGTGCTCCTTGGCGAGGTACGAGATCGGGCCCAGGTCGATGACCCGCATGAGCGGGTTGGTGGGCGTCTCTACGAAGAGGGCCCGGGTGGCCTTGCGCATCGACTTGCGCCAATGCCGCACCTGGTCCGGGCTCACATAGGTGACCTCGATGCCGAAGCGGGCCAACTCCTCGTCGAAGAGCCGCTGGGTACCGCCATAGATCCAGGTGCTCGCGATCAGATGGTCGCCGGGGCGGAGCATGGCAAGGTGAGCAAGTGCGGTTGCTCCCATGCCGCTGGCCACGAAGATCGCGTCCTCCGCACCCTCGAGCAGCGCGTACTTCCGGGCCAGCTCGACCTGGTTCGGGTTGTTGCCGTAGCGGCTATAGAGCACCTCCTCGTCCGATCCGATCGGGTTGACGAAGGTGCTGCTCTGGAGCAGGGCAGGGGCGATCGGTGCCCAGTCAGGCCGGCGGTGCGGTGTGCCGTGGATGGCGGTGGTGGAGAACCCGAACCCGGACCGGCTCATGCGGTCGGCAGCGGATGATAGAGCTCGCCGATCGGGCGGACCAGCCGGTGAAGGGCGAGATCGTGCAGCGCCTCACGTCCGCGAGGCTCCGGCCACCCCAGCACGCCGCACAGGTCGGGCACGGCCAGAGGTCCGTGGTCGCACACGCAGGCAAACGCCCGCCTGGCATCGGCCCGGACCCAGCCCAGCAGTCTAGGATCCCGGCTGTCCGGCGGCATCGCGGCCACCGCCAGGCGATGATGGACGAGAACATGCTCAATGGCCTCATGGTGATCTTCCCGAAGACCCTGGAGAACCACGAAATAGGCGGTTCGCACTGCCAGGAGCAGCTTGGCGACCACTTCGTCGGCGCAGCTCAGGTCCACCAGCTCGATCCCGGAGAAGTCCAGCAGAGCGGTCATGCAGTTCGATCCGGCCAGCGCTTCCTCGATCCGGATGCGGACGGCGGCGCCGGTGGGCCGGGTGACCAGGTTGCGGTACGGCGCGGCGACGGCCTCGCGGAGCAGGTGCCCGATCCGGATCGTCTGTATCACCGCGGCTCCGCGCCCTGCGCCGGGATGATGATCTGCACTTGCGCGCCCGGGAAATACGCCAGGTTCTCGCTCAGAGGGATGTCCTCATCCCAGGGTGGGATGATGGACAACCGGGCAGTGCCGCTGCGGATGGAGATCTTCCCCTCCCATTGGTCGAGAAATCTCTTGATGAACGCGAGGCCCTGGCCCCGACCCGGATCGCGGAAGCGACTCACCCCTTGAATGAGGGCCGCCTCCAGCGCCGCGCCGTCCCCCCAGCGCTCGCCGAAGCGTTTGGCGTGGGTGCTCTCGAGCGAGCGGCGGAATCCCACACCCCCGTCGCTCACTGCGATGACCACGACTCTGCGACCCAGCCGGCGGCGGAAGGTGTACGCCTGGACCGCAACCCAGCCGCTGGTCCCCGCGTGCTCCACAATATTCTGGCAGGCCTCTGAAAGCGCCATACTGAAGCGAAGCGTGGCCTTCATTTCGAGACCCAGCTCCCCGTGTAAAATCCGGGAGGCTCCCTCGGAGATCTTATCGACCACGCCGTGGACGTCCTCGGATGCCCGTACCGGCGTCACGTCGAGCAGCACGTCGGACGGCCCGGTGGTCGTGGTGCGCGGGACCTTGCCGTGGAGCTCGAACAGCTCCGCGGCGTGATGAAAGAACCCGGCGCGGGCCCAGTACCGCTTCACCTCGTCGCTGGTGGGCACCGTCAGCAACGGCTTCTCCCGCTTCGCTTCCGCCAGCGCCTGCCCGGCAGTCAGGATGCCAATGAGACCATACGGGGACGCCCACTGGGTGCTCCGCGCGTCCAGCAGCACCTTCTCCTCCGGGGGCCACTCGGCGAATCCGCCGGCAAAGGCGTCGAAGGTGCGGTCCTCGAAGTGCGCAGGAACCTCGATGACCCGGGTCACGGGGTCACCAGCTCGCCGCGGAGATGGCGGGCCAACCCGCTCGCGCCCCGAAAGCCGGCATTCCTTGCGGCGAGCGCCGTGGCATGGCGCAGCGCGGCCTCGATTGAGTCCCCGGCCAGCAGCCGGGCAAAGGCCGCGGCCCCGAAGACGTCACCGCATCCCGTCGGGTCGAGGGTTTCGACGTTGGTAGCGGGGATGAGCGCGGTGCGGACGGTCGGCCGGTCGGCCGGTCGGGCGGTCGGTGCATGCAAGCGATCCACCCCCGACCGACTGACCGACTGACCGACTGACCGACTGTCCGCCAGACCATCAAACCCCGGCGCCGCGACGTAGGCGACCCCCTTGGAACCCAGCGTCACCGTGAGCAGCGAAACGCCGGCGCCCAGGGCGTCGGCAGCCAACGTCAACGGGTCGGGCGTGAGCTGCTGCATCTCATCTTCGTTCAGCTGAACCATGTCGAAGCAGCCGAACCAGGCCGGCGCGTTCGGCAGTGGTTGCAGCACCCGCATGCCGTCCTGCTGCATACCTAGGAAGAGACTGTGGAGATCGGCGTAGACTGGTCCGGCAAACCCTTGCCGTAGAGCCTGCGCGGTCCCCAGGCAGAGCTCGAATCCCGAGATGAAGTTCAGGTAGATGGCGTCCAGGTCCCGCACCATTGGTCCCAGCTCGGGCCAAGTCCACCCGGGGACACCGCCGGCCATTCGTTCGCACCGTCGCTCGGTGGACTGGTAGTGCAGCACCACGCGGTTGTTGGGGGCCGTGACCTCGACGCAACGCGCCCCCCGCGCCACCCGGGACAAGCCGCGCAGGAGATCCTGCGCCTCCGCGCTCAGGTCGCGGCCCACTTTGATCAGCGGAACCATCTCCCAGTCCGGCGTCAGGCTCGCGTCCAGTCCCGCGAGGGCGTACGCGATGCCTCCCCACTCCTCCACCGGAGGGGCGAGTTGGTCGCGGCCATAAATGAGGTCCCAGACCAAAGAACCGAGGATGCCGATCCGCATGCTACGAGATTGCCTGCCCCGCTGCCCACCCACCCGGAGGGTTCCCGCCCCGCTGCCCCGCTGTATCCAGAAATACCTTGGCTGCGCCGTAGACCCCCGCGGTGCCCGTGAGCTCGCACGGCACGATCCGGCAGACGCTCACCGCCGGCTTGAACGCCCGCCGAGCCACCTCGCGCCGAAGCGGCACGAACAGGTGGTCGCCGGCCAGGGTCACACCTCCGCAGATGACTACCGCTTCGGGATTGAAGACGTTCACCAGGTTGGCGATGGCCGCACCAAGGAACTTGGCTGTGTCGTTCACCACCTCGAGCGCCAGGTCGTCACCGTCGTGGGCGGCCTGGTAGACCGTCTGCGCCGTGATCTTCCCCAAGTCGCCCCCGACGTACGAGGCCAGCCGGCTGACCGCACCCGCCTGGATCTCCTCACAAGCTCGGAGCGCGATGTTCGGTCCGGAGGCATAGGCCTCCAGGCAGCCGTAGTTGCCGCACTTGCAGCGCCGTCCCTCGGTATCGATGGTGGTGTGGCCAATCTCGCCCGCGCAGTCGGAGGCGCCATGGAACAGCTTGCCGTCGATGATGAGCCCGCCGCCGATCCCGGTGCCGATGGTGATACCGATGGCGATCTTCGTGCCCCGGGCGGCCCCCATCCACCATTCCCCCAGAACGGCGCAGTTGGCGTCGTTGTCCAGCGCCGCGGGCAACGACAGGCGCTCGTGAATGATCCGGCGCAGCGGCAGGTTCACCCAGCCGAGATTGGGTGTGAGCAACACGATCCCACTCTTGGTATCCAGCGGTCCCGGGGCCCCCACCCCGATGCCGATGATCTCCGCGCCGGGCACCTCACGCTTAGTCTGCTCGATGGTTCGCTTGGCCAACGTGATGAGGCGGTCGAGCACGTCGCTCTGACCGGCCTCGGCGTGGGTCGGCTCGCTTCCGAGCGCATGCAGCGCAGACCCGTCCTCGGCGACACTGCCGACGACGAGATTAGTGCCTCCGATGTCAATCCCAAGTACGAATCGCACGCGGTTCCTCCGAGCCGATGATCCTGGCCAGTGCTGCCGCCACGTCGCCTACCGACAGATCGCGCATACATCGGTGATGCCCGAGTGGACAGGTCGGTGGGCCGTGTTTCGAGCACGGGCGGCACGGCAGCTCCTCGTGCCCCAGCACGACGTCACCGCCGCGGCGTGGCCCAAAGCCGAACTCGGGCACCGTCGGTCCGAACAGCGCGACGACCGGGGTTCCCACCGCCGTCGCCAGATGAAGCGGCGCCGAGTCGTTGGTGATCAGAACCGCGGCGCGCCGAATGAGCGCTGCCGACCCACGAAGGCTCAGCGCGCCGGCGGCGCTCACGGCCCGCCCGCGAGCGGCCTGGACGATCGCATCGGCCAGCTGGGCGTCTTCCGCACCGCCCACGATGACCGCGGTCCGGTCGAGCCCCGCGGCCAGCTCGGCGTAATAGGGCCAGCGCTTGGTGGCCCAGACCGAGCCAGGAGCGATGGCCACGAAGTCGGGCCCGACCCCGTGCGAGGCGAGCCAGGCGTCGGCCGCCGCGAGATCGGTGGGCGCGAGCCCGATGCTCACCGGCGGGGCAACATCTCCCGGCCTCATACCGGCGAGCGCGAGAAGTCGCTCGACCTCATGGCCCTGCCGGGGACGGGCAACCCGGCTGGTGTAGGTGACAGCGGCGGCGCTGTCGGCGAAGCCGATTCGCTCCCTCGCACCGGACCAGAGGGCGAGCAGCGCCGACCGGAGTGACTGATGCGGCAAGTACACCCGGTCATAACCCCTGGCACGCAACTCCATGCCGAGCCGCCGGAACGGTTTCCAGCCCCGGCCGAGGCCGTGCTTGTCGTAGCGCACCACATCGCCCACCGCCGGGTGATGGTCCAGCAGGCTTGCAGCCGCCGGTGTGGTCACCACGTCAACCGGGCCGTGCCGGTCGGCGAGCACCGAAAGCAGCGGGGTACTGAGGATGACGTCGCCGAGGAAGGCGGTCTGGATTACCAGAGTGGACGGCTGCCCACCCATCATCAATCCACCTGTAGGACGGCCAGAAACGCCTCCTGCGGGATCTCCACCGATCCGATCTGCTTCATGCGTTTCTTGCCCTCTTTCTGCTTCTCCAGAAGCTTGCGCTTCCGGGTGATGTCCCCGCCATAGCACTTGGCCAGCACGTCTTTTCGGAACGCCGAGATCGTCTCCCGGGCAATCACCTTGTTGCCGACTGCCGCCTGGATGGCCACCTGGTAGAGTTGGCGGGGGATCAGCTCCTTCAGCTTCTCCGCCACCTTGCGGCCATACTCCTGCGCCTTGTCGCGGTGGATGATGACGCTGAATGCGTCGATCGGATCGCCATTGATGAGCATGTCGAGCTTGACCAGATCGGACTCGCGATAATCGGCTGCTTCATAGTCGAGCGAGGCATAGCCCCGGCTCAGGGACTTGAGCTTGTCGTAGAAATCCAGCACGATCTCGCCCAGCGGGAACTCGAAGTCGAACTCGACTCGCGTGGTGTCGAGGTAGTGCATCCCATTGTATACCCCGCGCCGTTCCTGGCCCAGCTTCATGATGCCGCCGATGTAATCGGCCGGCGCCATAATGCGCGCCTTGACGTATGGCTCTTCGATGCGATCGATCTCGGCCGGGTCCGGCAGTTTGCTGGGGTTCTCCAGCAGCAGCATCTCCCGATCGGTGCGGTAGACCTTGTACTCCACCGTGGGGACCGTGGTGATCAGGTCGAGGTTGAACTCTCGCTCCAGCCGCTCCTGCACGATTTCCATATGCAGCAGTCCCAGAAACCCGCAGCGGAACCCAAAGCCAAGAGCGGTGGAGGACTCCGGCTCGTAGTGCAGGCTGGCGTCGTTGAGCCGCAGCTTTTCCAGCGCGTCGCGGAGGTTCTCGTACTGGTCCGAATCGGTCGGGTAGAGACCGGCAAACACCATGGACTTGACATCGCGGTAGCCCGGCAGGAGCTCGCTCGCGCGGTTGGCCGCATCGAGAACGGTGTCGCCGACTCGGGCATCCCGGACGTCACGCAGGCTGGCCACCAGGTAGCCCACCTCACCGGCCACCAACGCGCCGGTGGGATGCTGTCCCAGCTGGAGGTAGCCGACCTCGTCCACGTGATGCACGTCTTCCGGGTGCGCGCCGAAGCAGATCTCCATCCCCTCACGCACCGCGCCATCTACCACCCGGATACTGGGCACCGCGCCGCGATACCGGTCGTAGTACGAATCGAAAATCAGCGCGCGCAGCGGCGCATCATCCCGCCCCGCGGGCGGGGGCACCCGGGCCACGATCGCCTCCAGCAGCTCGGGGACACCGGTGCCTTCCTTGGCGGAGACCGAAAGAATCTCCTCCCGCTTGGCCCCGATCAGCTCCATGATCTCCTTGGCTCGGCCCTCCGGGTCGGCGCCAGGCAAATCGATCTTGTTCAGTACTGGGATGATCTCGAGGCCGGCGTCCATCGCGAGAAAGAGGTTGCTCAGGGTCTGCGCCTGCACCCCCTGGGAAGCATCCACCACCAGAATTGCGCCCTCACACGCGGCAAGTGAGCGGGAGACCTCGTAGGTGAAGTCCACGTGACCCGGTGTGTCGATCAGGTTCAGCTCGTATGGGGTGCCATCGCGGGCCGTGTAGTTCATCCGGACCGCGTTCAATTTGATGGTGATTCCCCGTTCCCGCTCGAGATCCATGGTATCGAGCAGCTGGTCGCGCATCTGACGCTTCTCGACGGCGCCGGTGGCCTCGATGAGCCGGTCGGCGAGCGTGGATTTGCCATGGTCGATGTGGGCGACGATGCAGAAATTGCGAATGTGGGACTGGGGCATGGGGGAATATAAGGCGGTCGGGCGGACGGGCGGTCAGCCGGTCAGATTGTGTTATTCGGAGTTGGGTCAGGCGGTATTATGTTCGGCGGTGCCCCACACAACGACTGTCCGGTCGTGGGAGCGACCGACCGCCCGTCCGCCTGTCCGCCTGACCACTCAGGACGCAGGCATGCTCCTCGTGTGCTTGATCTGGGGCCTCAACTTCAGCGTCACCAAGATCGCGCTCGATCAGATTCCGCCGCTCCCCTTCACCGCGATCCGTTTCGCCGCCGCCAGCGTGCTGCTCTGGTTCGTGCTCCGGCTGGCCGAAGGACCCGCCCAGATTCCTTCCGGTGGGCTGAAGAAGCTGGTGATCCTGGGCCTGGTGGGGAGTACCTGCTATCAGCTCGCATTCACCGTCGGTCTCTCGCAGACCACGGCAACGAACAGCGCGCTGATTCTCTCCACCGTGCCGACTGTCGTCGCACTGTTCGCCGGTGCGCTCGGACTGGAGCGAATCACTTCCAAAATGTGGTTCGGGATCGCGCTGGGTACGCTCGGCGTCGTCCTGGTCATCGCCACGCGCGGAGTGGGGTTTGACGTGAAGACCTTGCCCGGAGACCTCTTGACCGTTTTGGCGGTACTCTGCTGGGCCGGGTATACCGTCGGCCTTCGCCGGGTGCCTTCCGGCATCAGCCCGCTCCGAGTCACGACCATCACCACGATGGCCGGGACGCCGGTTCTGGTTCTCGCCGGGATCCCCGGCATGCTCCGTTTGAGCTGGAGGACGATCACGTCGGAGGCTTGGCTGGCGTTGGGCTACGCCGCCGTGCTCTCATTGGTCGTGGCGTATCTGCTGTGGAATCGAAGCGTCAAGGCGGTCGGTGGCACTCGCACGGCCATCTACATGTGCATCACTCCGCTCTTCGCAGTGACTGGAGCCTGGCTGCTGTTGGGAGAACGGCCTCATCCTCTTCAGGGTGTGGGCGCGATCCTCATCGTCGCTGGAGTATTGCTGACGCGGGCGGATAAGGCGTAGGCCTTCCCCGTCCTCTCCGTCTTCTCCGTCGCTCTACTCCTCAACGATCTCCTTATACGACTCCGGCTCCCACCGGGGCCGACTGGGCGCATTCCCCACTTCCCGCCCGAGATGGAACAGCAGGCGGAGGATTCTCGCCTCCTTGTCGCTGTTGATCTTATCGGGCGAGTCGGTGACCTCGTGGTAGTCCTCATGCACCCCGTTGAAGAAGAACAGAATAGGGACGCCTTTTCGGGCGAAGTTGTAATGATCCGATCGGAAGTAGAAGTGCTCCGCCGGCCATCGGTCGTCGATAGCCGTCATGCCGAGCTCTCGGTGCGCGGCATTGACCCGGTTGAGGGTCGCACCGAGGTCGGAGTGCTCCTTGCCTATCGCCACGATGGTATCGGGCCAGTTGCGCCCGATCATGTCCATGTTGATGTCGGCCACGATCTGGCCAATAGGAACAGGAGGGTGATCGGTGAAGTACTTGCTTCCCCAGAGTCCCTTTTCTTCACCACTCACGGTGAGGAATATGATCGAGCGCTTGGGCCGTGCCCCCGGCCGGCTGAACGCCTCGGCCAGCTCGATGACGCCCACCGTGCCGGAGGCATCGTCGTCCGCACCGTTGTTGATGCTATCCGGTTGTCCCGGGCTGATGCCGATATGGTCCATGTGGGCCGAGTAGACCAGGTACTCATCCTTGAGCCTGGGGTCGCTACCCTCGAGGATGCCGACGGTGTTCGGGGCACTGAGTGACGATGTGACGGTGTCCTTCATCTCGATGTCCACCTTGAGGCCCGGCAGTTCGCGTGCAATCGGCTCCCGGGCTGCACGGACGGCAGACAGGTCCGCCCCAGCCGCAGATAACGAGGTCGCGACAGCTCCCACGCGGACCTGGAGCGCCACCGGGCGGTCACTGACCGTCCCGACCACGGTTCGCTCAGGTGCCTGTCTCGGGATCGCTGTGGCAAACCTGGCCGAATCAGTGTCGCTCAGGGTCAGGAGCGCCTTGGGCCCGGCGAGGTAGAGAACCCGGAGCACCCGCTGTGCCGCCGCCGCGTCGACGCCAGCCTGCGGCACATACAGCACAATCTTGCCCCGCACCCCGAGCCGGTCGGCGGTCTCGGTCGTCTGTGGCCCCCCAACCAGGAGCGCCGTACCGTTCACCGGCTTCTCCGGCACGGGCCCACCGTCGTACCGCGCGGAAGAAGTGAACGCCGCGAGATCCTTCTGGCTCCCCGCCACGAAAACCACTCGGGACTGGCCCAGATCGAGCCGGTGCCGGGCGATCGGGTAGCGCTGGAGCCATCCCCGGTCCCCTCCCGGCTTGAGACCAAACTTCTGGAACTGGTCGGCCACGTACCCAGCAGTCAGCTCCAGCCCGCGGCTCGGAGTATCCCGGCCCATCATCGAGTCCGCGGCGATGATGCCGATCCGGTGAGCGACGTCGGTCCCTGTGATGCTGGCCGCCGCACGAGAGAGGGCCGGCGCCGTTTGGGCGGAAAGCGGTGCGACAGTGAGTGTCAGGCCCAGCAGGGTCAGGCGCTGCATTCGAGGTCCTGTAAGGAGTCGGTTAAGCTACGAATCGCCCCGGCCGGCGGTTTCACCTGCTCTCGGTTTCCGCCGCCGCAGCTTGGGTTTGCCTGTGCCCCGAGGATCATGTTTGACTTCTCCGGTCGCGAGCGGATACGTTGCGCCTCCCATGTACCGTTCCGACCCTTCCCCTGGCCGTGCCCGCCTGGACCTGCTCGATCCCCTGGAGGTGTCGAAGCTCGGTGGCCTCGAGATCATCACGCAAGGGGTGGTCGAGGGGTTCCTCAGCGGGTTGCATCGGTCGCCCCGGCGAGGGTTCTCCGTAGAGTTCGCCGAACACCGGATGTACCAGCCGGGCGACGAGCTCCGATATGTGGATTGGAAGATCCTCGGGCGGAACGACCGCCTCTACGTGAAGCAGTTCGAGGAGGAGACCAATCTTCGCGCCGTGGTAGTGTGCGACACCAGCCGCTCGATGGCGTGGACCGGCTCACCCGAAACGGTCCTGCCCAAGCTGGCCTACGCCCAGCGGCTCATCGCGGCGTTGAGTCTGGTCTTGATCCGGCAGCGGGACGCCACCGGCTTGATCACCTTCGATGATGACGTCCGCACGGTCACTCCCCCCCGTGCGCGCCTGAGTCACTGGCGCCAGCTGATCGAGGTGCTGGCGAGCCTGGAGGCCGGTCAGGGCACCGCGGCGGAGCCGGCTCTCAGGAGAGTCATCGGACAGCTGCGGCGGAGAGGACTGGTGGTGTTCGTCTCCGACTTGCTGCTGGATGGTGTCCTGGCGCTCAAGGCCCTGAGATTTCTGCGGCACCGCGGCCATCAGGTGCTCGTCCTCCATATTATGGATCCGGGCGAGGTCGTCCTGGGCGGACCTAGCGAGGCGCGGTTCGAGGATCCGGAGACCCGCGCGGCGGTGGTCCTCAGGCCTCGCGATTGGGCGGGAGCGTACCGGGATACCGTTCAGACGGTAGTGAGCGAGTGGCGCCTCGCGTGCCGGCGCCACGGAATCGCCTATCACCGCGTCACCACCGACACACCGTTCGGTGTCGTACTCCGCGAAGCTCTGACGCCACCCTCACGCCCGGCATGATTGGATTTCTTCACCCCTGGGTGTTGGCTGGCCTGGCCGCTGCCGCAATCCCAATCCTCCTCCACCTGCTGGCCCGGCGTGAGCCCCCGACCGTCGTTTTTCCCGCCGTGCGCTACCTCGTCACCACGACACGGGAGCACCAGCGCCGCCTCAAGCTTCAGAACTGGTTGCTCCTCCTGCTCAGAACGTTGCTGATCGCCACGGTGGTGCTCGCGGCTGCCGGTCCCACGATGCCTCTCACCGGGGTACCGGGACATGCGCCGAGCGCTCTGGTCCTCATCGTGGACAACTCACCCAGCAGTGGGGCCGTGGTGGGAGGCGCCCCGCAGCTTCGGCAGCTCGTGGCCACCGCTCGACAGGTGCTCGACCGGGCGACGCCGGAGGACGCGCTCTGGCTGGTGACGGCTGATGGCATCCCGCGGCGCGGCGATCGGGTTACTCTGGTCGACTTGGTCGGTCAACTCACCGTCTCCCCCAGGCGCCTGGACCTCGGTGTGGCGGTGACGCTCGCGGGGGAGGTCCTTGCGTCGGAGTCCCGGCCAGGTGAGATCGTGCTGCTCACCGATCTTCAGGCGAGCGCGCTTTCGCCCGCAGAGCGCTCGGTACCGCTGCTGGTGGGGCGACCCGCGGCGGTGCCCCCGGCCAACGTGGGGATCGGGGGCGTCGAGACCGGTTCGCAGCCGTGGACTTCCGATGGTGGTCGTATCACCGTCTCACTGGTTGGCGACTCGGGTGCTACGGTGCCGGTCAGTGCGCGTTTGGGGAACCGTCCTCCGCGCCAGGTCCTCGGGCGAGCCGGTGCCGCGACGACTGTCAGCCTGCCGGCGACGCCAAGTGGATGGTGGACCCTCACCGCAGAGCTCGATCCTGACGAGTTCCGTCTGGACGACCGCCGGGTTGCCGCCGTGCGGGTGGCTCCCCTGGCGCGGGTCGGCTGGGACTCGGCGAGCCGTTATCTCGCCGCAGCGTCGGAGGTACTCGCCGCCAATCACCGAATCCAGCGGGGCCAGGAAGTCTCCTTGGGCCGCCTCGGCCGGGGAACGTCAGTCGTGCAGCCACCGGATGATCCTGCGGGACTGGGCGCGCTGAACCGGGCCCTGGCGGCGCGCGGTGTTGGATGGAGCTACGGCAACCCCGCCACCGGATCGGGGTATAGCGACAGCGGCACCGTGGTGGGCCGCCACCGGGTCATCCGGCGCTACGTGCTTCAATCCGGTGGGAGTCGCACCGGGGTACTGGCCACAGTCAACGGAGCACCCTGGATTGTCCGCGGCGGCAACGTGGTCCTGCTCGGCAGCCGGCTCGACCCAGCGTGGACCGATCTGCCGGTGTCGGCCGGCTTCATGCCGTTCATGGACGTGCTGCTCAACCGGCTGGCTCGCGGCGAGATCGCGCTGGATCACGGCGCGCCGGGCGACCCAATCGCCCTCCCCGATCTGGTGACCGAGGTGCGGCAGGGCGATCGGCAATGGAGAGTAGAAGGTGGCGGACTCTTCCGCCCCACCGACCCGGGCGTGTTCTACCTGGTGGCGGGTCGAGATACCGTTGGGGCCATCAGCGTGAATCCGGATGCCCGGGAGTCGCGGCTCGCTCGCGCCTCCGACGGCCAGGCACGGCAGCTCTGGAAAGGCGCGCGGGTGGTGCCGCTGGCCCAAGCGAGTGAGGTGGCATTCTCCTCGTCTTCCCGGGGTGACCTGCGGGGTCCACTGCTCTGGACGGCGCTGGCGGTCGGCATGATCGAAGTGGGTCTCGCGAGCGCCTGGAGGCGCCGGCAGTGAGCCTGAAGCCGGTAGTCGATGCGTTCGAGCGCGCACCCGCCGTGCGCGACCTGGGCGATCGTCTTCCAGGCCGTGGCGGCACGCTCCGGCTGGGAGGTCTTCCCGGGTCGAGCGGGGCGGCGTTGGTGGCGTGGCTGGCCCGGACCTATCCCCAGCGCCAGCTGACCGTGATCGCCCCGTCGCCGGCAGATGCCGAGCGGTGGCTCTCGGACTTGGCGCAGCTCACCGAGGTAGCTACCGCCCTCTATCCTCAACGAGAAGCGTTGGGCGAGGACGAGCCCCATTACGAGATCGCCGGAGAGCGAGCGGAAACGATTCAGGCGCTGCTCCAGGGCCGGTTACGGATCCTGGTGACCACCGCGCGCGCCACCGCGGAACGAACGCTCCTGCCTGCCGCACTCCAGCGGCTGAGTCTCCGGTTAGCCGTCGGGGACAGCCGCCCGCCCGCCGAGGTCGCCCGCTCGCTCGAGGCCATGGGATACCAGCGGGTGCCGACCGTCAGCGAGGTCGCCGAGTTCAGTGTGCGCGGCGGAATCCTGGACCTGTACGGCTTCGGCATGGCGGCACCAGCCCGACTGGAATGGTGGGGGGACGAGATCACCTCGCTCCGCGGTTTCGATCTGACTACGCAGCGATCGCTCCAGGAACTGAGCGACATCACGGTGTTGCCTATCAACACCCAGGCGGTACGAGAAGAGGCGGACTGGCGGACAGAACTTACCGCCGTACCGCCGTACCGCCGTACACTGCTCGACCTTCTCCCGCCCGACACACTGGTCGTCGAAGAAACCCCCGGACCTGACTTCGACGAGGTCACCCGGGCCTGGACCGAGGCGGCGCACCATCTCGAGGTGGCCCGGCGTCTGGGTGAGGACGTACCCAGCAGGGAGAGCATCTTCCAGCCGCCTGGCGAGTGGCGCGAGCGACTCGAGCAATTTCCCCGCCTCCTGCTGCGCGACGATACGGTGGACCTGCAGTTCGGCTTCTTCCCGCCCGAGCGCATCGACCGGGATCTCAACCGCCTGCGCTCCCTGCTGGGTCCCGGCCTGCCGACCCTGATTCTCTGCGACAACGAGGGGCAGCTCGAGCGCCTGGAGGAGCTGCTCGAATCGCCGCTGTATCCCGGGCAGGGTCGCGCTCGGGGCAACGGTGCTACGCTCGCCATCGGGGCTCTCGAGGGCGGCTTCGTCATGCCCTCGCTCCGGGTGCTCACTGACCACGAGATCTTCCGCCGGGCGCGCCGGTTGCGCCGGCCGCGCCGGTACCGTGAGGCCGCGCCTTCAGGAGCCACCGGCGCTCTGAGTCTGGGCGACTACGTCGTGCACCTCGAGCATGGCATCGGCATCTACCGCGGAATCGAGACGATCACCGCGGGCGAATCCACCCTGGAGGTTGCCATCGTCGAGTACGAAGGGGGCGACCGGCTCAACGTGCCGCTCTACCGTCTCGACCAGCTCGAGCGCTATCGCGCCTCCGGTGAAGATGGAGACCGTCCGCCACCGCGGATCCACCGGCTCGGTGGGTCGACCTGGCAGCGGGTTCGGGAGAAGACCCGACAGGCCATCAAGCGGATGGCGGCTGAGCTACTCGATCTCTACGCCCGGAGGAGGGTCACCGGCGGCTACGCCTTTCCACCCGACACCAAGTGGCAGCGCGAGCTGGAGTCCAGCTTTCTCTACGAGGACACTCCCGACCAGCGAAAGGCCACCGAGGAGGTCAAGCGGGATATGGAGAAGCCGCTTCCCATGGACCGCCTGCTGGTCGGCGATGTCGGATATGGCAAGACCGAGATCGCGGTGCGCGCGGCGTTCAAGGCGGTCCAAGGCGGGAAGCAGGTCGCTGTCCTGGTGCCCACGACGATTCTGGCCGAGCAGCACGGCCGGACCTTCATCGAGCGCCTGGCCGACTTCCCGGTCAAGATCGAAGTGCTCTCCCGGTTCCGAACCCAGAAGGAGCAAAAGGCGGCGCTCACCCGCCTGGCCGACGGACAGACGGACATCGTGATCGCGACCCACCGGCTCCTGTCCAAGGACGTCGTGTTCAAGGACCTCGGCCTGCTGGTGGTAGACGAGGAGCACCGATTCGGGGTGAAGCACAAGGAGCGGCTCAAGGCGCTGCGACTTTCGGTTGACGTGCTCACGCTCACCGCCACGCCGATTCCCCGGACCCTCCACCTGTCGCTGGCAGGTCTCCGGGATCTGACCCTGATCGAGACCGCGCCGCGCGACCGATCTCCGATCCTGACTTTCGTTGAGCCGTGGGACGATGCTCTGCTGGAGGAGGCGTTCGCCCGGGAGATCGACCGTGGCGGGCAGGTCTTCATGGTCCACAACCGCATCGAGACGATCGACACCATCGCCGAACGGGTCCGGACACTGGCGCCTCGGGCGCGGGTAGGGGTGGCCCACGGGCAGATGGCGGCGGAGGAGCTCGAAAAGGTGATGCGGTGCTTCGTCGCGGGTGAGGTGGATATCCTCGTCTCCACCATGATCGTGGAATCGGGGCTCGATGTCGCCAACGCGAACACTATGGTGGTGCACGACGCTCACCGCTTCGGGCTGGCGCAGCTGTACCAGCTGCGGGGACGAGTCGGGCGGAGTCACCGCCGGGCCTACTGCTACCTGCTGGTCCCCGACGCCATCGACGCGGAAGCCGAGGAACGTCTCAAGGTGCTGGAGCATCATACTGATCTGGGCTCAGGCTACCGGATTGCACTGCGGGATCTCGAGCTCCGGGGGGCGGGCAATCTGTTGGGAGCGGAGCAGTCGGGTCATGCTCAGGCGGTCGGGTTCGACCTCTACCTCCGCTGGCTGGAGGAGACCGTCCGGTCGTTGCGGGGCCAGGGCACGGTGGAGCAGCCCGCGCCGCCCGATGTGGTGCTCGACCACCCCGCCCACCTTCCGGACGGCTACGTCCCGGACGACGACGTCAAGCTCGACCTGTACCGCCGACTGGCGCGGTCTGCCTCATCCAACGAAATTGACGGGCTCCGCGACGAGTTGCGGGAACGCTTCGGCCCCTTGCCGGTCACCGTCGAGACGCTGCTCGATATGACGCGGCTCCGCGTCATGGGGGCGGCCCTTGGGCTGCAGAATGTGCTGGTGCGGGGAGACGAAGCGCGTCTCACCTTCCGTCCCGGGACCACGCCCAGGCTCGCCGGTCTCACGTCTGCCTTGGACGATGTGCAGTTGGCTGCGGAAGTCCGGCGCACTGTTCCGTTGTCGCTCCGGCTGATGCGGCTGGGCGGAGAGCCGATTGTGCCTGCGTTGGTGAGAGCATTGCGCAAGGCTTCATGACTCTAGACCCTAGACCTCTTTGAACGGAGTACAAATGCGTCGGTTCGGCATCTTGATGTCCCTCGTGCTGACGGCCGGCCTCGGCGCTTGCGGCAGCTTCCGCGACCTCTTCTCGGCGCACGCGGACGTAGTGGCCGAAGCGGGAGACCAGCGACTGACCCCACAGCGGTTGAGTCAGATCATGGCGGGGGGCAAGGGCAAGCGGGCCAACCGCGATGCGGCGGGCTTCGTCACCAACACCTGGGTGGACTACTCATTGTTCGCGCAGGCAGTGGCAGACGGCAAGCTGCCGCTCGATTCGGCGAGTATCGCTCAGGCTGTGTGGCCCGAGCTGGCAGAGCTTCGCGGGGGCCACTGGCATGATTCACTGATGGCCCGCCGCTCCCACATTTCCCCCACTGCAGCCGACAGTACCTATCAGGCAAATCAGGTCAGGGTTCTTCAGCACATCCTCTTCCGGTCGCTGCAGAACGCCACGCCCGAGGTGCGCCATGCCGCTCGGAAGAAGGCAGAAGACGCGCTCGCGAGGGTCAAGCGCGGTACTGATTTCGGCCAGCTCGCATCCCAGGTTTCTGAAGACCCCGGCAGCAAGCGGGACAACGGTTTTCTGCCGCCCAGCCCGAAGGGGAAGTTCGTGCCCGCCTTCGACAGCGCGGGCTGGAGTCTTGCGCCTGGGGCAGTCAGCGGCGTGGTGGAGACGCCGTTCGGCTACCATATCATCAAGCGTCCCAGCCCGGACGCTGTTCGTGAGCGGATCAACGCCTACCTGATACAGAGCGCAGGAACCCGGCTCGACTCCATCTACATGGATAGCCTGGCGATCATCAACAAGATCAAGATCTCCAAGGGCGCGGGCGCGGCCATGCGGGCGGCTGGTGAAAATCCGGAAGAGGCGCGCAACTCGAAGAAGACGCTCACGTCCTTCAAGGGCGGGGAGCTCACCGTCGGCGAGTTCATGCGGTGGGTGCGGGCCCTGCCGCCGCAGTATGCCGCCCAGCTGAAGCAGGCGGACGACAGCATGCTCACCCAGTTCGCCAAGATCCTCACGCAGAACGTGCTGCTGCTCCGCCAGGCCGACTCGGCGAAGATCGGGGTCACGCCGGAGGAGTGGAAGGGTCTCCAGGAACACTACCGGGGCCAGCTGGATACGCTCCGCGTGGAGATGGGGTTGGACACCGCGGCCCTGTGGGATTCTAGTGCCGCCAAGGCCGACCGAAGCAAGGTTGCGGCCATGAAGGTCGACCTGTACTTCGACCGGCTGCTCTCGGGCAAGTCTCGGCTCCGTCCGCTTCCCTCCGCGCTGGCTACACTGCTGCGCGAACGCTCCGGATACCGGATCTACGAGGCAGGGCTGAACCGCGCCGTCGAGCTCGCCGAAGTCGAACGCGCCAAGACCGATTCCACCAAGGCCAAGGCAGGACCGATGCAGCCGGCACCGGGCCCGGCGCCAATCCCGGGAATGGGTCCAACCGCACCGGGAGAGAAGGCCCCTGCCGCGGCGCCGGCGCCCCAGCGAGCGACGCCGCCGAAGAGTCCATAAGAGGTAGTCACGATGAATGACAGGTTCTACAGAGCAAGCGCACTGATCGGCGTTCTCTTGCTGCCCGGTGTCGCCAGACTTGCGGCGCAGGATACGACGGCGGCGTCTTCCGACACGGCGGGCGCGGCGCCGGATACGCTGAACCCGGTTACCGGGGCAGCGACCCCCCGCCGCGACACGACATTCGTGGTCGATCGGGTGGTGGCTGTCGTCGGCAATCGGCCGGTGCTCGCGTCCCAGGTGGACGAGGAGATCTTCTCCCGCCAGTCCCAGGGCGGCAAGGTGCCCACCACGCCGGAAGGGCTCAACGGGGTACGTCACCAGATCGTGTCGTCGATCATCGACGAGGAGCTGCTGGTCCAGCAGGCTCAGCGGGACACCACGATCAAGGTCACCGACGAGGAGATCGCCAGCGGCGTCGAAGAGCAGGTGCGCAAGGTGCGGAGCAACTTCACGTCCGAAGTGGACTACCGGGCCGAGCTCAAGAAGGCGGGCTTCCAGACGCCGGAGGAGTATCGCCGCTGGCTCACCGATCAACAGCGGCGCGCGGCATTCCAGAACCGGTTGATCGAGAAGCTGCGGACCGACGGCAAGCTCAAGGCGGTGGCGCCGACCGAAAAGGAGATGCGGGCGTTCTTCGACGAGCAGAAGGCTACGCTCGGCAGTCGCCCGGCCACCCTCTCGTTTCGGCAGATCGTCGTCTCACCCACGCCCTCGGCCGACGCGAAACTCAAGGCCAAGACCCAGGCGGACTCTATCGTGCTGGAGCTGAGGAGGGGGGCGGACTTCGCTACGGCTGCTCGCCGCTTCTCGCAGGACCCCGGCTCCAAAGACCAGGGAGGCTCGCTCAACTGGTTCCGCCGCGGAGTCATGGTGCCGGAGTTCGAGCGGGTCGCGTTCACGCTCAAGCCTGGCGTGGTGTCCGATCCGGTGGAGTCGCCCTTCGGCTATCACATTATCCAGGTGGAACGGATACAGCCCGGCGAGGTGCAGGCCCGGCACATCCTCATCGTACCCCAGATCGACTCGGTGCACGTGGACAGCGCGCGAGCCATCGCTGAGTCGGTCCACAAGGCCGTGGTCGGCGGCGCCTCGTTCGATTCCCTGCAACGCATCTATCATGACCGCTCGGCCGAGCGTGACGCCGAGAGCGTGCCGGTGACGAAGCTGCCGGAGGCGTACGGGAAGGTCATCGGTGAGGCGGACTCCGGGGCGGTGCTCCCGGTGTTCACCATGCCGGGGGCGGGCGGGCGGGATCAGTTCGTCGTGCTCAAGGTGACGAACCGCCGTCCCGAGGGAGAAGTCAGGTACGAGGACGTGCGGGACCGCATCCGCGATCAGCTGGGGCAGCAGCTCGCGATCAGGCGTTATCTCGACCGGCTGCGAAAGGCGACCTACGTCGAGATCAGGTCCTGAAGAAGGCGGAGAAGGCGGAGAGGGCGGAGAAGACGGAGAGAACTCGCGGCAGGCCGCGGTTGGCGGTGGCGCTCGGAGACCCGCGCGGCATCGGGCCTGAGATCACGGCTCGGGCTCTGGCGCAGCCGCTCGATGCGGAGATCACCGTCGTTGGGGCGGAGGACCAGATCGGCGGCGTACCGGCGCAGCGCCGCATTGCGGTCGGCAGCTGGGGGCTCGGCAGCGGCGAGGCCACTGGAGACCGAAACCGGATCATCCGTGCAGGCCGCATAGCCGGCCACGCCGTCGAGGCCGCGGCCAGGCTGGCCCTCAGCGGCGAAGTCGATGCGATCGT
Organism: Gemmatimonadales bacterium; assembly: GCA_038209515.1. Taxonomy (GTDB): domain Bacteria; phylum Gemmatimonadota; class Gemmatimonadetes; order Gemmatimonadales; family GWC2-71-9; genus CAVVWJ01. Next base: position 58,798 of record JBBQXQ010000005.1, read on the forward strand.
CACCGCTCCCGCCCACAAGCACGCCCTTCATCTCGCGGGATTCCCCTACCCGGGTCACACCGAATGGCTGGCGCAGCTGGCCGGCCAGGTGGATGTGGCCATGATGCTTGCCGCCGAGCCGTCGGCCGGAGACACTGGCGGGCATCCCCTCCGGGTGGTGCTCGTCACCACCCACGTGCCCTTCCGGGATGTGACCGCCCTCCTCACCATCGAGCGGGTAGTGCGCACCGGCCGCATCGTCGAGCGCGCCCTGCGCGAGTGGTGGGGAATCGAGACTCCCCGGATCGCGGTGTGCGCCCTGAACCCTCACGCAGGCGAGTCGGGTCTGTTCGGCGACGAAGAGGAGCGGATCCTGAACCCTGCGGCACGGGAGCTTGGCGCGGTGGGGGCGCTGCCGGCGGACACCGTGTTCGTCCGGGCGATGCGGGGAGAGTTCGACGCGGTGCTGGCGCCGTACCACGACGTGGGGATGACGGCGATCAAGGTGGCGGCATTTGGGCGAGCAGTGAACGTGACGCTGGGGTTGCCCTTCCCCCGCACGTCACCCGATCACGGCACCGCGCTGGATATCGCTGGCACTGGCAGGGCGGATGCGTCGAGCATGCGGGAGGCGATCGAGTTGGCGGTGAGGCTGGCGCGGAAGACAGCTATAGCACGGCGCTGAAGGTCCCCACCCCACTGCAACCCCTCCCCTGAGGAGCCAGCCCTGAGGGTCAGAGAGTGAACACGGCTTCGTCTGCGCAACGCACCGGTCCTTCAGGGTGACACCCGTTCCAACCTCTCCATCAAATCCAAATACGCATCCAATTTCAGCTTCTGACTCGCCCGGTTGGCCACCAGAACCGCGCTGCACTGGAGGACGGTCGCCCGCTCGACCAGTCCGTTCGCGCGGAGCGTGTTCCCCGTGTCCACCAGATCCACGATCCAGTGCGACAGGTTGAGCAGCGGCGCCACCTCCACCGACCCCCCGACCTGTATGATGTCCACTGGGCGTCCCAGCGCGGCGAAATATGCCTGCGCCAGCCGGGGGTACTTGGTGGCCACCCGTGCGGTAACTCCGCCGGGCAGGGCCGGGTAAGGCGACGCCGCGGGCGTGGCCACCACCAACCGGCAGAATCCGAACTGCATCTCCAGCGGCTCGAGCACATCCGCGCCGCTCTCCCGCAGTACATCCGTTCCCGTGATACCGAGGTCCGCGGCGCCGGACTCGACATAGACCGGCACATCGGCCGGCTTCACCACCAGAAATTCGATCGATGAATCACTGGAGCCGATGAGGAGCTTCCTGCCGTCCCCATTCTCGGCGATGGCGGCTCCGGCCCGGCGGAACCGCGCGACGGACGGCTCGAACAGGCGGCCCTTGGCCAGTGCGATGCGAAGCCGGCTCACGCCGCTACCTCGGCGATGATATCGAGGTCCAGCGAGACGCCGACCGCAGGCATGGCGCGACCGAAGCGGCCCATGAGGTCGTCGTATCGCCCGCCCGCCCCCGCCGCCCGGCCCGCGCCTGACACATAGAGCTCGAAGTGGATGCCGGTGTAGTAGTCGAGGCCGCGCACCTCGCCGAGATCGTACACCAGGTGGGTCCGCTCCTTGGCAGTCAGCGCCGAATCGAGTGCCAGGAGATGTTCGAGCCCTGCCCTCGACGCGTGAGGCGCGTTTCGGGCGGCGTCCTCGAGCGCGTCGCGCCGGCCGATGACGAAGGGGAGGGTCATGAGCGTGCAGGCGTCTCCCGACAAGCCTGCGAGGGCTCGACGCAGGCTGCCCTGGTCCTTCCGATCGATCCAGCGTCGCACATCCGATCGGAGCGGCTCCTCGATTGCATCCAGGCCGGCCGCGAGTACGCCTACATGGCCCAGATTCAGCTGGAAA
>JBBQXQ010000006.1:0-60054 GCA_038209515.1 Gemmatimonadales bacterium
CGGCCGGAAAGTCGCCATATAGCTTCTGCAGGCCCTCAACATCGATCACAGGCGGGGTCCCCCGGAATCAGCCGGTGAAACTTTCGGCTTTGCCTGAACGTCACTTAGCGAAACATATTACCCGGCGTCCGGGAAGGCGGAATCTATGCGAAACTACTGGGTACGAATCGCCTTCGGGGCATTGGCTATCTTCACGGTCGGCATGATCGGCGTCACCCTCGCCCGGCAGGGGGTCGGCCGGGTGCGCGGTGTGGTCGAGGGATCCGGCCCGATCACATTGCCCATCCCGTTCATCCCGTTCAAGCTCGACGGTCAGAAGCTTGGCACCCTGGACAAGGTTGTGCTTCTGCGCGAGGCGCCCAAGCGCATTTCGGCCGTCGAGCTCCAGATCAAGCTCCAGGATTCAGTGATGGCGCGTGGGCTGGAAGGGTGTCGCCTCGCAGCCAACCTGGACGACCAGCACAATCACCGAGGCGTCAACGTCAAGGTCGGACCCCTCTCGAGCGGCGTGTTCTCCTGCTTCCATGGCAATGATTCCAGCGCTCATCTGCAGGAATTTGGACGTGCCGTCTTCCAGCCCGGGGGCGTGAGCGTGCCGTTGCTGCTGCCGCACGACATCGTGGACGACCTCAAGCGGGGGGACTTCGGTTCTGGGGAGGAAGACTCCATGGCATCTCTCGCGCAAGCCAGGCCCGATTCCATCGCCGAAGCGGCGGACGCCCGGGCGGACTCCATCACCACGGCGGTTGACGCACGGGCCGACTCCATCGCAGGCCGGAGCGAACGGTTGGTGGACTCGCTGCGAACAGAGGGGGCGCGCCGGGCGGATTCCACTCGCCGGGCGGGGAGCCGCATGGTGGACTCCGCCCGTCGGCGCTAGACTAGGGCATGCTTCTCGTTCTCGACAACTACGACAGCTTCACCTATAACCTGGTGCAGTACGCGGGCGAGCTCGGGGCAGAGCCGGTCGTCTACCGCAACGATGCGTTGACTCCGGCCGAGGCCCTCGCGCTCCGGCCGGCAGCCATCATCATCTCCCCCGGTCCCTGCACGCCACGTGAGGCGGGCATCTCGATCCCCCTTGTCAGCGCAGCGGCGGGAATAATCCCGATCCTCGGCGTGTGCCTCGGGCATCAGGCGATCGGGGAGGCATTTGGTGGACGGGTCGTGCGGGCCGACCGCCTCATGCACGGGAAGACGACCCAGGTCGTACACACCGGCCATCCCCTCTTTCAGGAAATCCCCTCGCCGGTGGAGGTCATGCGCTATCACTCCCTCGTGGTCTCGCCGAAGGATCTGCCCGCCGAGCTGGAGATCACCGCCTGGTCAGAAGACCGTCCCGCAGGGCAGGAAATTATGGCCCTGTGCCACCGGACGCTTCCCGTGTTCGGGGTGCAGTTCCACCCCGAATCCGTGGCCACCCGCCAGGGAAAACGGCTGCTTGCGAACTTCCTCTCTCTCGCCGCGATCGGCCTTCACGCGGATCAGCCTACGACTGTCTAACTCTTTGACGTACAATCTTCTAGCTACCTGCTCCTAACCCTCGGCTCGCGCGGCATAACTTTTGACTCGCGACCCGCTCTCTGTTAACTTCGGTGATGCGCGTCCTGGGTGTGATTCCGGCTCGGCTCGGCTCGACCCGCCTCCCCAACAAACCGCTTCAGCCGCTGGCAGGTGAGCCACTCATCACCCGGGTCATCGAGCGTGTACTGGACCATGGTCTGGTCGGTCAGCTGGTGGTTGCCACCGACTCGGAGAAGGTAGCCAGGGTCGCCGAAGGTTCGGGGATTCGTGCTGTCCTCACCTCGGCGTCCCACGTGACCGGCACGGATCGGGTGGCGGAGGTCGCGGAGAGAGCCGAGTTCGCCAGCTTCGATACGATCGTGAACATCCAGGGCGACGAGCCGTTCCTTTCCCGTGAGGCTCTCGCGGGTGCGCTGGGCCGGGTGGAGCAGGGAGACGAGATCGGCACGGCAGCAGCTCCGCTGGACCGGGCGCTGGCGGGTGACCCGAGCCGGGTCAAGGTTGTCACCGATGCTCAGGGCCGCGCGCTGTATTTTTCGCGGGCGCCGATCCCCTATCTCCGCGAGCCCGGCGACCCGAGTGATGGCCTGTACTGGCAGCATATCGGGATTTACGCGTGCACCCGTGCCGCGCTCGCCCGCTGGGTGGCCCTGCCCCAGAGTCCGGCCGAGCAGGCCGAACGACTCGAGCAACTACGGGCGCTGCATGACGGCATACGCATCGGAGTGGCGCGGCTGAGTGAGCCGGCGCTCCCCGGCGTGGATACGGCTGAAGACCTTCGACGGGCGGAAGCCCACTGGCACGCTTACCAAGGACAGGGCTGATGACCGGTCCAAACGCGACCAAATACATCTTCGTGACCGGCGGCGTCGTGTCCTCACTGGGAAAGGGCATCGCCGCCGCTTCTCTTGGACGGCTGCTCGTCGAGCGTGGACTGAGCGTCACCATGCAGAAGTTCGACCCCTACATTAATGTGGACCCCGGGACGATGTCGCCGTTTCAGCATGGTGAGGTCTTCGTGACCGACGACGGCGCCGAGACCGACCTCGACCTGGGTCACTACGAGCGCTTCATCGACCGGTCGCTTTCGCGCCAGAACAACATCACCACCGGACGGATCTACCAGACGGTGATCAACAAGGAGCGCCGCGGCGAATATCTCGGCTCGACCGTGCAGGTGATCCCCCACATCACCGACGAGATCAAGAGCGCCATCCGGCGTCCCGCTCCGGGCCACGACGTGGTCATCACCGAGATCGGCGGCACGGTCGGCGACATCGAATCGCTGCCGTTCCTCGAGGCCATCCGCCAGTTCCGGCAGGAAATCGGCCGGGACAACGCGCTCTTCATCCACCTCACGCTGGTGCCCTACATCGCGGCCGCCGGCGAGCTCAAGACCAAGCCGACCCAGCACTCCGTTCGCGATTTGATGGAGATCGGAATCCAGCCTGACATCCTGATCTGCCGGAGCGAGCAGCCGCTCGCCGCGGAGATCAAGCGGAAGATCGCGCTGTTCTGCAACGTAGACTTCGCCTGTGTGATCGAGAGTCCTGACGTCAAATCGATTTACGAGATTCCGGTTCGGTTCTTCGAGCAGGGCCTGGATCGCGAGGTATGCCAGCGACTCCGGCTGGAGACCCGGGAGCCCGATCTCACCGAGTGGAAAATCATCACCGACCGGATCCTGCATCCCAAGGACCGGGTCCGGATCGCCGTCGTCGGCAAGTACACCGATCTGCGCGATGCCTACAAGTCGGTCCAGGAAGCGCTGATTCACGGGGGCATCCCGAGCGATGCCAAGGTGGACATCGAGTGGATCGCGAGCGACCAGTTCACCGATCAGGCCGCTGCCGGGCGGTTGCTCGGGGGCTACGACGGCCTGCTGATCCCCGGCGGCTTCGGCGAGCGGGGCATCGGCGGCATGCTCGAGGCCATTCGATGGGCCCGGGAGAACGATCTCCCGTTCTTCGGCATCTGTCTCGGTCTCCAGGTCGCCATCATCGAGTTTGCCCGCAACGTCTGCCGCCTCCCCGACCCCAACAGCACCGAATTCGAGCCCAACTGCGAGACACCTGTCATCTCGCTCATGCATTCCCAGCGCGACGTGTCGGACCTCGGCGGCACCATGCGGCTCGGCGCCTACACCGCTCGGCTCAGGCCCGGTTCCCGGGCAGCCCAGGCTTATGGCACCAACGAAATCAGCGAGCGCCACCGCCACCGCTGGGAAGTCAGCAACGCCTACCGGGACGTGCTTGCGGAGTACGGACTGCGGCTCTCCGGGCAATCTCCTGACGGAGGCCTCGTCGAGGTGATCGAGCTGCCCGATCACGCGTGGTTCATCGGCTGCCAATTCCATCCTGAGCTGAAGTCGCGGCCCACCCGACCCCACCCGCTGTTTGCGGGCTTCATCGCGGCGGCCTTGCGCCGCCGGGCTGCCGCTCCGGCGCGTGCTGCGGCCGAGGAGTTGGCCCGGAGTACGCGCTGATGGCGTGGTCCTTCGGGCGCACACCGTTCCTGATCGCCGGGCCCTGTGTCATCGAGCCCGGCGACGTGCTGCCCAGGGTGGCCGAGGTGCTCGCTCGTCTCGAGCACGACCTCGGCATTCCGGTCTGCCTCAAAGCCAGTTTCGACAAGGCCAACCGAGCCCGGCTTGGCGCCAGCCGCGGCCCGGGAATGGAAGAGGGGCTTCGTGCGCTGGAGCGGGCGCGTGCCGCCAGCGGCCTGCCGATCCTCACCGACATCCATGACGCTGACCAGGCGGCTCCTGTGGGCGAGGTGGCCGACGTCCTCCAGATCCCGGCCTTCCTGTGCCGGCAGACTGACCTCCTGGTTGCGGCGGGGCGCACCGGGAGGCCGGTCAACGTCAAGAAGGGGCAGTGGATGCAGGCCGAAGGCATGCGCGGCGCTGTGGAGAAGGTTCGGAGCGCCGGGGCGCCGGAGGTTGCCGTGACCGAGCGGGGCACCTTCTTCGGGTACGGAGATCTTGTGGTGGACATGCGGAATTTTACCCGTTTGCGCGAGGCCACTGGCGCTCCAGTGATCTTCGACGCCACCCACGCCGTACAGCAGCCAGGCCAGGGAGAGTCCGGAGCCAGCGGCGGCCAGCGGGAGTTCATTCCGCCGCTGCTCGCCGCCGCCGCCGCCGCCGGTGCCGACGGGTTCTTCATTGAGACCCATCCCGACCCTTCGCGAGCCCTGAGCGACGCGGCCAGCCAGTGGCCCCTCGACCGGCTGGCCGATCTGGTGGGCCAGACGCTCGACGTGTGGGGCAGGGCGCGGGTATGAGCACCATCGACTCTGCCGCCGCCCGGCGCGTCCGGCTGCTCGGCCTCGACGTGGACGGCGTGCTGACCGACAATGGAGTCTTCATCGGGCCGGTGGGGGGAGCGCGTGTCGAGCTCAAGCGCTTCGACATTCAGGACGGGCTAGGAATGATTCTTCTCCGGACCGCGGGCCTTCCGGTCGTCTGGCTCAGCGGTCGAAGCTCCGAAGCGACTGCACTGCGGGCGGCCGAGCTCCGGGTGGCGGAGCTTCTTCAGGTGCCCGGGCCCCGCAAGCTGGCGGCGTTCGATGAGCTGCTGACGCGGCGCGGGATCGGTTGGGAGGAAGTGGCCTTCATGGGCGACGATCTCGCCGACCTGCCAGTCCTGCGGCGCGTGGGGTTGCCGATCGCCGTTGCCAATGCGGTAGCCGACGTAAAGGCAGTCGCGGCGTACGTGACCCGGGCGTCGGGTGGGCACGGCGCGGTCCGCGAGGTAATCGAGCTTCTTCTCAGGGCGCGGGGCGAGTGGGCGGACATTCTCGAGCGCTACTTTGCCGAGCAGGCTGCGGGGGTAGTGTGAGGCGATTCGTCTTGTCCGCCCTCTCCGCCCTCTCCGTTCTTGCATGCGAGGACACCGGGGTACGCCCCACCACGACAGTTCAGGCGTCCGACAGTGCGGATCAGGTGCTGGAAGGGTTCTCCCACTATGTCACTCATAACGGGATTCTGCGCAGCCGGGTGGAAGCGGACACCGCGTTCTTCTTTGACCCGACCCAAATGAACGAGCTGCACGGCCTGAAGGTTGTGTTCTTCGATGTCAAAGGGGCGGAGAGCTCAACCCTGACGGCAAAGCGGGGCACCTACCGCTGGCAGGATGGATCGATGCAGGCCTCGGGCAACGTGGTCGTGGTATCACCCGATGGCCGCCGGCTCGCCACGGACGTGCTCAAGTACGACAACGCGACGAACACCATCCTGACCGACCGACACTTTACCTTCGACCGGGGCGAGGAGCACCTCGAGGGCAATAGCTTCCGCTCCGATCCGGACTTCAAGAATGTCGTGACCGATCGTCCGCGGGGCGTGACAGGCAACGGCATGTTGCTGCCGGGACAATGAGAGGGCAGGGCAGCGGGGCGGCCCTCGCGATTTTTGCCTGGTTCCTCCCGAGCCCGCTAGCCGCCCAGAGCGACCGCTGTGTCTTTCAGATCAACAACGTCGATCGGCAGGGCAGCGTGGTCGAGACGCCCCAGGGCACCAACTATTTTGCCGGAGGCAATGTCCGCCTGAGCTGCCGGGGCTCGCAGATCACCATGCAGAGCGACAGCGTGGCCGCGTACGGCGGGAACCTGGTCCGATTCATCGGCAATGTGAAATACCGCGACTCGACCCTCACCATGGATGCCGACTACGGCACCTACTACAAGGCCGGCGAAAAGTGGGAGGCACGGGGGGGCGTCAACACCCGGAACCTTAAGACCGGATCGACCCTCACTGGCCCGGCGCTGGACTACTTCCGGGTCGTGAAGGGCGTGCGTGACACGCTGGAGATGTACGCGACGGGCCGGCCCCGCATTCAATACGCCAGCGCCGACTCGAGCGCCCGGGTGACGGAGCCCTACGTCATCGTCGCCGATCGGGTCCGCTTCAAGGGCAGCGACCGGCTGTGGGCGGGTGGGAAGGTCACGATCGATCGGAGCGACTTCGCCGCCCGGGGTGACTCCCTCCGGCTCGACACGGGGAAGGGAAGCGACGGCACTCTGACTGGGGGCAATCCGGTGATGCGTGGGCTGGGCCGGGACAGCTTCAGCGTTGCAGGCCGCAGGCTCGACCTCAAGCTCGACCGTCGGGAAGTAACCTACGTGACGGCCAAGGGCGGGGGACACGCCATCAGCAAGGAGTGGGATTTGGTGGCCGATACGATCGGCCTCGACCTCAACAATCGGAAACTGGAGCAAACGCTGGCATGGGGCGATTCAACCCGCCCCTATGCCAACTCCCCGTCGTACGCCATGCGAGCCGATTCTCTGGCGCTGGACACGCCGGCGCAGCAGCTCAAGGAGGTACGCGGATTCGGAACCGCCTGGCTCGGTGGGACGATCGACGCGGCCAGCAAGCAGCGCGACTGGATGCGAGGCGATACCGTGGTCGCCCAGTTCGTGCAACGAGATTCCGCCGGCACCCGCCGCTCGGCCTTGAGCCGCATCGTGGCCCGGAAAGGCGCGCAGTCGTATCACATCGACCCGAGCACGAAGTATCCGGACCGGCCATCGATCAACTATGCCCGGGGCGACGTGATTGTCATGACGATGAAAACGGGCGTGCGCACCGGAGTGGACCGGGTCGACATCCGAGGACAAGTCGACGGAATCCAGCTCGAGGCGTCGGACGCGAAGGCGGTGGATTCGACCAAGGCTCCCCCCGACTCGCTCTCGCGGCCACGAGGTACCCGGTGACGGCGCCTGCCGCTCCCGAATGGGTTGCCGCGCTCGGCGATCGGGACCCTTCGGTGCCCATCGCGTTGGCGGCCATCGTCCGCGCTGCCGGTCCGTCGGACAGCATCGCATTCTCGGATCTGGTGCTGGGCTACCGTGAGGCCTACCTCGCCTGCTACCAGGGCGACGACGATCAGGAAATCTCCGGTGACGACGTGCGCGGCTACCTGACGCAGTCCGTACTCCCGCGGCTGACGACCGAGGGATGGATCCTCGACACAGCCCCGGGTTATTGGCAGACCGTAAAGCCCAGGGTGGCCTGGTGGGGACCGGGCAAAGAGGAGCGACAGACCGTCTACGATGCCTTGCTCGGCTCGGCCCGCCGGGCGGTGCTGCGGGCCAAGTCGTTCACCCGCCGCCGCACCAAGGCCAGCCTGCTGGAAGGGCTGGAGCTCTCGAAGAGCTTCAAGGGGCGCACCGTGGTAGACCAGGTGAGCGTCCGGGTCGAGCAGGGGGAAATCGTCGGGCTCCTCGGGCCCAATGGGGCGGGAAAGACCACGACCTTCTACCTTATTACGGGCCTCATCCGCCCCGACAAGGGGCGGGTACTGCTGGACGGGCACGAGTTGACCGATGCGCCCATGTATCAGCGGGCGCGCAGCGGCATCGGCTACCTCGCGCAGGAGCCGTCCATCTTCCGAAGGATGACCGTCGAGGAGAACATTCTGGCGATCCTGGAAACCCGGCCCCTCGGCCGGGAGGAACGGCACCGCCAACTGGATCGCATGCTGGACGAGCTGTCGATCAAGCACCTGCGGAAGAACAAGGCCTACTCGCTGAGCGGAGGCGAGCGCCGGCGTCTGGAGATCACTCGCGCGCTCGTATCGGACCCGAAGTTCATGCTGCTGGATGAGCCGTTCGCCGGCGTCGACCCGATCGCCGTGCACGATATCCAGACCATAGTCGCCGGCCTGCGGCACCGGGGCATCGGCGTGCTGATTACTGACCATAACGTGGAGCAAACCCTCGACATCGTGGATCGGGCTTACATCATGTTCGAAGGCAAAGTGCAGGCCGCCGGCACAGTGCGCGATCTGGTGTACGACGACCGGGTCGCCCAGCTCTATCTCGGACCCACGTTGACCGCGCGACTTCGCGCCCGGCTCGAGGCAGTGGCATGAGGACTGGTCTCTCCCAGCATACCAGCCTCCGGCAGGAGCTTCGGGTCAATCCGCGGCTGTACCAGGCCATGGACATGCTTTACATGCCCATGATGGACCTGCAGCAGCACCTCAAGCAGGAGCTGCTGGCCAACCCGTTCCTCGAGCTGCTCGAGCCGGAAGAAGAGACGGCAGAGCCGCTCACGGCCGAGCAGGAGAAGCAGCAGGAGAAGCAGAAGGAGAAGCAGGACGAGGTCGACTGGGAGGAGATCCTGCTCAACGGCTTCGAGGTGGGAGGCACCCGGGAGCAGTACGAGCAACTCGAGTACAACGAGCCGGTCACCGTCGAGACCCGGAATCTGATCGATCACCTCCGGGAGCAGCTCCAGATGCTGACCCTCACTCCCCGGCAGCTGCTGCTCGCCGAAGAGTTTCTGGGCAATATCAACGAGGAGGGCTACCTCGCCGCCTCGCTCGAGGAGATCCTCGGCTCGGTGAATCAGCTCATGGCGGGGCATGTTCAAGGGGACGGAGAAGAGGGAGAAGACGGAGAGGTTGACGACTTCGACGCCTCGGCACCTACTGTCACGGGGACCTCTCCGTCCTCTCCGCCCTTTTACACCATACAAGACGGCGAGGAGATGCTCACCGTCATCCAGCGTCTGGATCCCTCCGGCATCGGTGCGCGGGACCTCCGGGAATGCTTGCTCATCCAGCTGGTCGAGCTGGCCGATACGGCCTCGCTCACCTACCGGTTGGTGTCGGAGGCCTTCCCCGATCTCATCGCCCATCGCTGGAACGACCTGGCCAAGCGCTTCGGGGTCGAGCCGGTGGCGGTGCAGGCCGCGGCCGACCAGCTCTCCCGGCTCGATCCCAAGCCCGGTCTCCGCTATTCCGAGCAGACCGACGGCTACATCATCCCTGACCTGATCGTGGAAAAGATCGGCGTGCGTTACCACGTCTTTCTGAACGACACCGGGATGCCTCGGCTACGCCTGAGCCGCTCGTATCAGGAGATTGCGCGGGACAAGAAGAAGATGACGCCGGAGAACCGCGAGTTCATTGCCTCCAAGATGAACAGCGCGAACTGGATGATTCAGGCGATCGAGCAGCGGCGGCAGACCATGCTGAAGGTGATGAACTTCATCGTCGACCGGCAGCGTGACTTCTTCGAGAAGGGCATCGAGTACCTCAAGCCACTCACCCTTCGCGAAGTGGCCGAAGTGATCAACATGCACGAGTCCACCGTCAGCCGGGTGACCAACGAGAAATACGTCCAGACCCCGCGCGGGGTGCTCCCGCTCAAGTTCTTCTTCTCCAGCGCGCTCTCGACTTCATCCGGCGAGGACGCAAGCGCCCGCTCCATCCGGGCCAAGCTGGAGAAGATGGTCGGCGAGGAGAACAGCGCGAAGCCGCTCACCGACCAGCAGATCGTCCACCTCTTCCAGGAGCAAGGGATCCAGATCGCCCGCCGCACGGTCGCCAAGTACCGCGATCAGCTCGGCATCCTTCCGGCCCGAATGCGGAAACGGGTATGACCGTGGCTCCGGTCGAGACGCTGGATGTGAGCGTACTCGTCCCGGCCAAGGACGAGGCGGAAAATCTCCCGGAGTTCCTCCAGCGTTGCGCGCAGGCGCTCGGCCCTGCCGGATTTTCCTTCGAAGTGATCGTCGTCAATGATGGCTCGCGGGACGGCACCGATCGGGTGCTCCGGGAGCTGGGGCGGCAGTATCCCTTCCTGGCGGTCGTCACCCACCGCCGCCAGCGCGGGATCGCCGATTCGCTGCGGTCTGCGGGCGACGTAGCTCGTGGGGATGTCTTCGTCTTTTACCCTGCCGACCTCCAGTACCTGCCGGAGGATATTCCCGGCCTGGTCGCCCCTATCCTGCAGGGTCGGGCCGACATCGTCACCGGCACCAAACAGGGCAAGTATGAGAAGGCCTTCGTCTCGAGTGTCTACAACGGCCTGTCACGCTGGTTGTTCGGCGTGCGGGTGACGGACCTGAATTCGGTCAAGGCCTACCGCCGTGAGGTCATGCTCGGCGTCCCGCTGCGTCCCGACTGGCATCGCTACATGGTGGTGATCGCGGCCGCGGACGGGTATCGCCTTACCTCCCTACCCGTTCCTCTCTATCCCCGCCGGGCCGGTACCTCGAAGTTCAACTGGAAACGCATACCGATCGGACTGTTTGACCTGATCTCGGTCTGGTTCCAGCTTCGGTTCGGTCGCAAGCCAATGCTTTTCTTCGGCGTCGGTGGCGCCATTCTCTTCGTCATCGGTTTCCTCGCCGGCATTGCCGCTCTGGTGCTGCGTTTTGGCTATGGCATCGGCCTCCGCCCATTGTTGAATCTGGTCGAGATGATGGTGATCAGCGGAATTGTCCTGTTCGGATTCGGCTTTCTGGGCGAGATCATCGCCGGGATGCGGGAGGAGACCCGCGAGATCGCCCGAGATCTGGCCCGGCTCGAGAAGCCCGACGTCAGGGATTGATCGGTGAGGGTCGTCTTCCTGACCCATAACTATCCCCGTTGGCCAGGTGATCTTTCGGGATCCTTTCTCGGGACGCTGGCGTCCGCCCTGGTCCGCCGGGGTGTCGACGTACGCGTCGTGGCGCCGAGTGACTCGGGGCAGGGGGGCGCGACAGTCGTGGACGGCGTGCCGGTTCGCCGGGTTCGCTACGCGTCAGCCGACTCCGAGATCCTCGCCTATCGCGGCACCATGCTGGCCGCCTTGCGCCGGCCTGGCGGGTGGGCGGCCCTGGTGGGCCTCTGGCGGGCGCTCCGCCGTGCGGCTCGCGAGGAACTCGAGGCCGGTGCCGATCTGATTCACGCTCACTGGTGGGTGCCTGCCGGGCTCGCCCTTCCACCGGGCGCACCGAGCGTGCTCACGGTACACGGCACCGACGCAGCGCTGCTCCGGCGCTCGCGCATCGCCCGGCGATTGGCCCGCCCCGTCTTCCGCCGCGCGCAGGTGGTTACTGCTGTTTCCCGCGAGCTCGCCGTGTGGGTGCAGAACGGGACCGGACGCCACGTTGCCCCCTCCCACATCCAGCCGATGCCGATCAAGAGCAGCAACTTCCCCTGGAGCCGGGGCGGTGGAGGGGCCGTGGTGATCGCCCGGCTTACTCCCCAGAAGCGCGTACGCCTCGCCATCGATGCGGTGGCTACCCTCGTCTCCTGCGGCCATGACCTCCCGCTCACTATTGTGGGGGACGGCCCCGAGCGGTCCGTCCTCGAACAGCACGTTGCCAAACTCGGTCTCTCCGAGTTCGTGCGCTTTGCCGGAAACGTCGACAGTGCAGCGGTCCCCGACTATCTCGCTCGTGCCGATATCATGATCTTTCCCTCTCGCGAAGAAGGATTCGGATTGGCCGCGGCGGAGGCTCTGATGGCCGGGGTACCGGTCGTCGCGTGCTGGGACGGTGGGGGCGTCCTCGACATCGTGCCGGAAACGGGCGCAGGGCGACTGACGCTTCCTTCGGCGCCCGCCATGAGCGACGCAATCCTGAGCATCCTGCAGGATCCGGATCGGCGTGAAATGGCCCGTCTGGTCGGCGAGTCCTGGCGGGCCCGGCTCGCGCCGGATCACGTAGCAGAAGTCTGTCACGGCTGGTACCGCGAGGCCTTGAGTGCGTAGCGGCTGGCTCCGAGCGGCCCAGGCGGTGGTGGGTCTCGCGATCGTCGTGTTCGCGATTCGGACCCTCGTTCGAAACTGGGATCAGCTGCGCTCACAACCGCTCGAGTGGCAGCTCCGGCCCGGATGGCTCGTGCTCAGCCTCGTGCTCACCTGGCTGATGTACGCGCTGCTGATTCTCGGCTGGCGCAGCATGCTGAGCGGCTGGGGCCAGCGGCTGGACGGATGGAGCGCTGCCCGGATTTGGATTCTGTCCAGTCTCGGCAAATACATCCCGGGAAAGGTGTGGGCCGTCGCGGGGATGGCCTTGTTGGCGCAACGGGCTGGCGTCGCACCGTGGGCAGCCACCGGCTCGGCCGTGGTGATGCAGGTGCTCGCAATCGGGACGGGAGCGGCAGTCGCGGGACTGGCTGGGGCTCGCAACCTCGAGTCGGCTCAGCGAGGCGCCGGCGCCGGTCTCGTGCTGCTGGTCGCCGGCGCCATCATTTCTGTGGGGCTGCTGCTTTGGCCACCTTTCCTGCGTCGTCTGCTGCGACTGGCGGCACCCCAAGCCGCGGGCGAGCGCCAGCCTACGGGTAGAGGCATCGTGGTTGGGATCGCTACGAATATTGTTGCGTGGCTGGGCTATGGCCTCGCCTTGTGGCTCCTCGGTCGCGGGCTGCTGCCCAGCTCGGGTCTGGGCCTCCGCTTGGCAATCGCAGTATTTACGGCCTCGTACCTGGCTGGATTTCTCGCCCTGTTTGCGCCAGGCGGTATCGGCGTACGGGAAGGGCTTTTCATCCTCATGCTGCAGAAACCGCTCGGTGTTGGCGCGGCCACCTCGCTGGCAGTAGCCTCGCGACTGTTGCTGACGGTGGCCGAGCTTGGTGCGGCCGTTCCATTTCTCGTCTTTCGCCGGAGGCAGGTGCGTGTCCCATCCTGAGTCTCCATCCGCCTTAGACCAGATGCCCCGGTGGTGGCCATTCGTCGTCATGGGCGCCCTGACGCTGCTCGTGTTCCGCAACTATCTCGTGAGCGGACCGGGTTCGATGCTTCTGGGGCAGGATACCATCGCGGCCGGCATCATGTTTCGCTCCTTCTTTGTCGAGCACTTCAAGGCCCTTGGCCGGCTGCCACTGTGGAATCCTTATCTCTTCGGCGGTGTGCCCACGATCGAAGCCGGGAGCGGCGATATCCTATACCCCACCTCGGCCCTGCACCTGCTCTTGCCCATGCCGAGCGCGCTTGCCTGGAAGCTCATCCTTCACGTCTACCTTGCCGGCGTGTTCATGTATCTGGCGGCCCGGGCCTTCGGGGTGAGCCGGTGGGTGGCCCTGTTTGCCGGCTTAGCGTACCTCCTGTCCGCCAACCTCGTAAGCCTTGTCTGGGGCGGACAGGACGGCAAGATGTACGTCACCGCCCTGTTTCCGGCAGCGTTGTGGCTTCTGGTGACCGCACTCGACCGGCGATCATGGCTCCGGTTCCTCTGGCTCGGCGCGGTGGCCGGCCTCATGGTCGTGGCCCACCCGCAGCTCGCCTACTACGCCTATGTCGCCCTCTTGGCGTATGCGCTCGGCAGCTTATTCACCCGCCGTCGCAAAGGGGGAGCACTCCTCGCCACTGGGCTCGCAGGCGGCATGCTCGCCGGGCTCACCGCGATCGGGGTGGCAGCCATTACGCTGTTTCCCATGTACCGGTACTTGCGGGAAGATTCACCCCGGGCCGGGCCCGGCCGTGGATTTGAGTACTCCGCCAGCTGGTCGCTCCATGCCGAGGAGGCGCTTTCGCTGTTCATTCCTGACTTCAGCGGCACCGACGCGCAGTCGGAGACG
Source organism: Gemmatimonadales bacterium (assembly GCA_038209515.1). Taxonomy (GTDB): domain Bacteria; phylum Gemmatimonadota; class Gemmatimonadetes; order Gemmatimonadales; family GWC2-71-9; genus CAVVWJ01. The sequence goes on from JBBQXQ010000006.1 coordinate 13,827, forward strand.
TACTGGGGTAAGAACCCCTTCAAGCACAACTCTGAATACGGTGGGGCGTTGGTGTTTGTGCTGGGCATCGCAGCCCTGGCGGGTCTCAAAGGCGATCGTCGGCGCTGGGGGCTGGGGGCGTTGGCCGCGATCGCGCTCCTGTACGCGCTCGGCGCTGGCACCCCGGTATTCCGGCTGTTGTACTCGTTCGTGCCGGGTCTCAAGAATTTTCGGGCTCCGAGTCTCGCGACCTTCGTAGCCATCGCGGCTCTCACCCTTTTGGCCGCGCTGCTGTTGGACCGCGTGCTGTCCGGAGCAGATTTGCGCGCCCGCCGTGCGCTGTCGACTGCTCTCGTAGCTGGCGGCGTCGCGGCCCTCTTGATCGCCGTCCTGGCATTGGGAGGGGGACCGGGGCTGTATGCCAGCTGGACTTCTGTCTTCGGCGCCGCCGAGGGAGGCCAGCGAGCGCAAGCCTTCGCAGCCAACCTCTCGCGGATCGTAGGGGGTGCCCTCAGCGTTGCGATCATCTGCGCGCTGGCCTGGGGTGCGGTACTCCTGTGGAATCGGGGTAAGCTTCGAGCACTGCATGTTGTGATGATCCTGACGAGCTTGACGGCCATCGACCTGCTTCGAGTGGATAACCGCTACATTCAGGTCGTTCGGTACGACGATTTCTTCCCACCGGATCAGGGTATCGAGGCATTACGCGCGCGGCTGGTTCCCGGCGAGCGGGTGCTCACTGTCGGCGGAGTGTATCCCGAGGGGTTTCTGGCGACGTATGGGGTTCCCGAAGTGTTCGGCTACCATGGTAATCAGCTTCGGTGGTACAACGCGCTCACTCGCTACGACGTGCGCCAGGGGGCCCGCACCGCGGCTGACCAGGAGCAATACTGGCTTAGCTTTCTCAACAGTGCGGCGCTCCGGGCACTTGCCGCGAGGTACGTCCTCTTGCCGGGCCAGGTGGAGCTCCCCGGTCTCAAACTCCTGGGCGCCGATCAACGGGTTGCGGTCTACCTTAACGAAAGCGCCATGCCCGGCGCGGCGGTGGTGCCAGAGGTGCAGGTCGAACCGGACTCCGCCCGCCAGATTGCGCTCCTCTGGTCGCCCACCTTCGATCCGGCAAAAACCACTCTGCTGGAAGAGGCTGTGCCGTCGATCGGGCATGGGGGAGGGACCGGGACTGCGGTTATTGAAGGGAACGGGGATGACACCCTGGCCGTGCGAGCTCGCACCACCGGACCCGCACTGCTGACCATAAGTCGTACGTATCATGGCTCGTGGCAGGCGGAGATCGACGGCGCTCCCGTGCCCGTCCTCCGGGCTAACTTTGCCTTGATGGCGGTGCCGTTGACCAGCAGCGGCGAGCACCGGGTCGTGCTGCGCTACCGACCCAGGATCGTTCAGTCCACCGCGATTGTTACCGCCGCCACCTGGACCATCCTGCTCCTGGTGACTGCCGTGACGGCGCTCTTGAGCCTTCGCCGACGTGGCTGATCGTCTCCTCGTGGTCGTGCCGACATACAACGAGCGGGTCAATCTGCCGCTGGTGGTGCCTGCTATTCTCCAGCAGGACCCCCGGATCGATGTCCTGGTCGTAGACGACAACTCGCCTGACGGGACCGGCCAACTGGCCGATGAGCTGGCCGCCTCCACGCCACGGGTGCACGTCCTGCACCGGCCCACCAAGTCGGGCCTGGGGAAGGCCTACCTGGCCGGCTTCCAGTGGGCGCTGGCGAACCGGTATGATCTGATCTTCGAGATGGACGCGGACTTCTCCCACGACCCGAAGTTCCTGGGCGACTTCGTCCGCGCTGCGGTCAACGCCGATCTGGTGATTGGGTCGCGCTACCGGGCCGGGGTGGTGAACGTCATCAACTGGCCGATCTCCCGGCTCCTGCTTTCCATCGGTGCCAACCAATACGCCCGCTGGATCACCGGTCTTCCGCTGGCTGATTCGACCGGCGGCTTCAAGTGTTTTCGGCGTGAGGTGCTCGAGGCCATCGATTTCGAGAAGGTACGGTCCAATGGTTACGCCTTTCAGATCGAAATGAGCTTTCGGGCCTGGAAGAAGGGGTTCCGGTTGGTGGAGGTTCCCATCGTATTCACCGATCGGGTCGAGGGACAGAGCAAAATGAACAAGCGCATCGTTCGGGAGGCGATCTGGATGGTCTGGTGGCTCCGGCTTCAGTCCCTGATTGGGCGCCTGTGAGGGGGACCCTCGTCTACAAGATGAGCGGCTCGGGCAACGACTTCGTCGTGCTCGACGGACGCTTTACCGACGCCAGCCGCTGGCCAGCAGCCCAGATAAGTGCGATCTGCGACCGCGGGAGCGGAGTCGGCGCCGACGGGTTCGTCATTCTCACACCAGCAACGGCGGACTCCGTCCGTATGGCTTACTGGAATGCGGACGGGTCGGACGGAGCGCTCTGCGGCAACGCGGCGCTCTGCTGTGGAAGGCTGGCCGTGGTACTGGAGTTCGTGCCACCCGGGGAGTTCTGTCTGCTGACCGACGCTGGGGTGGTGCGGGTCAGAGCTGGGGCTACCGGGGATGTAGCGGAGATCAATCTTCCCGATGTGGATCTGCCGCGCGAACACGGCGGGATCGCGGCGGTGGCCGGCGAGCGCTGGCTCTCGATGGGTAGCGTGGGGGTACCCCATCTCGTGATCCGAGTGGACGACATCGAAGCGGTCGATGTGGCCGGCCGCGGCCGGTTGCTTCGATCCCATGCGAGTGTCGGGCCCGAGGGCGCCAACGTCAATTTCGTGGCTCCCGCCCGAGGCTCCTGGTTGATTCGAACCTACGAGCGCGGCGTCGAGAGCGAGACGCTGGCCTGCGGAACCGGAACTGTGGCAGCCGCTCTGGCTTTGGCATCTCGTGGAGAGGCCCAGCTTCCTCTGAGCTTCCGGAGCAGGGGAGGGCCGGAGCTCAGGGTTCGGGCCGAGCTGGGGGGCCCGCAGGCGACAGGCGTCTGGTTGGGGGGCCAAGGCCGGCTGGTCTTCCGTGGAGTGTGGGAAGGCATCTAGGGTCCGCCTTAAGTCTCTGCAACTCAATCACTTACATCGAGCCAACACCGCACACTCCACAGTTCTCCACAGTTTTCCCCAAGGATACTTAACATAACATATCTTATACGACGTTCTTTCAGCCCGATAAACAAAGGGGGCCTCGCGCTCTAAGGCCCCTCATTCGTAGTCCCGTGCTGCCGTTTCCTTGTCCCTACATTTTCCCCTGTGTCAGCTCTGCTAGCCGCACTTGAGCCTCGGTAAAGCTCGCCGATTTTGGGTACTTCTCCAGTATAATCCGGTACGCCCGTTCGGCCTCCTGCGTCTTACCCGCCTCCCGGTACGCCCGGCCCGCGTCCACCAGATAGTTGGCCTTGAGATACTCGACCTCTGCCGCGTTTGACGCCCGGTTATACGCGTCCGCGGCTTCGGCCCAGCGCTTGGAGTTTTCCAGGGCGGCGCCCAGGAGACCGTAGGCGGGCGCCACGTACTTCTTGGCCGGCTTGGCGGCCAGGTACTCTCGCAAGCCGACGGCAGCGAGCTCGCTTTGGCCGTTGACCATGCGGACCTCATTGAGGGTGAGCATCGCTTCACTGGCCGCATCGGTCCCCTTATAGGTCGTGATGAGCCTCTGGAGCTCGCTCGAGGCGAGCGGCAGGTTGCCGGCCTCGGCGGCGGCCCGGGCCTGGTTCAGGCTCCGGGCGGCAAACTGCTCCTTCCGGGTGCCGCTTGCCAGCAGGAACCAGCCGACGATCGCTGCGGCGGCGGCGACCGCAATCGCTGCTACCAGCTGCCGCCGACGATCCCGGTACCAGGGGGTTGTTGTTACCGGTGGCGGTACCTTTGGTTGGGTTGTCGCTTCCACGGTCGTAGCCATGTCGATCCAGGTTGATGAAGAACCGTTGCGGCCGTCCGGGCCGAAGCTATGCCCCCGGCGTGACTCGAACACGCGGCCAACAGTTTAGGAAACTGCTGCTCTATCCATCTGAGCTACGGGGGCGAACGCAACACATTTGGATGCAATGACTTGTCAGATTGGGCTAAGGCAATTTCTCAGCCAACCGGCGGAAACCGCACTTGGCAGGGCCCACCCTCCACCCGAGCACGGGAAAATGTCCCCCTGTCCTTGCCCGGGCAACCCCGGCGATCAACATCGTGCCACCGCGTGCCACCTGCTTCCTTGAAGCTTCTCTCGGCCATTCAGGGCGCCGATCTCCAGCAGAAAGCTCCAGCCAACCACTTCGGCACCAAGTCCGCGCGCCAGCTGCCCGGCGGCGCGAGCTGTACCGCCGGTAGCGAGTACATCGTCGACGATCAGCACCCTGCTTCCTGCATTCCAGGCGTCTCTGTGTGCCTCGAGGGAATCGGTCCCGTATTCCAGGTCGTAGGCTTCGGTGGCGCGCTCCCAGGGCAGCTTTCCCGGTTTTCTGGCCGGCACGAAGCCCGCGCCGAGCGTGGTAGCCACTGCCCCGCCGAGGATGAACCCCCGGGCCTCGATCCCCAGCACGTGGGTAACGGCCGACTGCTGAAACGGCCGGCACATCTCCAACACCACGTCACGCAACAGCTGGCCGTCCCTGAGCACCGGGGTGATATCCTGGAAAAGAATTCCCGGCTTGGGGTAATCGGGAATCGGGCGCAGGGTCGTGAGCACCCGGTCGGCTATCGTGGTCGTCTCAGGCATATGGGGTATAGTGAAGGCGAGACTACATGATGTCGAAGCTTTGTCCGATCGGAAATGCGGCCGGCTCATCCGAGCGCTCCACCTTCTCCACTCGGGCGTAGGCCGGGCCCGCTCGCAGCACCTGCTCCAGATCAGGGAGCGCTCCTGCCGGCCCGCTCACCACCACTTCAACCCGACCGTCCGGCAGGTTCCGCGCGTATCCGCTGAGGCCTAGGGACCTGGCGTGTCGGGCGACGAACCAGCGGAACCCCACGCCCTGCACCTGCCCCGACACCAGGTATCGCAGATCAGTCACTCGGCCATCCGGGATCGTCCGCGCCGCCGCCAGAGCACGTAGACACCCAACAGAATCACGACGCCGGGCAGGACGTAAGTGAGCAAAGTATGGTGCACGTATGTGCCGATGACTGCCTCGACCTCTTGCCCATGACGGCCGATGATCCAGCCGAGATACGTGAGAATCGCACACCAGAGTCCCGCGCCCAGTGCGGTGAAGAAGATGAACCGCCCGAGATTCATGCGGGACACGCCAGCCGGGATTGAGATCAGGTGCCGCACCACTGGCAGTAGCCGCCCTATGAGGGTGCTGATTTCCCCGTGCCGCCGGAAGAAGGCCTCAGTCCGGTCAAGCGAACGAGCGGAGACGAGCACGTACTTGCCGTACTTGCGCAGTAGCGGCTCACCCACGAATAGGGCCAACGCGTAGTTCACCAGGGCTCCCATCACGCTTCCCAGGGTCCCTGCCCCAACGGCCAGGACGCTGTTCATCTGACCCTTCGCGGCCAGGTAGCCAGCCGGCGGCATCACGAGCTCACTGGGAAGAGGGAGAACTGAGGATTCGATGGCCATCAGGACCATTATCCCGGGATAGCCGAGCCTGAGGATGGTGTCCGCCAGCCAGTGAAAGACGCTCGAAAGCATGTGGTGTCCGTTATTCGGAGAAGCCGAATTGACCTACGAGAGGCACGAAACGAACGTCGGCGACGGTGCTGGCACGGATGCCGTCTCCGTTCCGCTCGACCAGGGTGAGGGTCTGCGACGCGCGATCGCCCAATGGAATGACCATGCGGCCCCCCAGCGCGAGCTGCTCCACCAGAGGCCCGGGAATCTCAGGCGAGGCCGCGGAGACGAGGATCGCGTCATACGGGGCGAAGGGCCGCCAGCCAAGTGTGCCGTCACCCACGAGCACAGTCACATTGCGAATGCCGGAATTAGCGAGTGCGGTGCGGGCGCTCTGGGCCAGGTGCGCAACCCGCTCAACACTGAATACCATGCTGGCCAGCAGCGCCAGCAGCGCGGTCTGATATCCCGAGCCGGTCCCGATCTCGAGCACCTTCTCCCGGCCGGTGAGACCGATCAGCTCGAGGTATCTCGCCTGGACGTATGGCTGCGAGATGGTTTGCCCGCTGCCAATCGGCAGGGCGGTATCGTCGTAGGCCCGATGGCGCACACTCTCTGGGACGAAGAGATGCCGCGGTACCATTTGGACGGCCCGCAGCACGGCAAGATCGCGCACGCCCTTGCGCCGGAGGACCTCCACCAGGCGGTTGCGATATCCGCCGTAGCTGTCGCCCTCACCTACCCCTCCAGCGACCATCCTCGCACCGTTTCCAGAAGAGAGTAGTTGGTCAGATCCATGTGGAGTGGGGTGACCGAGATAAAGCCTTCCGCGACGGCCAGGTGGTCGGAGTTCTCGCCGCCGGTCCAGGTGATGGTCCCGCCACCGATCCAGTAGATCTCCCGGCCCCACGGATCCTTCATCCGGGTGAGCGACTCCGAGAAGTACCGGCTCCCGAGCTTAGTGACCTGGATACCCTTGACCTCTGATGCCGGAACCCTTGGCAGATTGATGTTGAGCAGCATCAGCTCGGGGAAGTCCCGCACGCTAGTAATACGCTGGATGAGCTCGACCAGCAGGTGGCGATAGGTGGCCATCGTTTCGGGCTGATTGCCGGCGAAGGAGATGCCGATCCCCGGAACTCCCAGGGTCACCGCTTCCATGGCGGCCGCAACCGTGCCCGAATACAGCACGTCCTCGCCCATGTTGGGACCATGGTTCACCCCGGAGAACACGAAATCTGGGCGTTCGGGCATCAGCGCCTGGAGGGCGAGCATCACGCAATCGGTGGGGGTGCCGTCGATCTGCCATGCGCCGTCGGGGCGCCGAGTAGGCCGCAGCGGCCGGTGCAAGGTGAGCGAGTGCGATGTACCGCTCTGCTCCCGATCAGGAGCCACGACGGTCACGGTACCCACTTCCCTGCAGGCGTCAGCCAGCAGGGCGATACCGGGCGCCAGCATGCCGTCGTCGTTGCTGACCAGGATATTCATCGCGGGGCGGCGGGGCTGCCCCGCTGCCCCGCTTTGCCCTCCAACACATCAATCACTTCCTGGATACTGGTGCTCAGCTCCTGCGCCAGCTCCGTCTCGAAGGCGCGGTGCGCCGAGACCCGCAGCTCGCCTGTTCTGCGGTAGTGATCGACCCGCTGGCGCGCGCCCTCGATCGTAAACTTCTCGGTGTAGAGCAGATGCTTCACCAGCATGATCAGCTCCACCTCCCGGCCCTTATACACCCGGTTCCCGGAGCGGTTCTTGGCCGGATTGAGGAAACGAAACTGGCTTTCCCAGTAGCGCAGCACGTGGGGCTTGAGGTCGGTCAGCCCGCAGACCTCACCGATCGAGTAGAATTCCTGGACCGGTCGGGGGGTGGTGGTCGTTGTCATTTCCACTGCTCCGACTTGAGTTCCCGTGCCATCAGCTCAGCGATCCCCTCGCGAGCCGGCTTCCCGCTGAACAAAACTTCACAGACTTTCTGGGTGATGGGAAGCTCCACCCCGGTCCGCACCCCGAGTGCCGCGCCGGCCTTCGAAGTGTTGGCCCCTTCAGCTATGCTGCGGTGCGCAGCGCGATACTCATCCAATGTCTGGCCCTGGCCCAGCGCTACCCCCAGCCCACGGTTGCGGCTGAGATCGCCCGTCGTTGTCAGGATGAGATCGCCCATCCCGGCGAGACCGGCAAACGTCTGCGGCTTGGCGCCGAGTGCGACGCCCAGACGGGTGATCTCGGCCAACCCTCGCGTGATCAGGGCGGCCCTCGGATTGTGGCCCATCCCGAGCCCCTCCAGGATTCCAGCGGCGATGGCGATGACGTTCTTGAGCGCTCCCGCCAGCTCCACCCCGACGACGTCATCGTGGGAGTACACCCGGAACCGCGGCGTGGCGAAGATGCGTTGCGCGTCTCGAGCCGTCGACTCGTCCCTGGCTGCGGCCACGACCAGGGTGGGCTGCCCCTGGCACACCTCGATGGCGAAGCTGGGACCGGAGAGAGCGGCGAAGCGCGCCTCCGGGAGACACTCCTCGAACACCGCGGACATGAGGGCCAAAGTATCGGTCTCGATTCCCTTAGTGGCGCTTACAACGAGGGTGCCGGGCCGTACCACGCCACGTATCCGGTTGACCACCGAGCGCACCGCATGACTCGGCGGGGCGGATACGATCACCGCCGCGTCCGCCACCGCCTCCCGGGCGTCCGCGAAGGCGCGCAATCCCGCCTCCAGGCGCACGCCAGGCAGGAACACCGGATTCTCGTGACTACGGTTGATCGCCTCGACTACTTCGGGCTCGTAGGCCCACAGCCGAACAGTCTCCCCTTTGGCCGCGAGCAGATTTGCCAGAGTCGTGCCCCAGCTCCCTCCACCGAGCACAGCGACCAGCGTCATCGAGGCGGTGTGGTCGCCGCCCGCGCGCGACGGCCGAAGCGGTTCTCCGTCCCCCTAATCAGCCGCTGGATATTGCGCCGGTGAAGGAAGATCACCCCTGCGGCCACGGCCACATCGATCCACAGCAGCTCGGCTGTCGTTGGACGCTCCAGCAAGTAGACCGCAACCGGAAGTACCGCAGCTGCGGCTATGCTGCCGAGCGAGACGTACCCGGTCAGCAGCACCAGCACCGCCCAGACGGCGGCAGCGACGGCGAGCGCCAGCGGCGTCAGGCCCAACATGACCCCGGCAGCCGTGGCCACTCCCTTCCCTCCTTTGAATCCCACGAACACGGAGAAGACGTGGCCTAGGATGGCGGCCACTCCGCATGCCAGTGCGAACAGCTCGGAGTCCGCCACGCGCGGCGCAAAGACGAGGACGGGGATGGCACCCTTGGCGACATCGAACAGCGCAACCGGAATTGCGTACTTCCACCCCAGCACTCGGTAGAGATTCGTCGCGCCGAGGTTGCCGCTGCCATGTTCTCGCAGATCGATTTTGGCGAATAGTCGGCTGACCAGATGGCTTGTCGGAATGGCGCCGAGAAGATAGGAGGCGAGCAGCGCGAGCGCGGCTTCGAGCATCAGCGGCGAGACCCTCGTCGGGTGAACTTCAGTCGCAGCGGAGACCCGGAAAACGGCCAGGCCTCGCGGAAGCCATGCACCAGATAACGCTGATAGGACTCCGGCACCTCATCGGGCCTGTTGCTCACGATGGCCAGCGTCGGAGGAGCCGTTCCGATTTGTGAGGCGTAGAGCAGCTTGACCTCCTCGCCTGGTTTCTGGGGCGGCGCGTTGCGCTCGATCAACTCGGCCAGCACCTTGTTCACTTCCGCAGTGGGAACTCGCAGCTCGCGTCCCTCCGCGACTTCGATGATCTGATCGAGCACCTTGCGTACCCGTTGCCCGGTCAGGGCGGACACATATAGGAAAGGCACGTAGCGGAGGAATGGCGCCTTGGCGATCAGCGCCTCCTGGCCCTGTCGCGCAGTGTTGGCATCCTTCTCCTCGACCAGGTCCCACTTGTTCACTAGGACGATCAAGCCGCAGCCCTTGTCCCAGGCCTGGGTCGCAATCCGGAGATCCTGGTTGTGCATACCGACCGTCGCGTCCACTACGACCACGCAGACGTGGGCCCGTTCAATCGCGCGTTCAGTCCTCAGTGTGGAGTAGAACTCAAGATCATCTTCTACTTTAGCCCGACGTCGTAAGCCTGCAGTATCAATGAAGTTGAGTGTTTTACCCTGAAAGCGCAAGACAGAGTCGATGGCGTCGCGAGTGGTGCCGGCCTGGGGTGCCACCAGATGGCGCTCCTCGCCGAGGAGGCGGTTGACCAGGGAGGACTTGCCCACATTGGGCCGACCCACGACCGCCACGTTGATGGAATCCTCGGCTTCTCCCGGGTCGTAAGGGGGAAGACGCTCGACAACGGCGTCGAGGAGATCGCCGCTCCCTTTCCCAATCGCCGCGCTCACCCCGACCGCATCGCCGAAGCCCAATGAGTAGAAGGCATACTGCTCGGTGCTGCTTTCCAGGTTGTCGAGCTTATTGACCGCGAGCAGCACCGGCCGGCCAGCTTTCCGCAGGTGCTCGGCAATGGCACGGTCTACTGGATTCAGACCCTCGCGCCCATCCACCACAAAGAGCACGACGTCGGATTCGTCGAGCGCAAAATCTACCTGCTGGCGGATGGCTCGATCCATCGAGTCGGCCGATTCCGGCACCAACCCACCCGTGTCCACTACCCAGAACCGCCGTCCCTGCCACTCGGCATCACCGAAGTGCCGGTCCCGCGTCGTCCCGGGACGCTCGGAGACGATCGCCGGCCGGCCACCCAGAAGCCGGTTGAAGAGGGTGGACTTGCCAACGTTGGGGCGACCGATGATCGCGACGGTAGGCTTGCTCATGCCGCAACCGGTTCGTGCAGGGCGTCGGCAAAGTCCTTGGAGAGGCGGACCTCAACGGGGACTGAGGCGCCGAGAAGGTCGAAGCTCATGCTGTCGATGAAGAGGCCATCGTCATTCACTGACTCACCCGGGAGGAGCACGAGGTCCAGATCGCGCCGGACCCGAAGGGCCTGCTGCATCGCCACACCCGGCAAGAGACCCGCAGTGGTGACACTCGGTCCGAACAGCGTATTCACCACCGGGATCAGCTCGAACTCCGAGCCGGTGACGCGGGCGAGCGGCTCGAGAACCATCGGCATCAGCTGACTCATCGCCGTGCCGGTGACGACACCGATCCGCTTCCGCTGCCATCCATGCAGGTTCGACGACTCGGCCTCGATCCGCTGCTGCAACCAGCGGACCGACCCCACCCCGTTCTCCACCTGGTCGAAGCCATCGTAGATCCCGGCTGGTGGAAGCTCGACCCCCGCCCGCAGATAGAGCTCGTCGGCCCCAAAGGCCCAGTGAATCCCTCGTTCGGATACAGCGACGGCGGCTTGCTGCTCGATGAGCGTGATGGCGGCCCGGCACTCCTCAGCGGTGGGCTCGCGCACGAGATGATGCTTGGAGTACTCGGTCAGGCCGACGGGAACGACTGAACATCCCACAATGGCGGGCCCGAACCGGTACAGGTCATCGAGTGTCTGCCGCAGCACCGCTCCGTCATTGACGCCGGGCGACATCACGACTTGGGTGTGGAACTCGATACCGTGCTCGGCGAACCGGTGTAGTTGGGGGATGATGTCGGGAGCCGTCGGATTTCGGAGCAGATAGCGCCGCACCGTGGGATCGGTGGCGTGTACCGAGACATACAGCGGGGAGAGCCGGTACTCCATGATCCGCTGCTCATCATGCGGCTTCAGATTGGTGAGGGTGGCGAAATTGCCGTAGCGGAAGGAGAGCCGATAGTCATCGTCCCTGATATAGAGCACATCGCGCAAGCCGTCGGGTAGGCCGTCTACGAAGCAGAAGTCACAGCGATTGGCGCAGCGACGAATACGCGGCGGCTCGAGACCGACGCCCAGCGGCTCGCCCAGCGGACGCTCGATATCGAACTCGATCTCTTCGCCGTCAGGCTGACGAACGTGGAGCAGGAATTCCTCTTCAGCAGTGAGAAACTCCCAGTCGAGAAAGTCCTCCAACTCCCGCCCGTTCACCGAGAGGAGCTCCGTTCCCGCTCTGAGCCCCAGCTCCGCTGCGATCGAATCGGGATGCACTGCCGTCACTCGGATCATGCTGCCGCCATCGACAAAGAGCGCCTGCCAGGCCAAAGCCAGTAAAGATCGGCCTTTACCCGGTCAGATTCAAGCTCCCTGTGATGTTGTGCCCTAGTGGTGCTCCTTTGCATGTTACCAGGGACAGCGTTAGGCGGGTCGGCACGGGCATGCAGACAGGAGGCGGTGATGGGACTCAAGCTCAAACGGCTGGAAGATCAGGTCATCGTGATCACCGGTGGAACCAGTGGGATCGGACTCGCTACCGCGAAACGTGCGGCGGAACGCGGTGCGCGCGTCGTGCTGTGCTCCCGCAATGAGGCCGAGCTGCGGGATACTGTTGCCGGGATCGAGGAGCGTGGGGGAAAGGCCCGGTCCGTCGTGGCCGATGTGGCCGATCCCGCCGATGTGGAGCGGCTGGCCGCGGCGGCCATCGAGGGGTACGGCGCGCTCGACACCTGGGTGAACAACGCGGGGGTGTCATTCTATGGCAGGCTGGCCGAAGTTGACATCGAAGACATGAGACGACTGTTCGAGGTCAACTTCTGGGGCACCGTATTGGGCTCTCGAGCCGCCCTCCCCCACCTGCGGACCAACGGTGGAGCGCTGATCAACATGGGCAGCATCGCATCCGACCGAGCCATTCCCTTGCAGGGAGCCTACTCCGCGTCGAAGCACGCGGTGAAGGGCTTTACGGATGCGCTGCGCATGGAGCTGGAGGAGGAGAAGGCGCCCATCTCGGTGACCCTGATCAAGCCGTCCGCCATCGACACTCCCTATTTCCAGCATGCCAAGAACTATATGGCCGTCAATCCCAAACCCCCGGCCCCGGTGTACGCCCCCGAACTGGTGGCCAACGCAATCCTCCGAGCGGCCGAGCACCCGGTTCGCGATATCACGATCGGCGGCGGTGGCCGGCTCATCTCGGCGGTCGGCACCGCCCTGCCCCGGCTGACCGATTTCTACATGGAGCGATCGATGTTTAGTTCGCAGCGCACGGACGTACCCGCGGAACAACCCGAGGGCAACCTGTACGAACCCACTGGCCAGGGAAAGGAGCGTGGCGAGTATCAGGGGTTGGTGCGGCGCTCGAGCCTGTATACGCAAACAGCGCTTTCACCCGTGAAAGCGCTGCTGGCGGCAGGACTGGGCCTGGCCGTGTTTGCCGGCATCCGCTCGCTCACGAGCTCGGACGACGGCTGATCCGGATTACTGAACCCGCACGATCTTGCCTTCCGAGGGTACGCGGTTCCGGTTGAGGATGAAGAGCAGGTAGTACCCCGGGGCGGCCGGCGCGGTGACGTTCACGCCGTTGGCCGTGGGGGTGAAGGGCAAGCTATTGGCGAGCTGGCCTCCGTCGAAGGCGTGAGTCACGGCGCCCAGCCGGATCCACCGCATCTCGGTGATCTGAGCTTTGTTTGGCGTGGCCACCTCGAACACCTCACCGCGACTGACGGCGGCCGGCGCAGAGGTGATCGTCGGCCGAACTCCCTTGAATAAGTATGGCGGTGAGAAGATCTCGTGGTTCCTTTCGGGCGGCACTTCTTGCGTGCCGGCCATCGCGTCACCGCTCGATCCGTGAAGCACGGTGCCATCAGGGAGAAGCATCGAGACTGAGTGGTAGACCCGCATCTTGCTAGCGCTGGCCAGAGTCGTCCACTGCCCTGTCTTCGGATTCCAGAGCTCAGCCGCCTTCACCGCATCGGCCTGGTTGATGTCCACGAAGCTGCCGCCACGAGTACCCCCGGTGGCGAGCACTTGCCCATCGGGCAAGATGGTGGCGTTCATGTGGCGACGCTTGTTGGCCATCGAGCCGGTGAACTGCCATGTCGGACTGGGCGAATTCAGATCAATGACTTCTGCCGTCTCAGTTGGCACATTGGTCTTCGGGTCGGGCGTTGGCCAGCTCGTATTACCGCCACCTCCCACCACCAGGATTTCCCCGGCCTCGTACATGACGGCCGAGCCGTAATCGCGATTGAAGCCATACCTGTGAGTTGGGCCGTCAGTCCAACTGCCACGGCCGCCGCCGACACCGGTGCCATCAACGTTGAACCAACGTGACCGGATTCGCTCACTGGCGTTGAAAATCAGCCCATTCTTCGGATCGACGAAATTCCTGGGATAGTACGGGATCTCCAGATTGCCGGCACCAGGCAGCTCGACCCAGTGACCTCCCTCCCAGATCTCGGGCGTGGTGACCACCAGGTTCGTTTGGTCGCGTCCAGCCATAGTCAGCGCCCGGCCGTCGGGCAGCACCGTCACGGTCGGGTACCAGCGGCCGTGCGCCATGTCAGGTCCGTCTGACACGGCACCGTCCTGAGTGAAGAATCGGGTCGTGGGGATACCTCGATCATCCTGGAGGTGGCCTCCCGACACCAGCAATCTGCCATCCGGCATCAGCGCAAACCCGGCGCAGAAGAGCATGGTATCGACCCTGATCATCTGAGCGCTGGTAGGCGGCCCCGCCGCAGGATTCCAGAGCCGCGGCATTCCCATGGTATCGGGAAGAACATCTCTCTTGCCCCAGGCAATGATGTTGCCGTTCGGCATCAGGCTCATTTCTAGAGGGACGATGTCCCACGGAACGACCGACCCCCATTTGCCCATGCTCGCCTCAACCGGCAATGCCGAGACGGTCACCGGGGAAGAGGTTACAGTGGCAGCGCCCGCCGTGAACTCGATGGTGTGGTCCCCCGTGCCGTTGATACCGAGGTCGGTGAATCGGGCAATGCCGTTCGCGTCCGTCGTCGCGGTGGTCTTCCCTTCCAGTGCGCCACTGCCCGAGGCAATGCTGGCACTGACCGCCTGGCCTGGAACCGGGGTGCCGCCCGCCGCGGTGACCACCACCACCGGCTGAACGGTCGGGTTGAAGACTTCGCTGGTCAGCGCGGCGACCGGGGGGTTGGTCGTGATGACGATGCCGCCGTTGGGATTGCCTTCGATGGCCGTGGCCGCGAAAGTGACCGGGGAGCCCTGGAGTCCCGAAACCGTGGCGGTCGTGGTCTGCGCTCCAGGCGTCGGGCCAAGAACGCGGGTCACCGAGGCATGACCGTTCGATCCAGTCTTTACCGTCTCGGGCGAAACACTTCCGCCCCCCTGTACTTGCCAGGTTACGCTGACACCGGGCACCCCGTTGTTGTTGGCATCGGTAACCGCCACGACGAGCGGGCTCGGTAGGGCCGTCCCGACGGTGCCGGTTTGACCGTCGCCGCCGGCTGAGGAGATGTCGGTAGCGGTAGTGGGCTCGATGTTCGAGCCGCAGCGGAGGACGCTGAGAGCCAGGAGGCCAGCAATGGCCCAGGGGCGGGTTTGCCAGAAACGAGTCATGGTCACCGTGACGGCCTGGGCTGCAGGTCCGTCGGATCGAGGGTAAAAGGTGCTGCCGAGCCACCCCTACGCAGGTACCGGGCCGGAATCATCTCTGGTTTTGGCCACTAAAGCCCAATCACTACTTGGGCTTACATCTCTGCGCCGGGATGGCGTTGCATGGGCGCCACGGGAAGCCTAACGCCATTGCCTCACCCATTTCCAGGCAAGGGCGGAGGCAAGATCTACCTGCCTGGAGGCTCCTGCAGTGTCCCCCAACACCACCAAAGGCCAGTGCTTGGTTCCGTGGTTCAGCGCGGGATAAACGAGGTACCGCTCAATTCGGCGTGAAAGTCAGATGAGGGATTTCGCCTGCGGCAGAATCTGCTGAAGAGCGGGCGACCGGACTCGAACCGGCGACGTCCAGCTTGGGAAGCTGGCATTCTACCACTGAATTACGCCCGCGGGTCGGAACGGAATGTGGTGTGATGTTAGGAGGAGGTCAAGGCGATAACTTAGCGCCGTTACTTAGCCGCCGAGGCCTCCAGAAAGCTGCGCAAATCCGGCTCGCTGATGGCCGGCTCCCCGGGCGATACATTGTCCAATTTGCCCTGCCGCATCCAGCGCTCCAGCTCCCCGACGAGCTCGAACAGGTGGTCGAACGAGTCCACAACGAACAACAAGGGCTGGTAGTGATCGATCTCGAAGTACTGGTTGATCACCCACTCCAGCTGGATCGGGTACCGCTGGACATCCGGCGAGTCGATCGAATGAGCGATCTCCCCGAATGAGCTGAGAAGACCACTGCCGTATACCCGCAAGTCGCCGTTGCCGCGCATCAGGCCGAACTCGATCGTGAACCAAAAGAACCGCGCCATTGCCTTGAAGATGCTGGTAACCCGACGGATCTTCTCCTTCTCATCCCGAAGGCCCGCCACGATCTCGGCCGCCGTGTTGGCACAGTCACCGAAGCGAACCAGCGTATCGGCAAAGGCCCGGTCGGTATGCATCGGCACGTGGCCGGCGATGTCGTGGAAAATGTCGGGCTCCGGCAGGTAGTCGAGTGTGGCGCCGTCCCGGATGGTGATCGTCGTGGGAAATTCGCGGTTACGCAGTGAGTCGAAGAAGAGGAATGATGGAATGTACCCGCTGACCGCCTTGGCCTTGAACCCGGTGAGCGGGCTCAGAAAGCGATTGACATCTTCCAGCCGCGGCACCCGGGTGGGCTCGAGGCAGAGGCTGTCGATCCCCTGGAGAAACCGCGGGTTGGCATAGCGCCGCCAGCGGTCCTCCATGCGGGCGAAAAGTTTGCTCCAGGCGTGGTGATTTGCCTCGGAGTAGAGCTCGTACGGCTGGTGTATGTAGAGGCGCCCTTCCTGCTGGGCCTGCTCGATGAAGGGCGCCTTGGTTGTCGTCAGCCCGGTGCCGTCCCCCTGCTGCGCTCGTACTGCCGCCATGGAACTCTCCTCGGGCTCCAAGCCCCGCTCAACTCTTTGCCTGAAGCGTCTTGTAGCGCCACGCCGAAATGCCGGTACCCTGCGCCTTGGCCTCGATCGGATGGGTTTCACCGGTCTTCAGCGCGGGCACCTGAACCTCCTGATTGCCCACCACTGTTCCCTTGCTGTCCAGGAACTCAAAGACCACCGTGATGGGCTTCGCTGTGATGGGCTTCCCCCGCGAGTTCTGCGCGTCACGCCCGGTCGCGGTGGCCTTGACGCTCGCACCGTCGGCTGCCGGTGCGAACTCTTTCACCGCGATGCTGACCGGCATTGCGATCACCTGCATGGCCGTCTTGTTCGCCGACGCTTCCTTCTTGGCCATCCGCTGACCGGTCGCGAGCATACGGAGAACGTCGTCGTTCAGCGGCTCGATCGCAACCAGGCGCGTGGCCGTTTGAGCCAGTTGCGGCCCCTTCTTCAGACCAAGGTACGAATTGGCCAGACCGTACAGCGCATCCCGGTTGTATGGCTCAGCCACGACAATCTGCTCGAACGCCGTGGCCGCCGAGTCATACTTCTTGGCATTGTAGAGCGCGATCGCGGCGTTCATCGCGGCACTCTGGCCGGTCCCGGCAGGGGGTGCCGCCGCAGCGGGTCCGCCGACACCCGCCTGGGCTTCGAGGGCCTTGGCCTTATCGAGCTTACCGGTCGCGCGGTAGATCCCTGCGAGGGCTCGCTTGGCTTCTACGTCATTGGGGGCCCATCCGAGATACCGCTCCAGGGCCGCGGCTGCCTCCTCATTGCGATTCTGCCGCTGGAGAACCGCGGCGAGATTGAACGTGGCCTGGTTCCGATCCTCCGCCATGTTGGCCGTAGTGGCGATATCGGCTGCCTTCTGAAGATATACGATGGCGCTATCGTCCATCTTGTTGTTGGCCAGGATCACTGCGGCTGCGGAGTACGCCTGCGGCTTGTCGCGATAGATAATGTTTGCCTGGCGAAAAAGCGCGAGCGCGGAATCGCTCTTCTGCCCCTTGGCAAAGCTGATCCCGGCATTGACCAGTGGCACCCATCCGTTGTAGCGCTGCGCGCTGATATCCTGCTTGCACCCCGGCGACAGGGCCTCGGCTTTGGTGAAGGCCGTGTCAGCGCCCACCAAGTCGCCCTGCTGGAGGTGCACCCGCCCGAGGTAGTACCACGCGGCCGGATTCTTCTCCTGGCCGTTCTGCTGGATGGCTTCGAGGAGTACCTTCTGCCCTGAGGCGAGTGCCCGGGTCTTGTTGGCCGGCACCTCGGTCTCGACGCCGGTCTTCAGATACGTGGCTCCACTGCTGACCTTGAAGTGTCCCGCCTTCAAGCCGCAGGTCGGGGGCAGATATTTCGACGGCAGGCCTTGTACTACCCGATCGTTGACCGCGGGCTGCTGCGCTGCGGCTGGAGAGGCACCCACCCCCAAGAGACCGGCAGCCAACACGATTCTGGTATTCACTCGTCACGCCTCCTTGTTCGGGATCAGAGACCGGGCGGCGTTTTGTCGGTACGCACCAGGCGGAGGGCCCGGTTGTGCAAGTCCCTTGCCACCTCGTGGGCCGGTTGTCCGGTACGTCGCGCAACCGCAGCTACGTCTTCGTATTCCGGCTTTACGCGCGGCCCGTCAGGGCCCTCGAGAACCTTGACTCGAACGGCACTACCGTCCGCGGAGGTGACCTCGACTTCGCGCCGGGCGAGCGTCACCCGTTCCGCCGTGTGGCGACGGATACCGGATGTGGTACTGTGGCGGAACAGGGCGGCTGCAGCTTGGTCCGCTTGCGCGGGCCCGGCGGTGACCTCGATGCGGAAACCGACGCGGCCCTTCTTCATCTGTGTCGTCCAGACTTGGACGTCGAGGGCCCCTGCCGCGAAGAGCGCTTCACGCAAGGGGTCGAGGTACTCCGGGCTCAGGTCGTCCAGGTCCGTGGACAGGAGGACGACTTCTCCGGCTTCGACGGCCGCCGATGCCAGGATCAGCCGCAGCGCGTTCGGGTAGCTTCTCGGGTTCCGCCCACCCGCACCCCACGCCCCGGCCTCGATGGCTCGCCACCGCGCCGGTGGCGCTCCCGACGAGAGGACCCTGAGAAGCGCCGCGCCGGTCGGCGTAGTGGCTTCCCCGATCACCGGGCCGTTCGGCCCGATCTCCAGACCTTCCAGAAGAATCGAGGTCGCGGGCGCCGGCACCGGAATAGTCCCGTGCGCCGCGTGCACCCACCCACTGCCGACGGCAACCGGGCGGTTATAGATCCGGCCGACGCCGAGCTGCTCGAACCCCTCGATCCCCCCAACGACGTCTACCAGGGCATCTACCGCGCCCACCTCGTGGAGAGCAACCCGGTCGGCGGGCAGGCCGTGGACTCGTCCTTCCGCCTGGCCCAGCAGCTCGAAGGCCTGCACCGCTCGCTCCTGGACCCAGGGCGAGAGCTTCGCGCGTTCGATGATCGCGATCAGCTCACCTATATGCCGATGAGGGCCGTGGCCAGAGGGACGAGTATGAGCCTGGTCGTGATGATCATGATGGTCGTGGTCGTGTGGAGCGGCGATCTCAGCAGGCTCTTCATGCGCCCCATCCGGAAGGCGTACGATGACGTGGGTGGCTCGTACGCCGCAGCGATCTACCGGTCCGATGTCGATGGTGACGTCCGGAAACCCCAGCCGGATCGGCAGGCTTCTTAGCCACTCGGGCGACGCACCCGCGGCCAGCAGCGCGCCGAGCAGCATGTCGCCACTGATGCCTGCGACCGGATCCAGAATGGCAAAGCGTCCATCGGGCATAGACTTAGGAATATACCGCCTTACCGCCCGTCCTTCAAATGTTCCAGAATACGCTCCGCAAGGCGGGCCGAGAAGCCGGGTACCGAGGCCAGCTCGGCGGCCGACGCCGACCTGACGCCGGCCAGACTCCCGAACCGCTCCAGCAGTCGTCGTCGTTTGGTGGGACCAACACCCGGGATGGTGAGCAGCTCGGACGTGATGGTGCGCTGGGTTCGCCGCTTCCGGTTGTAGGCGAGCCCGAAGCGGTGGGCTTCGTCCCGTGCCCGCTGGAGCAGCCGGAGCGACGGGCTTCGCCGTGGCAACCGAAGGCTCTCCGACCTGCCCGGCAGAAACACTTCCTCCTCCCTCTTGGCGAGGCTCACCATCGGGAGATCCGGGAATCCCAGTTGCGCGGCGGCCTCCAGCGCCGCGCTCAGTTGGCCCTTGCCTCCGTCGATCACGACCAGATCCGGCAGCGGCGACTGCTCATCCCGACGCCGGGTCAGATATCTGGTGAGAACTTCTTGAATGGCGGCGAAGTCGTCCTGCTGGCCCAGACCCTGAATCTTGAACTTCCGGTATTCGCTTTTGCGGGGACGCCCCGCCTCGAACCACACGAGCGATCCGACCGTGTCACGGCCTTGGTTATGCGAGATGTCCACGCAGACGAAACTGCGGGGCACGACACTCAGCCCGAGGTCGCGCCCCAGCGCATACACGGGGTCCTCGGCGCGTTCATCGGTCTCGAATGATTCGATGCGAAGGCTCTCCAACAGATGCCGCGCATTCTGGTCGGCCAGCTCGAGCCAGCGCTGGGCCGTTCCACGCTGAGGCACTACCCAGTCCGTGTCCGGCAGAAGCTGGCGCAGGGTGTCCCACTCGTCTGGGGCGAACGGCACCACCAGCCGGCGCACGCGGCCTTCGGCCGGCACGTAGTAACGCACGAGGAACGCACTCAGGACGGCAAGATCCTCTTCTTCCTCCACGCCCTCAAGAAAGCGGTGCTCTCGCCCTACGACTCGTCCACCCCGCACGCGAATGAGCACGCCGACGGCATCGTCCCCGTCCCTGGCGTAGCCGACCACATCGGCGTCCCCGGTCCCCATCACCTCGACCGCGGCCGGCTGGTCCAGCCGGTCGAGCCAGCGTAGTGCGTCCCTCATCTCCCTGGCACGCTCGAAGTCTTCCCGCTCGCTGGCCTGCTGCATGGCCTCGCGCACCTTGACTCGAACGTCCTGGGTCCGGCCCTCGAGGAAGTCGACCACGTCCTCCACCATGCGCTGATAGTCCGGCATGTCCTGCCATCCCATGCAGGGTGCACGGCAGCGGCCGATATAGTAGTCGAGGCAGGGACGCTCCCGACGGTCTTCCGGGAGCTTATCCTGACAACTTCGAACGGTGTAGAGCCGGCGGATGATGGCGAGGGTGCGGCGGAGCTGGCCCACGTCGGTATAGGGTCCGAAATAGCGGGCGCCAGGGATGTCTCGCTTCCGGGTGACTAGAACCCGCGGAAAGGGCTCTGCCAGTGTTATGGCGATTGAGGGATAGCTCTTGTCGTCCTTGAGACGGACGTTGAAACGGGGACGGTACTCCTTGATGAGGTTGTTCTCGAGGATGAGCGACCCCGGCTCGCTCGGGACTACGATGGTTTCAACGTCGGCGATGAGCCGCTGAAGCAGCTGGTTCCTCGGACTATCCGGGAGATCCCCGAGAAAGTAGCTACGCACCCGGCTCCGTAGCCGCTTGGCCTTGCCGACGTAGAGTACTTCTCCGTCCGCTCCCCTCCAGAGGTACACACCCGGCCCTTCCGGAAGGGTGTCGAGCTTCCGCTGGAGCGTCTCTGGAATCGGGGTACTGGTCACGGCTAGGAGCGCGGGTTTCGATCCCACCCGATCTTCGCGACCAGGCGGACCGCCTGGGGAACGCCCAGACTGGCGGCGACTGCGAAGTAGGCTGCACCGTACATACCCAGGGAAAATAACGCTACCAACAGCGGGTGCCCTGGGTGGAATGCGAGCTTCACTACCCACGCTGCCGATGCGGCGGCGAGTGCGCTGCCCCACAATCGGATCATGTACAACAACGGTACGCCGGTCCGGCCGATCCGGGAATTGAGCGTTCGCCGGAGTAGGACGAACTCGAGCCAGCCGGCCAACCCCGCCGACGCGCTCAGTCCAGCCACCCCCCACCGCTGATCCACGCCCAGCATACCAGGCAGGGGAATGGCGAACAGGTAGCCGAGGACGACGGTCATGAGCACCCGGACCATGGCGAACCTGAGCGGGGTCCTGGTGTCGTGCAGGGCGTAGTAGGTCGAGGCGTACAGCCGGCCCAATGTCGACGCGAGCAACCCTACTGCCGATCCCGCCAGGATCCCCCAGACATAGACGGTCATCTCCCGGGTGAACGCGCCCGACTGAAACACCGCCCCGGCCACCACGTCGCCCAGCGCCAGGAATGCCACCGCGGAGGGAACCACGAAGAAGGCGATCTGGCGAAGTCCGCCATCCAGGCGGCCGCGCAGGTGAGCGGCACGTTCGTCCGCCTCGCCAGTGGCGCTGGACATTGCCGGCAGCTCGGCCGCGGAGACCGACATGCCGAACAGGCTGACCGGCAGGGTGTAGAGTACCTGAGCGTAGGAAAGCGCAGCCACCGCGCCGGTGGGCAGGAGGCTCGCGAGCACGGTGTCCACGTAGGCGCTGATCTGAACCACGCCGCGGCCGATGAAGACCGGGACGAAGTTACGCACGACGGTATGAACGCTTTCCAGCCGACGGCCTAGGTCCAGCGACAGGCCCCCGAGCAGCCGCAGTACAGGGGGCACCTGGATCGCAAACTGGAGCGCACTCCCCACGACCGATCCCCAGGCCGTTATCTCGGCCAGGCGATAACCCGTAGCGGCTCTCCCGAACCTAATGAGGGTGAAGATGATCGTCAGATTCCAGAGGACCGGCGCGGCATAGGACAGGAAGAAGCGACGATGACTGTTGAGGACGCCCAGACACCAGGCTGACATCACTAGGAGGCCGGCACCGGGAAACAGAATCCGGACCAGCGTGATGGTGATCTCGCGCTTTTCGCCCGCGAACCCCGGAGCAATGACGGCAATGAGGAGCGGTGTGATCAGGACGCCGGCGAGAACCAGCGTGGAGGTAGCCAGCCCGAGCAGACTGAACACCGCGCCGGCTACCCGGCGCGCTTCCTCTCGCTCCTCTCGTCCAAGCAGCTGTGAGTAGACCGGAATAAAGGAGGCGGAGAGGACCCCTTCACCGAACAGATTCTGCAGAAAGTTCGGGATCTTGAAGGCGGCATTGAAGGCATCAGCCGCATCCGAGGTGCCGAGATAGTGGGCGAAGATCCGGTTCCGAACCAGTCCGAGGAGCCGGCTTAGCAGGATACCCGCGGCAACGGTTGCCGCGGGACGGGAGCGCCGCCCCGCCCGGGAGGTCAGGGACTCTGCGGTGGTGGAAGGGTGGCGCGCTGTGTTGGATCCTCGAGCAGGCGCTGCAGGAACACGTTCTCGTCCTGTAGCGCCTGCACGCTGCGCGTGAGATCGTCGACCTCTGCCTCTAGCAGCTCGATCTTCTTCGCCAGTTCGGTCAGCGCGGCCGGAATCTCCTGCGGACCCTCGAGCCGCCGGGCGAGGGCCCGGCCGATCGGCGAGTCCACCACGATCCCCATGATCGGGATCAGGAGAGCGACGAGGAGGATGAGCGCGATGACCGACATGGGTCGAGTCTACGACGGATGGAGGGCGCCTTCAAGGGCCGCGGCGTACCACGCTTCGATGGCCTCGCTGAGGTCGGAGATCAGGCTCGGCCCGTAGCGCGCCAGGAACGACGCGATGGTCAACACCCGTTCCTGCGGCTTGTTGTCCGGCAGCACGAGGGTCCGGGCCTTGGCGAGCTGACCGAGCTCGATCTCTTGCCGACGCTTGAGATGCTGCACCAGCTTCTTCTCCATGTCCTGTAGCCCCGCCAAGGCCTGGTGCTTGGTCCCCTGTACCGGGCGGACCAGAGTGGGATCGATCTCGGCCGCGCTTTTCTTCAGGGTCTCGTAGCCAGCCTCGATCGCCACCCGTAGGGTTGCCAAGGCGCGGACTGCCTCGTCCGGCAGCTGGGAGCGTATCAGCCTGGCTTCCAGCGTTGCCGAAGGCTCCAGAAGGTCGCTGATCTCGAGATTGAACTTCTGCAGCACCCGCTCGACCTTGGGCTCGATCAGGAGTCCCGACCAGCGAGGGAGCGCCGGCTGCCGGGGTATCCGCATGCGCTGGTATATGGGCGGCGTCAGTGCCAGATAGGCCAGCTCACTCGGGCCGGCCATATAGGCGACGGTTGGCAGCAAGGCGCTCTCGATCACCGGCCGCAAGAGCACGTTGGGTGAAAACCGCTCCGGCTCGGCGGCCGCCAAACGCTGCAAGGCATCGAGATCGAACTGTTCCCTGCCCCGGCGGGTCATGAAACCGCCATTCGAGATCACCAGACGGTCACGCCCCTGTGCTCCTTCGAGCATGACGAGGGTAGCACCATCACCTACGGGGACCACGGGATCCACTCCCGCGGTCCGCAACTCGTCCGCACGGTCCTGCAGATCACGATCCAGCTCGCGCGCGAGGCCCAGCGCCCGCACCAGGTGACGGGCCGCGGACCGCTTGACGACTGGATGCGTGCTGTCGAGGCACACGACCCCCGCGGGAGCGATCAGCTCGGCGAGCGCCGCCGCGAAGCTATGGGCCACCGTGGCCTGTGGCTGGTAATGCCTGCGGAGCCAGTCGAGGGTCAACTCCCGGAATTCCGAAGTTGGCAGGTCGGCGGCTAGCGTGCTCAACACTTCCTCGATGGCATCGCCCAGCGGCTGGCGGTACATCGGCGTGAGTGGCGCCTCGGGCGGCCGGCCCGGGAGTGAGGCAGTTCGGAGTGTTCCGTCACCCGCGATCCAGCTGGCCTGACTGGCTTCGGCAAAATCATGATCGTCGCCGGCTACCCAGAAGACTGGCACCACCGGCCGCTGCCACTGCCGCTCGAGGATGCGGGCGAGTGCGGCGGTCGAGAGCGCCTTGTAGATGGTATACAGCGGACCGGTGAGCAGGCCGGGCTGCTGGCCCGTGGTGACCGCCACAGCGCCGGGATCGCGGAGCCGGGCCAGCGCAGGCTCGCGCGCGGGGCTGGGGACGATCGCGTCGCCCAGCGCCGGGTCGAATGCTCCTTCGCGCGGCGCCGGAAATTCAATCGTGGAGGCGATCGGGGTCGCTACGATGCGCAATGTCATCCGACCCGTCCCAGAAGAATCGTGCGCGCGGAATCGGGAGCCAACGGGCCCCCATCGTAATCGCCGAAGCGATACCGCACCTCGACTCCGGCTGCTACCAGCATGGCGGACATCTGGTCGGGCTCGAAGAGGCGGACGCGCTCCCTGTAATGTCTCCCCTTTGGTGATCGAATGCTCTTGCAGACGTATCGTCCATCGGGTGAAACCGAGCGGGAGACCTGCATTCGCGAGCCGCCCACCTCCACGATCTCTTCCGGAACCAGCCCCCGCCGGACCGACGCGGGATTGAGAAAGTCGATGACGAACCAGCCACCCGGCCGCACGGTGGAGATCATTTCTCTGAGGGCAGCTGTGTGCTCGGAATCCTGCTCGAAGTAGCCGAAGCTGGTAAACAGGTTGACCGTGAGGTCCATAGAGCGGGGACGGATGGGAAGCTGCCGCATGTCTGCCCGAACCAGCGGAGCATCGGTCACCTGCCGAGCCAGTCGCAGCAATGTCATGGAGAGATCGAGGCCAAAACAACACGCGCCCGCGGATACGAAGCCGCGGGCATGGCGGCCGGCCCCGCACGCCACGTCCAGGACTCGCCACCCCGCCTCGAACGGCAACGTGCGGCGGATGAGTGCCACAGCTCGCTCGGCGTCGGCGTTATCCCGGTGGGGATAGAGGCGGAGGTAGTCCTCGCCGAACCATTCCTCGAACCATTCGGTCATCTGAAACCGTCAGCGGTAAGCGGTGAGCGGGACCAGCACTGCAAAAAGGGGCGTCGTCGCGCACACCAATCCACCCGCTTACCGCTCACCGCTCACCGCCTTTATGGTACGGCTCTCCCCGCAGGATCGTGAACGCCCGGTAGAGCTGTTCGAGGACCACTACCCGGGCAAGCTCGTGCGGGAGGGTAAGGGGACCCAGACTCCAGCGCGAATGGGCTCGAGCGAGCAGCGATGGATCCAGGCCATTCGAGCCCCCGATCACCAGGGCTACCGGCCGGGACGCAACGAGCCAGCGGTCAACCTGCGCCGCGAGCTCCCGGGTGTTCCAGCCGGAGCCGTCTCGGGCCAGCGCAATCACCGTCGAGCCGCTGGGGATCTTCGCCTCGAGACGCCTAGCCTCGTCGGCCAGCTGGGACGCGGGAGTGGGAGCCCGGCTTGCCTCTCGGACCTCGCGCTCGTGCAGGGTGACGTACCGCTTCAGGCGGCCGGCGTAATCATCAGCGGCCTCTCGGTAGTAGGGCCTCAGCTTTCCCACCGCCGCAACCGAGATCTCCACCCGCGCCTACTGCCCCCCTGCCTTCACGCGTACATGCCCCGCAGCCGGTGTACCGCCGCTACCCGCTCGATCGCCTGCATGTATGCGCCGATTCGCATGTTGATACCATGGCGGCCTGCCATGGACGCGACCTCGTCGAAGGACTGGACCATGATGCGCTCGAGGCGCTGGTTCACCGTGTCCTCGTCCCAGAAGTATCCGCCCCGGTCCTGCACCCACTCGAAGTAGCTCACCGTGACGCCGCCGGCATTTGCCAGAATGTCGGGAATCACGAAGACGCCGTTCTGTTCCAGGATCTTGTCCGCACCAGCCGTGGTGGGGCCGTTGGCCCCCTCGCAGATGATGCGCGCCTTGACGTCGGCCGCGTTATGGCTGGTAATGACATTCTCCAGCGCAGCAGGGACCAGGACGTCGCAATCGAGGGTGAGGAGCTGCTCGTTGGTGATCTGCTCGGCTTCGGGGTAGCCGCCCAGGAAGCGATGCTGGCGCACGTGCTGAATCACGTCTCTGATCTTGAGCCCCTTGGAATTGTAGATCCCGCCGGACTTGTCGCTCACGGCAAGGATCTTCATTCCCTGCTGTTCCATCAGCGTGGCGGAGACGGACCCGACGTTGCCGAAGCCATGGACCACCACCCGGCTGCCCTGCACCGGCATCCGGAGCCGGTTGAGCGCCTGGCGGGTGACCAGCATGCAGCCGCGGCCGGTAGCCTCCCGACGGCCGAGCGAACCGCCCATCTCCACCGGCTTCCCCGTCACCACCGCTGTGACCGTGTGCCGCTTGTGCATGGAATACGTATCCATGATCCACGCCATCACCCGCTCGTTGGTGTTCATGTCGGGCGCGGGGACGTCGGAGTCGGGGCCGAGGGTGTCGATGATGGCGGAGGTATACCGGCGGGTGACGCGCTCGAGCTCGGGGTTGGACATGGTGCTGGGATCACAGACGACACCGCCCTTGGAGCCGCCAAAGGGAATGTTCACGACGGCGCACTTCCACGTCATCCAGGCGGCCAGCGCCTTCACCTCGTCGAGGGTCACGTTGAGATCGAAACGGATACCCCCTTTGGCCGGACCGCGGGAGGTGTTGTAGAGCACCCGATAGCCCACGTAGACCTCGGTTTCGCCGTTGTCTCGCAGGATCGGCACCGAGACGATGATCTGCTTCTCCGGGCTGCGGAGCACCTTGTAGAGTCCGGGATCCAGACTCAGCCGCTGGGCCGCGTAATCGAAGCGCGACATCATCGCCTCGAACGGATTTTCTTCGCTGAGGAACTTGTCCTTGTCGGGACGGATGAGATCCTGGTTCGGACGGCTGACGGTGGTCATAGAAGTTCCGGTCCGCTCCGTGTGTTGGTTACAGTCTTTCCACCGGCGTGACGACGGCGTCTAGCGCGGCGGCGATCATCTCAGCGCCCTCTTCCCACTCCAAATCCAGCATAGCCACGAGCGGCTCCGGGACGGTCCTAGGCCACCGGGCCCGCAACTTCACAGCGTCTTTCTGGGTAATCACCACGTGATCCGCACGGCGGGCCGCGTGGGCCAGCCAGGCCACGTCCTCTTCCCGGTAGTCGTGATGGTCCTTCCAGGTGGCGACCTGGACCGCGGCGCCCGTGGCCTTGGTCTGCGCAACGAAGGCGTCCGGATCGGCGATCCCGGATGCGGCTACGACTCGCTTCCCCGCCAGGCTTGACGCTGGATGCCGTCGCCCGCTCACCATTCCCTCGAGATAGCGGAGCCCTAAATGTGCGATGGCCACCGGCCCGCTGACTTTGTTCTGAAGCTTGGCGGCAAGCGCCAGGGCCGCCTCGGCCGTGGCTCGCTTCCGGGTGACGATCACGGCATCCGCCCGGTCCAGCGCGCCCCACCCTTCGCGCCAAGGTCCGGCAGGGAGCGACCAGCGCACGGCCCGGGTAGTCTCGGCGCTGATCACCGCGATGTTGAGGTCGCGCCGGACGTCGAGCCGTTGGTAGGCATCGTCGAGAACCAAAACCTGCGCCCCACGGGCGAGCGCCCGGTCGGCTCCGACAACCCGATCCGGATCGGCCACCACGACGGCTTCCGGCACTGCATGCTGGTGAACCTGGGTTTCGTCGTTCCCATAGCCGCGAAGCAGAATCCCCGGCACCAGCCCGTGAGACACATAGTAATGCGCGATCCAGATGGCTATCGGGGTCTTTCCCGACCCGCCCACCGTAAGGTTGCCCACGGCCACCGACGGGAGTGGCAGGTCCCTTACCCCGATCCACCCGTGCCGGTAGGCCGCCTCTCGGAAGGCCATGGCCCCACGCCAGAGTCCCGAGGCCGGCAAGAGGGCCAACCGGGCCAGCCGCGCGTCCGGCCGGCGGCTGGTCCAGAGCCAGCGTACTACCCGATGGCTATCGCCCCGTCGACCCATGGATCCTTTCTGGAGACCTCATCGAGACGGAGCGCGGCCTGCTCCAGCCCCTCGGCAAAGCCAGCCTCACCGGTGGCGACCCCGAAGGGACGACCGTAGGTAATCAGCACCCTGGCGAGGGGTTGCGGAATCATGAACCGGTCCCAGGAATGTAATCGCCAGGCCCGGTCCGCCTCCGCGTGGATCGGCACAATGACTCCACCACCCCGTTGGGCAGCCGCGATGACTCCGGGCTTGAGTTCGCGACGTGGCCCTCGGGGACCGTCCGGGGTAAACGCAATTGAGCGCCCGGCCTGTAACTCCCGCACAGCGCCGAGGAGGGCGCGGGCGCCGCCCCGGGTACTCGATCCCCGGACAGCGCAATACCCCAGTGACGCGGCGAGGTCGGAGAGGTACTGCCCGTCCCGCGCCTCACTGACCACGATAGCAACGCCTTGCCTCCGGTGCTGCCACAAGAGGGGCAACAGGACCTCATGCCAGAGCAGAAACACTACTGGCTGCCCCTGATCATGAAGCGCCCGCCAGCGCTCCTCGTGCACCAGCCGTATGCGCCAGGACGCGGCGAGCACGCGCACGACGGAGCTGATGACCGGCCGAGCCGCGAAGGGAGACAGCTTCAGCCTCACGGATCCAGCAGCTCTCCGGCCAAATCGACGACCCGGTTTGCCGCCCCTGCTTGGCCCAGGCGCTCTCGAACCAGGGCCAGGCCTTCCCGCTGCGCCTGTGTTCGAGGATCGGTCTGGTCCAGGAGCGGTCGAAGTGCGGCCGCAAGCTCCGGGGCCACGGCATGTTCCTGCAGCATCTCCGGCACGATTTCCCTGCCGGCCACGAGGTTGACCAGGCTCACCCACTTGACGGTGCGCACCCGCTGGAAGACGGCCCAACTGAGCGGGTGGACCTTGTAGGCCACCACCATGGGAGTGCCGGCCAGCGCCGCCTCGAGCGTAGTCGTTCCCGACTTGGCCAGTGCGGCGTCGGCTGCCGCGAACAGGGCCACCGGATTGCCCCGCACGATCTCAATGGGCCCTGGATCGGGGTAGACGCCCGTCTCGGTGCCGGCCATGAGGATGCGATCGCACCTCCCCTCCCCGAGCAACTGGAGCGCCGCGTCGCGAAACGGCTGCCACAATCGCCGGATCTCCTGGGCCCGGCTCCCGGGAAAGATGCCGAGCACGCGGCTGCCGTTGGCGATACCGAGCTGTGTCCGTGCCTGCGCTCGTGTCGGCCACGTCTTCCCGTCCACCAGCGGGTGACCGACGTACTCGCTGCGGAGGCCGAGCTCACCGAAGAACGTCTGTTCGAACGGGAGCACTACCGCCAGACGGTCTACCGCGGCTGCAAGCCGGCGAGCCCGGCCCGGGCGCCAGGCCCAGAGCTGTGGGGCGATGTAATAGAGGACCTTGGTGCCGGTTGCGTGTGCAGCCTCTGCCACCCGGAGGTGAAACCCGGGATAGTCCACCAGGATAACCAGATCGTAGCGCCCGCTTCGGAAATCCTCGCGCAAGGCTCGGAGCAGCCGGTAGTGGGCCCGGATCTTGGTCACTACCTCGACCACCCCGAACGCGGCCAGTCCTTCCATGCGGTACCTGAGCAGCGCCCCGGCCTGCTCCATTCGCGGGCC
The DNA here is from genome assembly GCA_038209515.1 of Gemmatimonadales bacterium. Lineage (GTDB taxonomy): Bacteria > Gemmatimonadota > Gemmatimonadetes > Gemmatimonadales > GWC2-71-9 > CAVVWJ01. Next base: position 43,493 of record JBBQXQ010000006.1, read on the forward strand.
ACCCAGTGCCTCAATTGAGGCGCCCGGATAGCGATCCCGCAGAGCCCCGACAACCGGGGCGGCGTGGAGATCGCCTGATGGCTCGCCGGCGGAGATGAAGATGCGAGGGGTGCCCCGCTCGATCATGAGAGCGCGGAGACGGCGAGCGGCGGGGTTCGAACGGCATCAGCTACCCGAAGCGCCAGCTCCAGGGCCGCGCGGCCTTCCTCCCCGCTGACGACGACTTCACGTTGTCCCCGGACGGCGTGCACGAAGCTCTGGAGCTCCAGGGCCAGCGCATCCGCCTCGGGGGCCTCGAGCGCGATCCGTTCGACCACGTCGGCCAGTTCTCGCCCGGTGCCCGGCTGCCAGCCGCTGCGCACCCGCATGAACTCTCCTCCGCCGCTCGCGAGGTCGAGCGAGAAGTACCCGTTGGGCTGGAAGAGCCGGAGCCGGCGGACCCGCTCGCGTGCGACCCGCGAGGCGGTAGCAAGCGCGACAGCACCGTTGGCGAACTCGACCCTGGCGTTGGCGAGGTCGAGATGAGATGAAATGACGGGCAGGCCGGAGGCGCGCACTTCGGTGGCGGTACTGCCGGTGAGATGAAGCACCAGATCGAGATCGTGGATCATGAGATCGAGCACCACGGCGACATCGGTGCCGCGGGGCTGAAAGGGAGCGAGCCGGAGGCTCTCGATGTACCGCGGGCCGTCGAGGAACGGTTCTGCCGCCCGGAGCGCCCGATTATACCGCTCGATGTGCCCCACCTGGAACTGCACCTGTCGCCGCCTGGCGGAGGCGATCAGACGGTCCGCCTCGGCCAGCGTCACGGCAAGCGGCTTCTCCATAAGCACGGGGACGCCGAGGTCGAGCGCGCGAGTGCCCACCTCCGCGTGCGCCGGGGTTGGCACCGCAACCGTGACTGCCTCCACCCGGCGCAGCAGATCGTCCATGTCGGTGAAGGCAGCGGTAGCGAGCCCACTCGCGACCTGAGTCGCCCGGGCCCGATCGGCATCGTACACCCCCACCAGGCGTACCTCGTCGAGGCACGCCAAGTGGCGGGCGTGGTGCTGTCCCAGCGCGCCGACCCCGATGACGCCGACGGGCAGCCGCGGGCTCACGCGGGCACGCCTCGCTCGCTCGATTCGACAAAGGCCAGGAAACGCTCGACCTCAGGGAGCGGCGGTAGATCCGCGCGCGCGCGCTCCAGCGCCTGCGACAGATTGAGATCGGAGTTGAAGAAGAGCCGGTATGCCCGCTTGAGCGCGGCGATCGTTTCTCCGGGAAAACCAGCTCGTTGGAGCCCGATCGAGTTGAGTCCGTACAGCTCCATCGGATTTCCTACCGCTTTGACGTACGGTGGAATATCCTGATTCACCCGTGACCCGCCACCGACGAATGCGTACGTTCCGATGGTGACGAACTGATGGACCGCGTTGAGTCCACTGAGGATGGCCCGATCGTGGATGGTGACGTGGCCAGCGCACTGGGTGGCGTTCGCGATCACCACGTCGTCTCCTACACGACAGTCGTGCGCGAGGTGCACATACGTCATGATGAAGCAACGAGCGCCGACCGCGGTCTTGTAGGTTGCCGCAGTGGCGCGATTGATCGTGGAATACTCGCGGATGATGGTGCCGGGCCCGATCTCGACCCAGGTTTCTTCGCCGTCGTACTTGAGGTCCTGCGGGTCGCCACCCAGGATCGATCCATCACCGACGGATACGCCCTCCGCCAGCCGCACGTTCTGCTGCAGGGTGGCACGCGGGCCGATGCGGCACCGGTCGCCGACGGTGACCTGCGGTCCCACAATCGCGTAGGGCCCGATTCTCACTCCCACGCCGATCTCGGCCAGGGGATCCACCATCGCGGTGGGGTGAATCACCGTGCTCACCTATCCACCACGCGCGCCATCATCTCCGCTTCCGCCACCACCTGGCCATCCACGTAGGCCATACCCTTCATCCGGCAGGTCCTGCCGCGGTTCTGCACCATTTCCAGCTCGCAGCGGAGTTGGTCTCCCGGAAGTACTGGCCGGCGGAATTTCACGTTGTCGAGCGACATGAAGTAGACCACCTTCTGGTCGGGATCCTCGATGGTGCCGAGGAGCAGCATGCCGCCCACCTGAGCCATCGCCTCGATGATCAGCACGCCCGGCATGATCGGATGACCGGGGAAATGCCCCTGGAAGAAGGGCTCATTGATCGTCACGTTTTTGATCCCGACAATCCGCCTGGTCCCCTCGACCTCGATGATCCGGTCTACCAGCAGGAACGGGTAACGGTGGGGGATGACGTCCAGGATCCGGCCGATGTCCATCACGGCGCCTCCGTGGCGGTGTCCGGTACGAGTAAGCCAGCGGGCCAACGCAATATTACCCTGGTGGCTCGGCTTGGTGGCGACGATGTGGGCCTGGACGCGGCCACCGATCAAGGCCAGGTCACCCAGGATGTCCCCTGCCTTGTGGCGCACGAACTCGTCGGGCCAGCGAAGCGTGCCACCGACGAGCCCATCCTCAGAGAGGATGAGAGTGGATTCCACGGCTGCGCCCAGCGCCAGGCCACGGGCCCGAAGCGCGTCGGCCTCGCGCAGAAACCCGAAGGTGCGCGCCGCGGCCAGCTCACGGGCGAATCCCTCCGGGGTGATGTCGTAGGAGCCGGTCTGTCGGCCGATGAGAGGGTGATCCCACTCGATCGTCGTCGTCAGCCGGAGTGACTTGGCCGGGGCGACGACGTAGGAGGAATCGCCTTCCGTCAATTCTGACGCGGCCGTCACTCGGTAGGTGACCGGCTCACCGGGCTGCTCCTTGATGCCGGCCTGCTCGAGCGCCGCCAGATAGGGAGCGAAGGACCCGTCCCCGATCGGTGGCTCGGGGCCGTCAAGATCGATGGTGAGATCGTCGAGCTGAAGAGCGGCCGCCACGGCGAGCACATGCTCGACCGTCTGCACCCCGGTTTCCCCCTGTCCCAGCGCCGTCCGACGCTCGGTGGACTGCACCTCACCCAGCCGGGCCGGAATGACCGGAGTACCGGGTAGGTCGGTCCTTCGGAAGACGATCCCCTGACCGGCCGGAGCCGCCTGGCACACCGCCGATACGAAGGTGCCGCTGTGCAGTCCGATCCCGCTTACACAGGCACTCTGGGCCAGCGTCCGCCTAGCCATGGCGGACCCGCTCCGGCACCAGCCGCTCCAACTCGTCGACGATGGGTGTCAGCCGGTACATGGCGGCCTGAGCCCGGAGAAATTGGCGGTGAGCCCGCGCGGGATTGCCGCTGAACACCGCGCCGGGCGGCACGTCGCCGAAGATGGCGCTCTTGGCCCCGATGCGCGCACGATCACCAATGACCAGGTGGTCGGTGACTCCCACGTGCCCGGCGAGGATCACATCGTTTCCAATCCGAGTACTTCCGGCGATACCGACGCCCGCCATGATCAGGCAGCGCTCCCCGATATGCACGTTGTGTCCCACATGCACCAGGTTGTCGAGCTTGGTTCCCCGGCCCACCACCGTATCGTCGATGCTGCCGCGGTCGATGCAGGTATGGGAGCCCACCTCCACCTCATCCCCGAGGATACACGCGCCCACATGAGGTATCCGGTGATGCCCGGTCGGGTCCGACAGGTAACCGAAGCCCTCGCCGCCGATGACGGCGCCCGCCTTCAACACCACCTTGCTGCCGATCCGGCTGCCCCGGTAACACACCGCGCCGGGGCCGATGATTGTGTCATTACCGATTGCGACGCCATCGTCGAGCGTGACGTGCTGTGCCAGCCGGGAACGCGCCCCGACCCGTACGTTCCGGCCCAGGACCACAAACGGTCCGATCGAGACGTCGGCTCCCAGCTCGGTTCCGGAACCGATGCGAGCAGTTGGGTCGATGCCGGCCGCCGGAGGCTCCTCGGGAAACAGCGCCTGCACGACCCGAACGAGCGCTCCGTATGGATCGGGGACCACGATTCGCGCCCGCGCGCCCGAGTCGCCGGTCGAGAGCTCCTCCGGCACCAGTACCGCACCAGCCCTGGAGGAACCGAGGTCCGCCGCATAGCGGGCCGACACGGCAAAGGAAAGCGCGTCAGGACCGGCCTTGTTCAACGGACCGACGGTGTGGATGCGCACCGCTCCATCGCCAAGCAGGCGGCCACCGACGAGGTCGGCGACCGCCTGCGCGGTGAGACTGCCAGTCGACACGCGACTAGCTGCCCGCTTTAAGCTGCTGGATGATGCGCTGAGTCAGATCCAGCGACTTATCGGCGGTGACGATCCCGTTGTTCGGCGCGCTCACGTCGAAAATCACGGCGTAATTGCCCGCCGCCCGCACACCCTCGATGACACTGTTTACCTTCGTCTGGATCGGATCGAGAAGCTCCCGTTCCCGGGTGGCAGCCTTCGTCTGCAGCTCCTGCGTCCGCTGTTCCAGTTTCTGCTGCTGCGCCTGGAGGTCCTTCCGTTTGGCGGCCCGTTGGCTGGGACTCAGCATGACCGACTGCTGATCGAAGTCCGACGCCGCCGAGTCAAGGGTTGCCTGAAGCTTCTGCACCTCGACCCGGTAGCCCTCGAGTTCCTTCGTGAAGGTCGACTCGGCCTTGGTGTATCCGGGCGTCTGTTTGAGGATCGCTTGGGTGTTGACGTACGCGATCTTGGCACTTCCACTCTGCTGGGCGGCGAGCGGCCCGGCTCCCACCAATGAGAATGTGGCCAATCCCAGCCAGACTCCGACGACGGCAAGCTTCATGCTTCACTCCCGATAAAAGGTGCGTGCTGACTAAAAGAAATTGCCCAGCTTGAAATGGAGCTGCCAGCCGGGTTTGGGCCGGCCGTTGAGATCCACCTTATCGAATCCGTAGCCCAGATCGACGCCGATGGGGCCCAGCGGCGAGATGACGGCCGCGCCGAAGCCGGCACCACGGAACAATCGTGTCGGGTCCCACTGCCGGGCACTGCGGTACACGTTCCCGGCGTCGAAGAAGGCGTCGACGTAGAGCGATTGGCTGATCCGGGCACCGGCCTCGACCGTGAACGTCGCATAGGACTTGCCGAACGATTCGGAGCTCGCCGCATTGTTACCACCGGCGGTCGGATCGAATCCGTTCGGCGTGATCGAGAACTCATCGTAACCCCGCAGCGGAATGCCGTACTGGACGCCCCCGAGGGCGTAGAGATCCTGGTAGAACGGTCCCGCATCACCGAAGACGAACCCCGACTTGGCGGTAAGGCCAAGCACGAACTGCACGCCGGCGCCGAGCTGCCCCGCACCACCCATAGTCCCGAGCGGCGCGTACCAACGCCCTTCGAGATCCACCTTCCGATAGTTTCCCGTGCCGCCCAGAATCCCACCGTTGAGCTCGCCGCTGACGTTGGTCATGACGCCGCCGGTGGCGAAGGGCAAGCCGACCCGGGTGTCCCGAACCAGGCTGAGCCCGAAGGATGACTTGGTACATGCGCTGCACCGAAAACGCGCCTGAATGTCGGCCGAACCCTCAGAATAGCGGATGCGCTGGAACGAGTAAGAGGCGAAGAACCGGGTATAGCGCGATCCCAGGAAGGGAAATCCGAGCTGTAGGCTGCCGCCGGTCTGCTTCCGCCGACCGAGATCGCCGATGTTGTACCGGGCTCGGGAGTCGAACAGGGAGACGGTCCCGGAGATCCGGCTCTCCCGGATGGCGGGGTCGGTGTAACTCAGGGTGAAGTCATTGATGTTCTTCCCGAACTGCCATTGGAGCTTGCCCCGCTTTCCCCGGCCAAAAAGATTGGGCTCTTCCAGGCCGAGGAAGCCACCGACTCCAGTTCCCTGGCCCAGGGAAGCACCGAAGTTGATGTTACCGGTGCGGCGCTCCTCGACCCGGAACACGATGTCCACGTCGACACCATTCGCCGCTGGTTTCACGTCTGGCGGCGGAAGCGGCTGCTGGAAGAACCCCAGGTTGGCCACGTTCTGGTAGGAGCGGATCAGCCGATCACGGCTGAACAGATCACCGGGAAGCATCACGATCGCCTCACGGATGACGCGCTCGTGCGTGACTTCATTACCGACGATCTCGACCTTGTTGATCGTGGCCGGCGACCCCTCGCGGACGTTCCAGCGCAAATCCACCACCGGCATCCCGCCGGGGCCGGTGCGGCGCACTTCTTCAGGTTGCACCTGAGAGTAGATGTAGCCGTTGTTGGCGTAGAGGTTCTGGACCTTGTCCGTCGCCTCGTTCCACTCCGACCGGCTGAATGGCTGGCTTCGATCCAGAGGTGCGCCAGTAGGACCGATCGGCCCGAACGGGTAGAAGGCCCGGAGCTCCTCGGTCGAAAACCGCCGGTTCCCCTGGATGTCGAATGTCCCGACCCGGTAGATGGGGCCTTCGTCGACGGTCAACCGGAGGACCGCCTTACCGCCGGCTGAGTCCGATACCAGGGAATCGTGGGTGACCTGGAAATCAACGTACCCCTGATCGGCATACCAGTGCGGGAGCCGCTCGCGGACGTCCTGCTCCACCGCCCGCTCATCGTACTCGCCCTTCTGGAACCACCAGAAGCCTTCCGGCCGGGTGGACATGTGCTTGACCACGGCCTTGTCCGAGAAATGCTTGTTCCCGTCCACAATGACCTGGCTGATCGCGACCCGCTCGCCTTCCTCGACGTCGAAGACGACGCGGGCCTTGCTGGGGCTCGGCGCGAGCTGGATCACCTTCACCCTGGAGGCGTAGTACCCCTGGTGCTTGTAGAGCGAGTCGATGCCGGCGCGGCCTTGTTCGACAGCGTTCCGATCGAGTGGACGGCCTTCGGTGAGATGCACCCGGCCCTTGACCTCGCCTTCGGAGAGCCGGTTCACCCCGCGCACCGTCCATTTTTCCAGCAGCGGACGTTCCTTGACTCGAATGACGAGCACCAGGCGACCCCCGGCGTTTCGCTGTTCGACCACGACGTCGTCGAACTGGCCGGTGCGGAAGAGTGCCGTGATGGCGCGCTGGATGTCCCGGTAATTGATCGGCTGGTGAACGATGATGCCGGAGGTGCCGATGATCTGTGAGGGAGTGACGCGTGTCTGACCTTCGACCGCGATGCTATCGACTGCGGGCGGGGCTGTGTCTTGAGCCGCGAGGGCCCTCTGTCCCCCCAGTAAGAGCGAACCGCCTAGAAGGGTCGGAAGGAAACGGTGCATCGAAAAGGGGCGAAGGGTGAGCGCGCCGGGCCTCCCGAGGGAAGCCCGGCGCGCGGCCTTAGGCCTGGGGGGTTGGGGTCAGCGCCCGGAAGACCAGCCGCTCACCGTCCGGAGCGACGTCGACCTCGATCTCCTCGCCACGGCCGAAGTCGCCCATGAGAATCCTCTCGCTGAGCGGATCCTCGATATAGCGTTGGATGGAGCGCTTCAGCGGGCGCGCGCCGTAGTTCTGATCGTAGCCGTGCTCGACCAGGAACTCGGTTGCCGCGGGCGTGAGCTTGACCTCGTCGCCCAGCCGGCGCTGCACTTCGCGCAGCAGGATGGTGACGATCTGTGCGATGTGGTCCTTGTCCAGCGGGTGGAACACGATCACATCGTCGAGTCGGTTGAGGAACTCCGGGTTGAACACCTTGTTCATCTCATCCTTGACGGTTTCCTGCATCTTCTCGAAGCTTCCCCGCGCATCGCCGCCGTGGAATCCGAGCGACTTGCCCTTCATGATATCGCGGGCGCCCACGTTGGAGGTCATGATCACGACCGTGTTCTTGAAGTCGATGACCCGCCCGTAGTTGTCGGTCAAATGGCCTTCGTCCAGCACCTGGAGCAGGATGTTGAACACATCCGGATGGGCCTTCTCGATCTCGTCGAGCAGGACCACCGAATACGGCTTCCGCCGCACGGCCTTGGTCAGGGTCCCGGAATCCTCGTAGCCGACGTAGCCCGGAGGCGCGCCGATAAGTCGGGAAACCGAGAACTTCTCCATGTACTCGGACATGTCGACCCGGATCAGGGCCGATGCATCGGCGAAGAGGAACCTGGCCAGCGCACGCGCCAACTCGGTCTTCCCGACCCCGGTCGGACCGGAGAAAATGAATGAGCCGATGGGCCGGTTCGGATCCTTGAGGCCGGCGCGTGAACGCCGGATGGCCCGGGACACCGCCCTGATGGCCTCGTCCTGGCCTACCACCGATCCGTGGAGCTCGTCTTCCATTCGCATCAGGCGCGCGGTCTCGGCCTCCTGGAGGCGGGTGACCGGAATGCCGGTCCAGCGGGACACGATGAACGCAATGGCCTCCTCATCGATCACCGGCCGTTTGGTCTGCCGCTCACGCTCCCACTCCTCCTGCTTGAGCCGGATCTGGTTCTGCAGGTCGCGCTCCTGGTCCCTGAGAGAGGCGGCGCGCTCGAAGTTCTGATCGCGGACCGCATCTTCCTTCTGTACGTTCACTTTCTCCAGCGCGGCCTTCAGCTCGGCCACTTCGGCCGGGGGAACCTGCGAGGCCAACCGTGCCCGGGCACCGGCCTCGTCGATCACATCGATCGCCTTGTCCGGCAGGAACCGGTCGGTGATGTACCGCTCGGAAAGCTCGGCGGCGGCGGTCAGCGTGGCATCGGGAATGCTGATCCGGTGGTGGTCCTCGTACTTCTTGCGAAGTCCCTTGAGGATCTCGATGGTCTCGACCACCGTCGGCGGCTCCACCACGACGGTCTGGAACCGCCGTTCCAGGGCGCCGTCCTTCTCGATGTACTTGCGGTACTCGTTCAGGGTCGAAGCGCCGACGCACTGCAGCTCGCCGCGGGCGAGGGCGGGCTTCAGCATGTTCGAGGCGTCAATCGCGCCTTCGGCGGCCCCCGCACCCACCAGCGTGTGCAGCTCGTCGATGAACAGGATGATCTGCTTGTTTTGGGCGATCTCGTTCATAACCGCCTTGAGCCGCTCTTCGAACTGGCCCCGGTACTTGGTCCCGGCGATGACCGCCGCCATGTCGAGCGACAGGACCCGATGATCCCGCAGCACGTCGGGGCAAAGCCCGTTGGCAATGAGCAGTGCCAGACCCTCGACGATCGCCGTCTTGCCGACGCCGGGCTCACCGATGAGGACCGGATTGTTCTTCTTGCGCCGCGCCAGGATCTCCATGACGCGCTCGATCTCCTTGCCCCGTCCGATCGTCGGATCGAGCTGTCCTTCCGCGGCCAGCTGCGTCAGATCGCGGCAGAAGTGGTCGAGCGCTGGCGTTTTCGATTTCTTCTCGGACTTGGGCGTGGATGCGGGCTGGCTGCTGCCGCTCCCGGCCGACGTCTGAGGCATGTCGCTCCCGAGCAGGCGCAGGGTCTCGGCCCGCGATTGCTCCAGGTTCACGCCGGCATCCGTCAACACTTGGGCCGCGATGCCCTTCTCCTCGCGCAGCAGGCCGAGCAGCAGGTGCTCGGTACCGACGTAGGAATGATTCAGCTCCCGGGCCTCGGTCATCGCCAGCTCGAGAACCTTCTTCGCGCGCGACGTGTACGGAAGATCGGGCCCGGCGGCCGCGGCCGCTTTGCCCTTCTTGACCGTTTCCTCGATTTTTTGCTGGATGTCCTCGAGATCGACGTTCAGGTTGGTGAGAACTGCCGCCGCCACCCCCTCGCCTTCGCGAATGAGGCCGAGAAGAATGTGCTCCGTCCCCACGTATTCGTGATGCAGGCGGGCGGCCTCTTCCCGGGCCATCTGCAGGACCTTACGCACACGATCAGTAAAGTTGTAACCGTTCATCGAGGTATCCTGTGTAGCTCCGAAGGCCGTCGTCGCGGCTCATCCACGGCGTCCCACCTCGGATTCCAACACTTTGCGCACGAACTGTGCCCGCCGAACTGGTAGGTCGGGGTCGCTCGGGCCGAGCCCTTCGGCCACCGCCAGATGGGCCGGCTGAGTGTACACCAACAACTTGTTAAGCGTATACATGCCGACATCGGGGATGAGGTTCACCCCGACGCCGAGGCGCACGCCGCTCAACAAGTTCATTGCCTCTTCGAACGAGAGAGCCCGTGCATAACGAAGCAACCCGTACGCGCGCCAGACTTTGTCTTCGATGATTGCCGGAGCGTCGCGCAGCAGGACCTGCCGGGCCTGCTCCTCGTAGTCCATGACCTGCCGGACCATCTTGCCAAGGTGATCGAGTAGCTCGTATTCGGAGCTTCCGAGTGTGGTCTGATTGGACAGTTGGAAAAAGTTGCCGACGACTTCGCTTCCCTCACCATACAGGCCGCGGAAAGTCAGTCCCACCTGCGCCAGACCCTGCAACACCTTGGAGATTTCCTTCGTCAGCACGAGGCCGGGGAGGTGTATCAAAACCGAGGCCCGAAGCCCGGTGCCGACGTTGGTCGGACACGAGGTAAGGTAACCAAACTCAGAATGAAATGCGAATGCAAGTCGTTGTCCCAGTTCGGCGTCGAGCCGGTCGACCTCAGCATACGCCGCGTCCAGCGCGAAGCCGGAATGGAGCCCCTGAAGCCGGAGATGATCCTCCTCATTCAGCATCACCCCCAGCCGGTCCTGCACCAGCAGCGACGCGCCCGATCGCACCCGTCCGTCCGGGTCCAGGCCTGCGAGCTCCTTGCTGACCAGGTGCCGCTCGTGGAGCAGCTGCCGGTCGGCGAACTCCAACCGGTCCAGCCGGAACTTGATTGCGCGTCGAAGTAACACGGTGTCCCGTGCCGCCGCTTCGACGATCTGAAGAATGTCCTCCCGCTCGGTCTCGGAATTCCGTCCCTGAAACACCCGGCCCGCCAGGTTTCGAGCCAGGCGGATCCGGGTGGAGAGCACGAGGTGGCTGGACGGTCCGCTCGCGTCGAGCCATCCCACGCCACCGTCGGTCAATAAGCTCAGATCGATCATTCCAGCACCCGAAGGCGGTCTCGCAGCTCCGCCGCCAACTCGAAGTTCTCGGTTTCCACCGCCAGCCGGAGCTGTTCCCTCAACTCAGACGTCTGCTGGCGCTCGGCCGGGGCCGTCGTGCCCCGTTCAGCGTAGCGTTCGCCCATATGGTGAGTTGATCCATGGAGCCGGCGCAGCAGATCCCGCAACGGCACCTCGAACGAACGGTAGCAGTCCGGGCACCCCAACCGGCCGCTCTCCCGGAAATCCGCGAGCGAGCCACCACAGCGAGAGCACGTGTCGGCACGGGGGGCCTGGGCTTGTTCCGGGTCCTGGCCCATCGCGGCGAGGAAGGTGCCCAAGGGTGTCTTGGGTTGGGCGCCCGGACTCTCGACCCCCTTCTCCGCGGCGCACCGCTCGCAGAGATGCAGGGTGGTGACCTGCTCGTTCACGATCTGGGTGAGGTGAATGACCGCTTCGCGCTCCCGGCACTGCTCGCACGACATCAGGGCATGGACTCCACGCCCGACAACGGCACCAGGCGGCCGCCCTCGAGCGACAGCACGCGGTCGGCCCTGGCCGCCAGCAGACGATTATGGGTGACGACTACCAGCGCCGTCTCAAACTCGCGGGATAGATGCGCGAACAGCTGGTGCAGTCGCTCGCTGTTGCCAGAGTCGAGATTGCCCGAAGGCTCATCCGCCAGAACGACCAGCGGATCGGCGGCGAGCGCCCGGGCCACCGCCGCCCGCTGCTGCTCGCCTCCCGACAGCTGCGAGGGTCGGTGCGACATCCGGCCCGCCAGTCCCACCGCCGCGAGCAGCTCCTCCGCCCGGGAACGGGCCCGGGCATCGTCCTCACCCGCGATCAGCAACGGCATCATCACGTTCTCGAGCGCGGTGAATTCGCGGAGTAAATGATGGAACTGGAAGACGAACCCCACCTTTCGGTTTCGGATTTGAGCCAGCGCCTCCGAACTCTCGCTTTCGTACGCCTGCCCGGCCAATCGCACCGTGCCACCGGACGGCGTGTCGAGGGCACCGAGCAAGTGGAGAAGCGTGCTCTTTCCCGAGCCGCTGGCCCCCACGATCGCCACGAACTCACCCCGGCTCACCGTGAGGTCGACTCCGGAGAGGACTTCTATCGGGTTGCCGTCGCCCCCGCGGTACACCTTCCGCAGGCCCTGTGCCTCGAGGATCGCGGTCATTCGTGGCGGATCGCGTCGACGGGGGTCAGGGCGGCGGCGGAGCGCGAGGGGTACAGCGTCGCGCACACGGCGATGGCAAGGCTCGCGAGCACCACGACGGCCACGTCCAGCCACTCGATGTGGACGGGAAGGTGATCGATGAAATATACTGCCGGGTTGATCCGGACCCACCCCGAGCTATCCACTACGTAGGCCACTGAGAGACCGAGGACGAGCCCCAGCGCGGTCCCCACCCCGCCGATTACGGCGCCCTGCACCAGAAAAACCCTCCCTACCGCCGGCGAGGTGAGTCCCATCGCCCGAAGAATGCCGATCTCCCGAGTTTTATCGGTCACGACCATGGTCAGCGTCCCCACGATGTTGAACGCGGCGACGACCATGATGAAAAAGATAATCAGCCCCATGGCGAGCTTTTCCAGCTGGAGCGCGCTGAAGAGACTCGCGTTCTGGGTCTGCCAATCCAAGGCTCGATAGGGGTAGCCGAGCCGTTTCTCGAGAGCTGCACCGATGGCGGGAGCCCGCTCGGGATCATCCACCCGCACGGCGATGCCGGATACGGCATTGCCCAGGCCGGTGAATCGCTGCGCGGTCTCTCGCGACAGCACGACAAATTGGTTGTCGTACTGGAACATGCCGGTGTCGAACAGGCCGGTGACCTCGAATTTCCAGAAACGCGGCACGGCCACGCCCAGGGCCGGGTTCACCTTGGCCTGAGTAACCGGCACCAGGGTGACAACATCGCCCGGGTAGACCGAGAGTCGTGAGGCAAGCCGGGAGCCGAGCAGGATACCGCCGTCCACTCCCGGTTTGTCGGTCTTAAACGATAGATCGCCTTTCGTGATTGCTCCGGGCAGCGAGGTAACGGACATCGTACCGGTGTCCGGGTCGAAGCCGACGAGGTTGACGCCCTCGCCGTAGTCTTGCCCGGCGGTGATGCCCGCCTGACTGATCACCTCAGGGGCCGCTGCGATGACACCCGGCTCCTTCCGGACCTGGGCTATCACGCTTTGCCAGTCGTCGAGCCGGAGTCCCGATCCGAACGTCAGCACCCGCAGATGAGGATTGGCCACCAGGATCCGTTCCCGGAGGTCGTCCCGCAGCCCGTTCATCACCCCAAGCACCACGATGAGAGCGGTGACCCCGACCGCCACGCCCCCGGTGGAGATGACCGTGTTCAACGAGGCGGTGCGGGAGTTCCGGCGGCTCCGCAAATAGCGCCGTGCGATCCGCCATTCGAGCCTCGAGGGCCAGCGGATACTGGCCTTCAGCTCGCGCCAATGCCTGCGTAGCTCCGTCTTCACGTTCCCTCCGGCCGCAGGGCCGGGAAGATGATCACGTCTCGGATCGATGGCCGGTCGGCCAGGATCATCACCAGGCGGTCGATGCCTACGCCGACCCCACCCGCCGGGGGCATACCGTATTCGAGCGCCCGGATGTAGTCCGCGTCATAGCTGTGCGCCTCTTCGTCCCCCGCGGCCCGCTGGCGGACCTGATCCTCGAACCGCCGGCGCTGATCGTCGGGGTCGTTGAGCTCACTGAACCCGTTGGCCAGCTCCCTTCCTCCGACGAAGAGCTCGAACCGTTCGGTCAGCTCAGCATCGGAGCGATGCTCCTTGGCCAGCGGTGAAAGCGGCTTGGGGTAGTCTACCACGAAGGTCGGCTGCACTAGATGCGGCTCGAGGACCCTCTTGAACACCTCGTCCTGGAGCCGGCCGCCGGCGAGCCCATCGATGGCGTCGGGCTGGACGCCCGAGCGAAGGAGAACCGCGCGCATTTCTTCGGGGGCCGCGCGTCGGAGGTCCAGACCACACCGCTCGCGCACCCCACCGATGAAGCTCACCCGCGCGAACGGCGGGGTAAAATCCAACGTCACACCGCTCCGCTCGATCGCCAGGGTTCCCAGCGTCTCCTCGACCGCGCCGGCCACCATCGTTTCGGTGAGCGACATCATGTCGGTGTAGTCGGCATAGGCCTGGTAGAACTCGAGCATGGTGAACTCTGGATTGTGCGTCCGATCCATCCCCTCGTTGCGAAAGTCGTGACCGATCTCGTAGACCCGCTCCAGGCCGCCCACCAGCAGGCGCTTCAAGTACAGCTCGTCCGCGATTCGGAGGTACAGCGGCATATCCAGCGCATGATGGTGAGTGACGAACGGCCGCGCCGCCGCGCCGCCGTAGAGCGGCTGGAGGACGGGCGTCTCGACTTCGAGAAAGCCGCGCTCGTCGAGGAACCGCCGAAGGAAGCGCACGACCTGCGAGCGGAGATAGAATACCTCGCGCACATCCTGGTTGACCGCGAGATCGGCGTAGCGTTGGCGATATCGCACCTCGGTGTCCTGCAGGCCCCCGTAGGTCATGGTGCCATCCTCCGTCTGCTGGGTCTTCCCCCGAGGCAACGGGCGAAGCGACTTCGCCAGGAGGGTAACCTCGGACACCCTGACGGTGATTTCGCCGGCTTTGGTACGGAACACCGTCCCAGTGATCCCAACATGGTCGTCGAGATCGAGCAGCTTGACCATTTCGTAGCGGTCACCCAGGTCGTCACCGCGGAAGTACACCTGGATTCGGCCGCTCCAATCCTCGAGGTCACCGAACACCACTTTACCCTTGGGCCGCCAGGACACGATACGCCCGGCGATCGTTACGCCAGGCCCGTCGTCGGCCATGCCCTCCTGATAGGCCGAGCGGGCCTGCGCGGCGGTGTGCGAGCGCTCGTAGCGGTAGGCGAAAGGCTGCACCCCCATCGCCTCGAGGGCAGCCCGTTTCTCCCGGCGAGCGGACTCGACGTACGAACGCTCCTCCACCGTATTCACGCCGCCTTGCCTCCGAACCGCTTGAGGTATGCCTGGATGAAGGTGTCGAGATCGCCGTCCATGACCCGTTGCACGTCACCGACCTTCACCTCGGTTCGGTGATCATTGACCATGGTATACGGCTGAAACACGTAGGAGCGGATCTGATTGCCCCAGGAGTTATCGGTCTTCGTCGCCTCGACCAGGGCTTGAGCTGCCTCCTGCTCCTCCAACTTCTTTTGATAGATAGCGGCCCGCAACATTTTCAGGGCCGTAGCCCGGTTCTTCGTCTGGCTGCGTTCCTGCTGGCAGGACACCACGGTATTAGTCGGGATATGGGTGAGCCGTACCGCCGACGACGTCTTGTTGACGTGCTGGCCACCGGCTCCAGAAGCGCGGAACACGTCCATCTTGATGTCCTCGTCGCGCAGGTCCACCTCGATCGTATCGTCGATATCGGGATAGACGAACACGGAGGCGAAGGAGGTGTGGCGCCGCGACTGAGAATCGTAGGGCGAGATTCGAACCAGACGGTGGACACCCTTCTCCGCCTTCAGATACCCGTAGGCGTACTGCCCCTTGATCTCGATCGTCACCGACTTGATCCCGGCTTCTTCACCCGGGAGCAGGTCGAGCACCGTCACCTGAAAGCCGTGCCGCTCGGCCCAGCGCACGTACATCCGCATGAGCATCTCGGCCCAGTCCTGCGACTCGGTGCCGCCGGCACCGGGATGGATGGTGAGGAGTGCGTCGCGCCCGTCCTCCGGTCCCTGAAGCATGGCCTGAAGCTCGAAGGCCTCCGCGGCGGTCTGGAGCTCGTCCGCTTCGCGCCCGACATCGGACAGCATGGCCACGTCCGGCTCGGCCTCGAGTAGCCCGGCCAACTCGAGGGCTTCCTCGAGCCTATGATGAAGAGTGTCGTAGGGGGTAAGCCAGTTCTTGAGAGATTTGATCTCCTGAACCGAGGCCCGCGCAGCCTCGGCATCAGCCCAGAAACCGGGCAGCGCCTGCTTGGCCTCGAGAGCGTTCAGTCGTTCGGCCTTCCCCGACAAGTCAAAGAAAGTCTCGGAGTTCAGCCACACGGCGTTGGAGATCCGTCAGACGGTCGACGAGCTCGGACATGCAAACGACTCCCTGAGAGGTATGGAGGGAAAGTTAACGGAGGTAGGAAGCAAGAAGTGAGAAGTGAGAAGGAGGCTCGCCTCACTTGTTCACCGGTCACCATTCACCTCAAAAGATCTGGCGTCCGCCGGCCAGGATCTCGTTCAGCGCTTCGCGGAAATAGGGGGTGGATTCAGCGACGTCGCGGCCGACCTGGTCGGCGTATTCCTCCCAGCTCTTCTTGATCTCCTCCTCGAAAAGCTCCTTCAGGTTCCCGTCGCGGAGCCCCTCCTGCCGCTTACCCGGGTGGTAGACGACCATGTCGGAGATGAGGGCCCGGGCCAGACGGCGCGCCTTGAGGGCGGGGTCCTGGGAGAGAAACGGGTTGGCCGGCCGCCCACCAGGCGTGGGCCTGGCCGCCGGATTCGGAGCAGCGGGAGGCGTGGAAGCCTTGGTCGGTGCCGGAGGGGGGCCGGCCGGAGCCGCAGGCCGAGCCGCGGCGGCGGGAGCCGAGGCAGGCAGCATGGCGGGAGCAGCCGGCGACCCTCCGGGGGTAGCGGGACGCGATGGCGCAGCGGGACGCGGTGGCGAGGCCGCCGGAGGGGGTGGAGCGGGCCGCGAGGGAGGAGGTGTCGCGGTCGGCACTGCGGCTCGAGTGGGCTCTGGCCGCGCAGGCTCGACCCTCGGCGGCTCGGGCTTGGG
>JBBQXQ010000007.1:0-56245 GCA_038209515.1 Gemmatimonadales bacterium
GGTTCCCCGTTCCCAGGTGCTCGTGGTCGATTCGCTCCAGCTTACCGCGCCGCCACGTCCCGCGTCACGACTGGAGGAGCGAGTCGCCCTGTCCGTGCGCGCTCTGAAGGCCCTGGCCGTCGAACGCGACCTGGTCGTGCTCGTGACGGCCCAGCTACCCGGCCATCGTGCGAGCCGCCCGGATCCCCGGCCTACGTTGGAGGATCTCGGCGGGTACGGGGCGATCAAGCAGAACGCAGACGTGATCCTGATGATTTTTCGAGAGGAGATGTACCGCCCGGGCCAGGGCGTGGAGGGCGCCACTGAGCTGATTGTCGCGAAAAACAGAAACGGCCCGACCGGGTTCGTGGACCTGTACTTCTATCCCAAGTGGGTCAGGTTTGTCGACATGCTGGACGCCGACTGATATCACTTCTTTGGCGAGCTCTTCTTGACCGAATCCTTTTGGATCACCGCCCCAGTCAACTCGACCATCGTTCCCCGGTCGCCCAGCTTCCAGATCCTAACCCACAGCGGAGGACCGTTGTGCTCGGCATAGAGCACCGTCGAGCTATCTGGATTCTTGCGGTCGCTCACCAGCCGCCAGGGCGTGTTACTCAGCACCGTCCGATAGTACTCGGTTACTTCGTCTACCCCGGCGGGGCTGTGCACGGTCAGCTGAAGCGCATCCGGGCTTCCGGCGCGCGAGACCAGCTCAGGTTCCCGCGGCAGCGGCAGATTGGAGAACGCCTTGGCGAAAGCGGGTGGTGGTGGCTGAGAGTCGCGGGGTTCGGAGCGGCAGGCTAACAGAACTACACCAGCAATGCTCAATATCTGTCGGAATGGGGGCATAGAGCGGTGAGACTAGTGGAGTCCGCGCGTTGCCGCAAGCGGGTGTGGCCCTTATGTTTCCGCATGCCGCACCGACGAATCCGCAGTCGTTCAAACCTGGTGATCCCCAAGGAGTTCGGCCATGGCCGGCCATAGCAAATGGAAGCAGATCAAGCGCAAGAAGGCGATCACCGACGCCAAGCGCGCTTCCTCCTGGACCAAGGTCATCCGGGAAATCACCGTGGCGGCCCGGAGCGGCGGCGGCGACCCCGGTGGTAACCCGAGGCTGCGTACCGCGATCGATGCGGCCAAGGCGGTCAACATGCCGGGCGAGAACATCGACCGGGCCATCAAGAAGGGCACCGGCGAGTTGGAAGGCAGCATCTACGAGGAGCTGACCTACGAGGGCTACGGCCCTGGCGGCGCGGCCATTTTCATCGAGGCCACCACCGATAACCCGAATCGCACCGTGGCGGAGATCCGCCACGCCTTCAGCCGGAACGGCGGAAATCTTGGCGCCAGCAACTCCGTCGCCTGGATGTTCGACCGCAAGGGACAGATCTACCTCGACGCCGGCCGGCACAACGAGGATAGTGCCCTGGAAGCGGCGCTCGAGAGCGGGGCCGAAGACTTTACCCGAGAGGGCGACCAGTACATCGTGACCACCACCCCGTCGATGATCCACGCGGTGCAAGACGCACTCCGTGCCCGGGGCCTGACGATCGACTCGGCGGAGCTGGCGATGGTCCCCCGCAGCACCGTGAGAGTCGAAGGAGCCGACGCCGAGCGCATTGTCCGGCTGATGGATGTGCTGGAGGAGCTCGACGACGTGTCGAAGGTCTTCTCCAACTTCGATATCGACGCAGCCCAACTGGCGGAGGCGGAAGCCTGAGGCAACGCCGGTGAAAGTGCTCGGGATCGATCCGGGAACAGCCATTCTGGGGTATGGCGTAGTCGAGAGCGAATCGAGCCGGAGCCACCGGCTGCTGGAGTGTGGAACGCTCACCACGTCGGGACGCGATCCTCTCGCCGCCCGCCTCCGGGTCATTCACGATGGCATCACCGCCTTGATTGCCCGGCACACGCCCGATGCCGTCGCGGTCGAGAGCGCCTTCTACGGGCGAAATGTCAGAACCACAGTGGTGCTGAGTCATGCCCGTGGAGTGATCTTGCTGGCCGCCGAAATGGCGGGGGTGGAGATCGCGGAGTATTCCCCTGCGTCGGTCAAGAAGACCATCGTGGGAAAGGGCGGTGCCCTGAAGCCACAGGTCGGATACATGGTGGCCCAGCTCCTCCGCTTGAAGGCGCCACCCGCGCCCGAAGACGCGGCCGATGGAGTGGCCGTGGCCCTCACCCACTTGATGATCGCCACCCGCCAGGCGGCGCTCTTCCGCCGAGCCGCCACCACCCGATGATAGCCACGCTGACTGGGCTCCTCGCCGAGCGTGAGGGCGATGGGCTCGTAGTCCAGACCGACGGTGGCGTCGGCTATGCGGTGACGGTGCCGGTCGGTGTTGCCGCCCGGCTGCCGGCCCGGGGTACCCGAGTCAGTCTCTTTACCGAGCTCGTGGTGAAGGAAGATGGATGGGCGCTCTATGGGTTCGACACCGGGCCAGAGCGGCAAATCTTTCGCCAGCTGCTGACAGCCAGCGGCTTTGGTCCCAAGCTGGCCCTCGCGCTGCTCTCCGCGCTCGGCCCGGAGCGCACGGTCCGCAGCATTCTGTCGCGCGACCTGACCACGCTGAGCTCTGTCAGCGGGATCGGACGGAAAAAGGCCGAGCGACTGGTGCTGGAGTTACAGGATCGTTTCAGCGACATCGCCCTCGGGCGGCCGAGCGTACGGCTTCCCGGTTCCGAGGAGGCCGTGCGCGCGCTCATGGGTCTCGGGTACGAGGTGGCGGCCGCCGACGATGCGGTTCGGGCCGCACTTGCCGAAGGGGCCCCTGCGGAAGCGCCGCAGCTCATTCGGCGCGCGCTTCAGCAGCTTGCCACCACCCGAGGGAGTACCTGAGCCGATGCTACGAGCCGCCACGACCGCCGAGTGGATTTGCACCCGCTGTGGCGCCACCAATCGCAAGCTCGTTGCCCAAGGCACGGCTGAGATCGCCGACCGATGCGTCACCTGCCATACGGGACATCTGGTGCAGCCCGACATCCGCCCGGTCCGGTGGAATGCGAGGCTGGATGATTAGACCGCCTTCCCCGCTTTCCCCCTTCCCCGCTTACTTTCTAGAATGGCCCACCTCCAAGTCACCACTCCCGAAGCCTTGCCTGAAGAGACCGGCGCTGATGCGGCGCTCCGGCCCTCGCGGCTGGACGAATTTATCGGCCAGAATCAGGTCAAGGCCTCGCTCCAGATCGCCATCGATGCAGCCAAGCGGCGCCGGGAGTCGCTGGACCACACCCTGTTCTTCGGTCCGCCCGGATTGGGTAAGACCACCCTCGCCATGCTCATGGCTCGCGAGATGGGCGTTCAGGTCCGGACGACGTCAGGCCCGGTGCTGGAGAAGCCCGGTGATCTCGTCGGACTGCTCACCTCGCTTGCCGCCGGCGACATCCTCTTCATTGACGAGATCCACCGACTGAAGCCCGCGCTGGAGGAGTTTCTCTATCCGGCGATGGAGGACTTCCGGGTAGACGTTCGGATCGCCGACGGGCCCAATGCTCAGACGATTCCGATGACGCTGGAAAAATTCACCCTGATCGGCGCAACGACGCGCTTCGGCCTTCTCACCCCACCAATGCGGGCACGGTTCGGCATCGTCGAGCGGCTTGGCTACTATCCCGCCGATGAGCTTGAGCAGATCGTGACCCGCTCCGCCGGAATCCTGGCGGTCCCCATGGATGGCGAGGGAGCGGTCGAGATCGCCCGGCGCAGCCGGGGTACTCCACGAGTGGCCAACCGGCTGCTGCGCCGGGTGAGAGACTACGCCGAGGTGAAGGCGGACGGGCGGATCACGGCAGACGTCGCCTCCAAGGCGCTCGCCCGGCTCAACGTGGACGAGTTCGGCCTGGATGACATGGACGCCAGAATCCTCACCACCATCATCCAGAAGTTCGGCGGTGGTCCGGTCGGGCTCGGCACCGTCGCCGTTGCCGTGGGCGAAGATGCCGGCACGCTGCAGGACGTCTATGAACCGTATCTCATTCAGCAGGGCTTTCTGGAGCGCACCCAGCGCGGCCGCTGCGTGACACCGCTGGCCTACCGCCGCTTTGGTCTGACGCCGCCGGCTGGACAGGCGACGATCTTTGACGCCTGAAGGTCTCCGCACCTCCGACTTCGACTACCACCTCCCGCCAGAGCTGATCGCACAGGAGCCGTTGCCCGATCGGTCGGGGAGCCGGCTACTGGCCGTCTTGCGCAGCCAGAAGATGGAAAAGCTGCCCGGCACACGGAGACCGGCAGGGGGCGCCGAGCTGGTGGATGCCCGGTTCTCCGATCTCCCCGCCATAATTCCTCCCGGCGACCTCCTGGTCCTCAACACCACCAGAGTGCGCCACGCCCGTCTGCTGGGCACCCGGCCATCCGGCGCGCCGGCCGAGATTCTGCTGATCCATCCCGGGTCGGACGGCGATTGGGTGGCGCTCGGCAAACCGGGTAGCGCGCTCCGGCCGGGCAAGCGAGTGACGCTGGGGCCCGATGCCGCAGTCGAGACGGTGGAGATGCTCGCGGATGGCAATCGCCTGGTCCGCTTCGTAGGATTGTCCGCCGAGGCGGCCATCCGGCAGTACGGGCGCCTGCCACTCCCGCCGTACATCTCGCGAGCCCCAACCGAGCTGGACGAGTCACGCTATCAGACAGTGTACGCCCGCATCGAGGGAAGCGTGGCCGCACCCACGGCCGGCCTCCACTTCACCCCCGGACTGCTCGAACAATTGGCGAGCGCAGGAGTGCTGGTAGAATATCTGGATCTCCAGGTCGGGCCCGGCACGTTCAAGCCGGTCGAGGTCGAGGATCCGGCCGCACATGAGATGCATCCGGAGCGATATGAGGTTCAGCCGGCACTCGCCTCGCGGCTTGCCGCAGTGCGCGCGGCCGGGGGTTTCGTGTGGGCCGTGGGAACGACCGTCGTCCGCGCCCTCGAGAGCGCGGCCCGCACTGATCGAACGGTGCAATCGGGAGCAGGAGAGACCCGACTCATGATCACACCCGGTTATAACTTTCGCGTGGTCGATCGCATGCTGACCAACTTCCACTTGCCGAGATCGACGCTGCTGATGCTGGTGAGCGCCTTTGCGGGACACGGACTCACGATGGCGGCCTACCGGCATGCGATCGAGCGGCGGTATCGGTTCTACTCCTACGGCGACGCTATGGTGATCATCTGACTCGGACCCAGTCATGACCTTCTCCAACCCCGCCGGAAACGCACCGGCTGCCGCCTCGGGCTATGTTCGAGCCTTGTTGGATCTGCTCGGCCCACGCGACCCGATCGAGGTGCTGGGGGAGCTGCTGCCCTGGCTGGACCACCGGCTTTGCGGCGTAGTCGACGCGACGCTCCGACGTCCCGAAAAGGCAGGCAAGTGGTCCGTGATCGACGTGATCCAGCATCTTGCCGATAGCGAGCTGGTCGCGGGGTTCCGTATCAGGATGGTGCTGTCGGAGGACCGCCCCGCCCTTCAAGGCTATGATCAGGACCGCTGGGCCAGCGAATTCCGCTATCGCGAAGTCAGCCTGAGCCAGGCTCTCGATCAGTTGCGCGGGCTGCGAATGGCCAATCTTCATCTCTGGAAACACCTGACTCCTGCCCAGCTGGAGCGGATGGGCCTGCACAGCGAGCGCGGGCCGGAGAGCGCAGGACACATCATTCGGCTCATGGCGGCCCACGACCTGGTCCACCGGCGGCAGATCGATCGGATATTTACCGCGGCCAGCGTTCGAGCATGAGCATGGGACCGGTTTGATGTTTGAGTTCAACGTCCAGGGCACGCAGGGAGCCGCCCGGGCCGGCACCCTTACCCTGCCGCATGGCGCGGTGCACACCCCGGCGTTCATGCCGGTGGGCACGCACGCCGTGGTCCGAGGGCTCAGCGCGGCTGACGTGCGCCGTACCGGCGCTCAGATCATTCTGGGCAACACGTACCACCTGCATCTGCGGCCGGGCGAAGAGGTCGTGGGCACCATGGGAGGGCTCCACCGGTTCACCACCTGGACTGGCCCGATGCTCACCGACTCGGGCGGGTTCCAGGTTTTCTCGCTTCAGGGGCTACGAAGCATCGCGGAGCACGGAGTGGAGTTTCAGAGTCATATCGATGGCACGATGCGAACTCTCACGCCGGAACGGGCTATCGATATCCAGTGGCGGCTCGGGGCCGACGTCGCAATGGCCTTCGATCATGTCGTGCCCGGGCAGGCCTCGGCCGAGCTCGCGTGCGAAGGAATGGAGCGAACCCTCCGTTGGCTGGATCGGTGCAAGGCGAGGCACGAGGAGCTGGCGGGGTGGCGGGGCAGCGGGGCAGCGGCGCAGTTACAGCAAACTCTGTGGCCGATCCTTCAGGGCGGCAGCCACGACGAGCTACGGATGCGCTCACTCGAAGGCACGCTCCAGCGGGGTCCCTGGACCGGCATCGCCATCGGTGGGCTGTCCGTAGGCGAGCCGAAGCCGGTGATGCATGGCGTTCTCGAGCAGCTGGAGCCCGCCCTGCCGGCGGAGATCCCCCGTTATCTTATGGGGGTCGGCTTTCCGGCCGATCTGCTGGAGGGGATCGCGCGCGGGGTCGACCTGTTCGACTGTGTGGCCGCTACCCGCAACGGCCGGCATGGAACGGCCTGGCTGCCGAATGGCCGGATCCATGTGAGAGGCGCAGGGCTGAAGGGCTCGACTGAGCCGCTCGATCCCACCTGCGATTGTGAGACCTGCACCACATATCCGCGGGGTTATCTCCGGCACCTGTTCATGGTCGAAGACATGCTCGGGTTGCGCCTGGTCTCGATTCACAACATCAGGTTCCTGGTACGCTTGGGTGAACAGGCCCGGGCGCATATCCTGAACGGCACCTTCGATGGCTGGAGCCGCCAGTGGCTCAGCCGCCATTACGCCCGAGAGGACTGAGGCTCCCGTGATCTTGTCCCTGCTCACCATCGTCGCCCCACTCCAGACCAGCTCCGGCAGCGGGCTCTCCATGCTGGTGCTCCAAATGGCGGGCATTGGCCTGGTGTTCTACTTCCTGATTCTCCGCCCCTCCGGTCAGGCCAGGAAGCGGCACGCGGAACTATTGACCAAGCTGAAGAAGGGTGATGAGGTAATGACCAGCGGCGGCATCATCGGAAAGGTGAGGGACATTAAAGAAGTCGACACCAACGGCGCCAAGGAGGTGCGGGTCACGGTCGAGAGCGGGACTGCCAGCGTGGTGGTCGAGCGATCCAGAATTGTCCGGGTGGGAGACTCCACCGCGGTGGCCCCTCAGGCATGAGCCCGCTGCCACTCCACCTTCTCGGCTCGCCGATCCTCCGGCAGCATAGTGCCGAGGTGAAGATCGTGAACGAGGAGGTCCGTCGTCTGGTCGACGATCTTTTCGAGACCATGGATGCCGCACATGGTGTCGGTCTGGCCGCGAACCAGATCGGCGTGGCCCGCCGGGTGGCGGTGGTTGATGCCGACGGCGATCGGTTTGCCATGATCGACCCCAGCATCATCGAGGCCGAGGGCCGCGCCACTGCCGAGGAGGGCTGCCTCTCGATCCCGGATGTCTATGGTGAGGTTACCCGGCCCGAGCGCGTTGTGATCGAGGCGCTCAATGCCGAGGGGAATCGATACCGCAAGGAGGCGACCGGCCTGAAGGCGCGTGCGATCCAGCACGAGATCGACCACCTCGACGGCATTCTTTTCCTCGATCATCTCAGCCTGATCCGGCGGCAGATGCTGCTGGCGCGTTGGCGCCGGGAGCACAAGGACGACACAGGCTTCACTAAAGAGGTGTCGGCGGCATCAGTCCGGTCGGAGTGATGCGGATCCTTTTCTTCGGGACGCCGGCCTTCGCCGTCGAATCGCTGCGCGCGCTGACCCGCGAGCGATTTACCATCGCGGGCGTCGTCACCCAGCCGGACAAGCCGCAGGGGCGCTCCCGCTCGGAACTGGTCCCTCCACCGGTCAAGGTCTTCGCTCAGGCGCAGGGGATTCCGGTACTCCAGCCGGTGCGGCCGGTGGGCGACGTGTTCGCCGCCAGCCTTCGGCACCTGGAAGCCGACCTCGGGATTGTGGTTGCCTACGGACACATTCTCCGGCCCGAAATCCTGACGATCCCACCGCAGGGCATGATTAACGTCCACGCCTCTCTGCTTCCCCGCTACCGAGGCGCGGCGCCCATCCAGCACGCTATTCTCCGGGGTGAGACCGAAACGGGAATCACCATCATGCAGATGGAAGCGGGCCTGGACAGCGGGCCCACCATCCACCGGGTTGCCACCGCGATCGAGCCCGGTGAGACCGCAGGGCAGTTGACCGAACGGTTGGCGGAGCTGGGGGGCGCGGCCCTCATCGAGGCGCTTTCGCTCGTTTCCGGCGGCCTGGCGCGGCCTCAGCCACAGGACCACGCGCGCGCCACCCACGCCCCGAAGGTCGACCGAGAGATGGCGCGGCTAGTGTGGGAGCGAGACGCGGCGACCCTCGTGCGGCAGCTTCGCGCCTTCGACCCGTCGCCGGGCGCATGGACCACATTGAATGGAGGGGTCCTGAAGCTGTTCAGCGCCCGGGAGGTAGCCGGTACCGGCGAGCCGGGCGACGTGCTCGCTGCAGGGGAACGACTGGTCGTCGCGGCGGCCCGAGGAGCGATCGCGATCAATGAGGTGCAGCCCGCCGGCAAGAACCGCCTGCCGGTAGAAGCATGGGTCCGCGGACGAGGGGTCGCAGCGGGCCAACGGCTGGAATGAGACCGCTACCTCGGGTACATGCCTTTACCGATGCCGATCTCCTGGCGCTCCCCGACTTCGGCATCCGCGCAGCAGCCATCGCCGCCGCGGGGGCCGCAGTCGCCTTGCATGCCCGCACGCGGGGCGCATCTGGGGCACTGCTCTCCGCGGGCGCATTACGGATGATGACGCTGGCGCGCCCGCCTGAGGCCGCGGTGTTCGTGAACGGTCGCCCAGACATCGCGGCGGCGGTCGGAGCACACGGCGTTCAGCTCGGCAATGGCGATCTCGCACCGGCGGATGCGAGGCACCTTCTGCCCCGAGGCTGGATCGGCCGATCAGTGCATACCCCGAAGGAGGCGGCGACGGCGGTATCTGAAGGTGCGGACTTCCTGGTCGTAGGTAACATCTACGAGACCCTGTCCCACCCGGGCCGGCCTGCCGCCGGCTTGACTCTGGTCACGCAGGCAGCAGGCCTCGGGCGCCCGGTGATTGCCATTGGTGGAATCACACCCGAACGTGCGGCTAAGGTGAAGGCTGCGGGCGCATACGGAGTGGCCGCGATCCGGGGGCTCTGGATGGCCGCCGATCCCGCGGCAGCAACGATGGCTATGCTCTTGCCCTGGACGACCGACACATGACCGAGCTCGAGATCCTGGTAAACGGGGAGCCTCGACGTGTCCCCGGTCCCGCTACCGCCGCCGACCTGCTCCGGCATTTGGGCCTCGACGCCCGCGCCGTGGTGGTCGAGCTCAACCGGCAGATCGTCCGGCGCCCCCATCTCGGCGACACCGCTCTTGCCAATGGCGATGCGGTGGAGCTGGTGCATTTCGTTGGGGGAGGATGAGGTAGCCCGGTTATGTTTATGACGTACAAGAATTGTCATTTCTGACAGGCATATGGACCGAGGACCGGCGTGAACAGCACCCTTCAGGCAACCGAACCCGTAACCGACATCCCCCTCACCATTGGTGGCCGGAGTTTCCGTTCCCGGCTCATGGTGGGAACCGGGAAGTATCGCGACAACGGCGAAACGGCACGGGCGATCGAGGCTTCGGGCGCCGAGATCGTCACGGTGGCAGTTCGACGAGTGGATCTGGATCGGACCAAGGCCGACGGGATCCTCTACCATCTCAGTCCCGATCAGTACTTCCTGCTGGCCAACACTGCCGGCTGCTACACCCCCGAAGAGGCGGTGCGCTACGCGAGACTGGCGCGCGAAGCGGGCTTCAACGAGTTCGTGAAGCTCGAGGTGATCGGCGATCGTGAGACGCTCCTACCCGACACTCAGGGCCTGTTGACCGCCACCCGCGAGCTGGCGCGCGAAGGCTTCACCGTCTTGGCATACACCAACGACGATCTGATCACCGCGTTACGGCTGGAAGACGCCGGCGCAGCCGCGGTGATGCCGCTGGCGTCGCCAATCGGAAGCGGTCTGGGACTCCTCAATCCCTACGGCATTCGCACCATCAAGAGCCGGCTCTCCGTACCCGTGATCGTCGATGCGGGCGTGGGGACGGCATCGGATGCCTGCCTGACCATGGAACAGGGTGTAGACGGAATCCTGATGAACACCGCGCTGGCCGAAGCCCGCGATCCGGTCGCCATGGCGTGGGCCATGCGTCTGGCGGTCGAAGCCGGCCGTTCGGCCTACCTGGCCGGCCGCATGCCTCGCCGCGAGATCGCCGTGCCGTCCAGCCCTGTGGCAGGAATGCTGGAGTAGAACACGGTCACCCTATCTACCGGTCTCGAGTCTCGCCGCGCGGCCCTGACCATCCTCGGCCAGGTTCGAGACGGAAAGCCGTTTGAAGTCGCGCTCGGTCGGGAGGTCGGACCCCTGCCCGAGCCCGATCGCCGGCTGGCCCACGAGTTGGCCGCCGGCGTGCTGCGACAGCGGAGCACGCTCGACGCACAGCTCGCTCCGCTGGTTCCCCGTGGCTGGACCAGCGTCGCACCCGACCTGCAGGACATCCTGAGGCTGGGCGCGTATCAGCTCACCGCGCTGGAACGGGTGCCGGCGCACGCGGCGGTGGATACCAGCGTGTCGCTTGCCAAGGCCAGCGGCGGCCCCCGCGCCGCCGGCTTCGTCAATGCGGTGTTACGAAGGCTGACCAGATCCGAAGCATCGGTAGAAACCGGTGGCGTCCGCGATGCGGTCGTGCTGGCGAGGGAGTATTCCCACCCACTCTGGTTGGTGCGCCGCTGGCTCGAGCAGTTCGGGACCCAAGGAACCGAGGATCTGCTGCGCTGGAACAACACGCGCCCCCGACTGGCGCTCCAGCCGGCGCGTGGTGACCTCGAATCGCTCCGCGTTCGGTTGCAGGCCAGTGGAATCCAGGTGGAACCGGCACCATTCGATGGCGGTCTGATGGTGGGGTCGAGCCGGCCCGAGCGCCTTCCCGGCTACAGCGACGGCCAATTCGTCGTGCAGAACCCGGCCCAATCACTGCTCGCGCGCTTCGCCGATCTACCCGCCCGGTCGGCCGTGTATGACGCGTGCGCCGCTCCCGGCGGAAAGACCATCGCACTCGGCCGGTCGGCTCGGATGATTGTTGCGGGGGATGTTAGCCCCCCTCGCGCACTGCGGCTCAAGGAGAATCTCGCCCGCGCCGGAAGCGGGCGGGAGCACGTCATCGTGGCTGATGGCAGACGCCCGCCGGTCCGGCCGACGAACGCTGTGGTGATGGATGTCCCTTGTCTTGGTACCGGTACGTTTGCCAGGCACCCTGATGCGCGCTGGCGGGTGACACCCGATGCCCTGGACAGCCTGGTGCGGCTCCAGGCCGAACTGCTCGATCGGTCTGCGGCAGTGGTGGCGCCCGGAGGGTTGTTGGTCTACTCGACCTGCTCGCTCGAGCCAGAGGAGAATCAGTCTCAGGTGGAGCGGTTTCTCCAAGCCCACCCGGAGTTCCGTCGGGAGGCTACCAGCGCGGTGTCTCCCGACCTGCTCACGCCCGAGGGCGACCTAATGGTCCTGCCCCACCGGCACGGCACTGACGGTGCCTATGGCGCCCGGCTCAGACGGAGCGCATGAGAGCCCGGCGACACACGGTCTCGCGCGAACCACTATTCCAGTCCGCGGCGTGGCGCGCCTTTCTCCGCGACATGGGTCTCATCGCGGGGACTTTCGTGCTGGGCTACGGTCTCTCGGCGCTCTGGCTGTCGCGAGGATCGGTCTTCAGCAGCGATCATTCCTTGCCCCGGGTTCTCGAGCTCCCCGAGGCGCAGGCCCGAACGAAGCTGACCAATCTTGGCTTCCGCCCGCGGCTGGACGCCCAACGCACGAATGACTCGTTTCCGCAAGGCACCGTCATCTGGCAGGACCCTCCACCTGGTACCGTGCTCGAGCCCAACAGCGTAGTCCAGCTTACCGTCAGCACGGGGCCTTCCCTGGTCGCCGTGCCCGATGTCATCGGCCTCAACGTGCCTCAGGCAGGCAAGATCCTGGCGGCAGCCGGAGTCCGGGTCGGCTCGGTGGATACTCTGCCGGGCGGTGAGGAGCGCGGCGTCGTGCTCGCGACCCGGCCCACGGCGGGGGTCGGCCGGCCACGCGGTGCGGCGATCAACCTGGTGATCAGCCGCGGGCCGGAGAGTGGGCGATGACGGGCGGTGTCCGGATCGCCCCGAGCGTTCTGAGCGCCGATCTCGGCCGGCTCGGCGAGCAGATCGAGCGAGCCGTCGCCGGTGGCGCGGACTGGCTGCACGTGGATGTGATGGATGGGCACTTCGTCCCCAATCTGACCTTCGGCGCCCCCATGGTCCGCGCGCTGAGGCGCCTGACCGGTGTGCCGCTCGACGTGCATCTCATGGTGGAGCGCCCCGAGCACTACCTCGGTGAGTTCGCCGATGCGGGGGCCAGCGTGTTCACCTTCCACCCGGAAGCCACCGTTCACGTCCAGCGTCACCTGGCGACCGCCAGGCAGCTCGGCATGCATGCCGGACTGGCATTCAATCCATCGAGTCCCCTTTCGATATTGGATGAGGTGCTGGACGACGTCGATGTCGTCCTGATCATGTCGGTGAATCCAGGATATGGCGGCCAGTCTTACCTCCCCCAGGCCACCGATAAGATCCGGCGCGCCCGCGAGCTCCTCGACCGTCGCGGCTCTCCCGCCGCGCTCGGGGTGGATGGCGGCATCACCGGCGACACGATTGCAGAAGCATGGGGGGCGGGGGCGGACACCTTCGTCGCCGGAACCGCCGTGTTTGGGGCGTCGGATCCCGGTCACGCCATCCGCGACTTGAAGCGGCGCTGCGCTGTGCGGGTATAGACGCTCATGTCCAAGCAATGGATGGTGGTCGCGATCGTCGGGGCCGGACTTCTCGCGGGAGCCGTGGCTCTGGCCAAGTATGGTCCCGACGTGCAGCGAGTGGAGGTCGGAGCCCGCGCCCCGGACTTCCGCGCCGTCAATCTCGCCACCGGGGACTCGGTCTCGCTTCGCGAGGGCTATCGCGGCGCTGTGACCCTGGTGAACATCTGGGCCACATGGTGCGTCCCCTGCCGGGTTGAAATGCCGGCGATGGAAAAGCTGTATCAGTCGCTGGCCCCACGCGGGTTCAGAATCGCGGCAGTAAGCATCGACGAAGGGAGTCCCGAGGACGTCCAGGCGTTCGGCCGGGAGCTGGGACTGAGCTTCGATATTCTCCAGGATCGCAGTACCAAGGTGCAGCGGATTTACCAGACCACTGGGGTGCCCGAGAGCTTCCTGCTCAATCGCGAAGGCATCATCGTGAAGCGGGTGATCGGTGCCCAGGATTGGAGCTCGGCGGTGAACCGCGCCCTGATCGAGCGCCTCCTGGATGAGCCCAAGTAGGCACCGAGCGTCGCGTGACCGAGTGGATCCTGGGCATTGAGAGCTCGTGCGACGAGACTTCCGCAGCTGTTCTCCGATCGGACAGCGGACATCCATCCCTCGCCTCGCTGGTTATCCTGTCCCAGGACGTGCACCGGATTTTCGGCGGTGTCGTGCCCGAGCTCGCCAGCCGGGCCCACGTGCAGGCCATGGGATCGGTGGTCGACCGCGCGCTCTCCGACGCGGGCATCACCCTCTCCCAGGTGGATGGAGTAGCGGTAACCGCAGGCCCCGGTCTGGTCGGGGCCCTGCTGGTCGGCGTGATGTACGGAAAGACTCTCGCGTTCAGCCTGGATCGCCCGTTCATCGGCGTCAACCATCTCGAGGGGCATCTCTTCGCTCCGACGCTCGAGGGTTCGGAGCTCCAGCCGCCCTTCATCGGCCTGCTGGTGAGCGGAGGACACACCATGCTGCTCGACGTGCCGGCCTGGGGTGAGTACCACCTGCTGGGTCAGACGCTGGACGATGCGGCTGGTGAGGCATTCGACAAGGTGGCCAACCTGCTTGGTCTCGGGTATCCCGGGGGAGCAGCGATCGAACGGCTGGCGCGAGAGGGACGACCTGGCCGGTATCGGCTTCCCAGCCCCATGCTCTCCGAGCTCGAGCGGGACGGACCCAACCGTTACGCCTTCTCGTTCAGTGGACTGAAGACCGCGGTTCTCCGCGCGGTGCGGGCCGCCGAGACGGCGGACGCAGCCGGTGATGGCCTCGCCGAGCTAAGGCCCGACCTGGCCCGCGGCTTCCAGGACGCCGCGCTCGCCGTGCTGATCGCAAAGACCGCCCACGCGGTGGAGGCGACTGGATATAGCCACGCGATGATTGGCGGGGGCGTGGCCTGCAATCGGGCACTCGCCGCCGGGCTCCGGGACCGGCTGGCGGGACGGGCCCGGGTGAGCGTAGCTTCCCCGCGACTCAACACGGACAACGCCGCCATGATCGCGGCGGCAGGGGCCTGGCGGCTCGCACGCGGCGAACGAAGCGGCTGGGACCTGGAGCCGCGCGACGATCTTCCGCTCCCCGGCCTCGCTTTACACTCACACGGATCCACCTCATGACCGTTTACCCGTTCATCATCCATCTGGGACCTCTCGAGATCACGGGTTACGGCCTGATGTTGATGGTCGCCTTCCTGATGGGAGGCTGGCTGATCGCACGTCAGCTGCGGGAGAGCAACCTGCGGGAGGATTACGCAGCCGACATGGTCGCGGCTGCCGTCGTCGGCGGCATCATTGGAGCCAAGCTCTGGTATGTCGCGCTCACCCGCGACCCTGGCGCCCTCTTTTCGCGTGGTGGTCTGGTTTGGTACGGAGGATTCATTGGGGGCGCGCTCGGGGTCATCCTCAACGGCTGGCGCCTGCGGGTTCCCCTTCGCTGGACCATGCAGCTCGCCGCGCCGGCACTCGCAGCGGCCTACGCGCTCGGCAGGGTCGGGTGTTTTCTGGTGAATGACGACTACGGACAGCCGACCAATCTCCCCTGGGGGGTCAAGTTCCCGAACGGTTCCCCACCTTCAACGGCCGCCAATCTCCACGGCTTCGGAGTCACCGTATCCCCCGGGGTAGATCCCTCGACGGTGCTGACCGTACATCCTACTCAGCTGTATGAGGTGGCGGCGATGCTCGTCGCCTTTGCAGTGTTGTGGGTACTGCGGAAGAAGGGCCGGCCGGTAGGCTGGCTGTTCGGGGTGTACCTGGTGTTTGCGGGTATCGAGCGGTTCCTGGTCGAGATCGTGCGGGCCAAGGACGACCGCCTGCTGGGCCCGTTCACGATCGCCCAGCTCGCCAGCGTGATTCTCGTGGCGATTGGAGCGCTGCTGATGGTGATCTGGCGCCGGGGTCCCAGTCCAATGCCGGGAAGCTATCTCGAGACTGGCAGCAGGAGCCCCGCGTCAAAGAGTTAGACGGTGACAATATGTCGTTGTCCCTGAAGCGCTTACGAGACTTTGCGCCGACGCTGCACAGCCTCTATACAGCTCCAGGGTGTTTCGAGGGGGTCCCAACCAGAGGCCTTTTCTGTTACTTACCAACAACTTGACGAAAAATTGCAGTGTGGCACCAAACCTGCCATAGAGAGACCCGGGAAGTCGAACCGACTTCAACCGAAAAGTGGTAGGTCGAAGAAGGGTGGAGCGGGCACTTCGGCCTGTCTCCGTAAACTCAGGGGGCGATCTACCACTCTCTACGCGAACGGCCCGTCAGTGACGGGCCGTTTGCATTTTCTGTCGGCGAAGCCTACCCAAGCAGATCGCGTCCAGCCACGAGCACGCCATCGGTATCGGCATAGATGAAACGCCCGGGAGCGAAGGTGACCCCGGCGAAGCTCAACGTGCCTCCACGCTCGCCGGCACCGTTCTTCCCGCTCCGCATAGGTACCGCATTGAGCGCCCGTATCCCCACCTGAAGCTGCCGGATCTCCACCGCGTCACGGATGCAGCCATTCACGATCACCCCCGACCAGCCATTGCTCTGCGCCAGAGCGGCAAGCCGTCCGCCGACCAGGGCGCACTTCAGCGAGCCACCACCGTCCACGACCAGCACCCTGCCCCGCCCTTGCGTCTCCAGAGTCTCACGGACCAGCGTATTGTCCTCATGCACCCGCACAGTCTCGATCGGCCCGGCAAACTTCTCCAGTCCACCGTACTCACGGAACAGCGGCTCAGCGACCTGCACCAGGCCCGGAAATGCATCACAGAGATCGGCGGTGGTGAACTCCACCTACTGCTTCCGAGCTCGGGACTCTGGCGCTTCGGTCAGGTTCGTCTTCATTCGCTCCACCTCGGCACGCATCTCTCCCAGGTCCGCTTCCATCCGCTCCAACGAGCGGAGTAGCTCGAGGCTGGCCTCCTGGGGAACCGGCGTCGGGATCGATGTGGCCGACGGCTTCACCTGGCGTGGCTCTGGAAAGAGCGGCGCAGAGCGGAGCCGTCGGGGAGCGAGGACGAACGTCCATACCAGGGCCACCAAGAGAAGCGCGACCAGGATACCCTGGACCACAAGCGACTCCATCGTCGGGTAGATGCCGAGTGCCGGCAGCCGGGGGCCGTGCGGGAGAATGGTGGTGGGAATGAAGCCCCCTTCCTGGAGCTCGGCCACACCCTTTCCGGCGAACACGAACGCCATGTAGTACAGAAAGGCGCTGGTCACCCCGAAGAACGGTTTGAGCGGAAGCCGCAGGCCAAACCGGTTGATGGCAACGTAGACACCCACCATGGCGACCGAGCCAACGACAATACCGCCCAGGATGGGCATCGCCCCACCACCCTGCCCTCCGCTTAGGAAGAGCGCCTTGTAGAAGAGGACCGTTTCGAAACCTTCGCGGTAGACCGCCAGAAAGGCGGCCGTGGCGAGGGCCAGGCCGGAGCCGCTGGTCAGCGCATCCTGCACCTTGCTCTTCACGAAGTGGTTCCACTTGGCCACTTCCATCTTCGACAGGAGCCAATAGCTCACGTAGAAGAGCACCCCCGTGGCCACCACCATCGTCGCGCCCTCCAGGGCTTCGCGCTTGGCAGGGGTAAGCTGGAAGACCGTCTCCAGGGCGACCGCGGTAAGGAGGCTGACACCCACCGCAGCGCCGACACCGATATGGATGTCGCGCTTCCGGTGGGCGGCTCCCATCCTGGCCAGAAATGTCATGAGGGCGCCGACGATGAGGATTGCCTCGAGGCCCTCACGCAGGAGGATGACGAACGACTGGAGGAAGAGATTTGTGGGCGAGAAAGTGTCACCCAGGGTCCGCTCCGCGTTCTCGAGGCCGGCGTCGAGCTGCCGCTGGATCGCAGCGAGCTCCGTCGCCGTGGCACCCCCGGCCGCGCGGGTCCGCAGAGCGGCAAACGCGGACTCGAGCTCGGCGGCGAGCCCGGGGTTTCTTGCCCGCACCCCCCTTTCCACCTGCTCGAACGTCATATAGGCGTCGAACGCGTGAGTGCTCGCCGACGTGTCGCCTCTCCGAGCCAGGGCGTAGGTCGAGTCCAACTGGATCCTGACCTGAGAGAACACCCGTGCATTCGCGTCGGCGGTGGCGTCGGGCTGGAAGGCGCGTACCGCCGCGACTCGCGCCAGCGCCGCGGCGGAGGTGTCCCGCTCACCGAGGGCGGCAAGCAACTCCGTATCCGACATCCGCCCTGACGTCGCGAAGGACTGGAGAGCGGCCGGCACCTTACCGGCATACGGAGGCAGTCGAAGCAGCGTGGCATATACCGCGGCTGCCCAGCGATCGTCGGGGGATAGCCGGGTTTCGAAGGCCGGCATCGCCGTGCCCACCACGCCGATGGTGATCCGCCGGTAATAGTCGAGCGGCGACTGGTCCCGGAGTGCAGCGTGATCGGTGAGATTGGCAGGCGGGGGCTGGAGACCCTTTGCGAGAGGGCCGTCGCCGGTGCCCAGGGTGCCGTGGCAGCCGGCGCAATTCTTTTGGTAGATCGCCGCGCCACGAGCGAGCGACGGCTCCTGGTTGGGGATCTCGTCCAAGACGACGTTAAGTCGCCGCGAAAGCGAGCCGGTCAGACGCTGGACCCCTCCATCGACCGAATCCGGCGGCGCTACTCGATCCACCAAGCGGATCAGCGAATCGA
The DNA here is from genome assembly GCA_038209515.1 of Gemmatimonadales bacterium. Lineage (GTDB taxonomy): Bacteria > Gemmatimonadota > Gemmatimonadetes > Gemmatimonadales > GWC2-71-9 > CAVVWJ01. Next base: position 18,083 of record JBBQXQ010000007.1, read on the forward strand.
TCTGCGCCAGCGCGCCGGAACTGACATCGCGGGAAAGCAGAGCAGCGGAGCGGCGAGACTCCTGGAGAAAAAGCCGTGCTTCGTCGACTTCGGCCCGGGCAATGATGCGGCCGTTCTCCACGCCGATGCGGTACTCCTGGGCAGCCAACTGCGCCGTGGCCGCCAGGCGCCGGACTACCGGGGCCTGATCCGGCGACTGGCTAGCGTGCTGGGGTTGGCTGCTGAGGAGGGAAGCCCCAAGAAGAAGGACTGCGCCGCCGATGAGAATCATTTTCACCCGGTTTGAGAGCTCTTCGGATCAAACTAGAATAAAACGGTCGGAATTGGAAGAGTCGGCGGCTATGGAGCTTCCACCACCGCGATCGCGCCCGCCGATAAAGCCGAGTGGGTGAGTGAGATCTGGATCCGAAGGCCACCGCTGTCCTCGGAAACCCGCGCGGCCAGACCGTGCAGCCGGATCGCTGGCCTGCCCTCCGCGTCCCGGGACACCTCGATCTCCCGCCAGCCGATGCCCCTCGCGTTGGGTAAGGTCTGCATCGCCTTGTAGACCGCTTCCTTGGCTGCAATGCGAGCGGCTGCGTGACCCGTCGCATCCGCTCGGGTGGCCAGGTACTCGCGCTCGTGCGCGGAAAAGAAACGGGTCATTGCCTGCTCGCCCTTGCTGGCCAGCAGCAGCCGGATGCGCTCGAGGTCCACCAGGTCGATCCCCACGCCGATCACAGTCACGGGCGCGTCCACCAAAACTCGGCGAAGCCGCGCAACGGGACCGGCACGGGTAGATATCCGCCGAGGATCAATCCCAGAAATGTCGCGATGGCGAGCACCACGACTGTAGTCAGCCAGACTGGCCAGAGTGGGCGGCGCCAGGACCTCACCTGTTCGATCTCCCCTTTCCAGCGCTCCTGCTCCTGTTTCGCGGCGGCGGTCAGGGCCATCCAGGACGACTCGAGCCGGCGAGCAGTCGCGGCCAGTGCCCTCTGCCACTCGTCCTGGCCCAAACGTCCCCGGGTGCCCGAAGCAGCCGCGGCAGGGACTGTCTGCTCGAGCGCATCGAGCGCACTCACGAAGGTCGCTCCGCCGCTTCCGAGACGTGACGCGATCGCCCGCACATCCTCAGCCGTGAGGAAGACACGCGCGAGCTTGCCGGCAGGCAGCCGGGACTCGGCCCCCGCCGCTCTCAGGCGGGCGTTCACCGCGTCGGCCAACCGCTGTGCAGCCGCCGCAACGGCTCGCTCCCAGAGATCGAGCCAGGCCACTCGCCCGAGCGATGCGACGGCGCTGTGGCGGTCGCCGGTTGCCGCAAACGAGCGTGCGGCCCCAGCACGGTCGAAGATGCCGGTAACCAGATCCAGCCTGATATCATCGAGCACGATATCCAGTGAGCCCCGGTCGGTCGGACCGGCCGGCGGGTCGCTCAGCCGGCCGAGAGACGGACCGAGCTCCGGAACCATCCAGGAATCGGACGAAGTGGGTGGAAGGCTCACGGCGACTGCCGGAGAATCACCGTAGAATGGCCTCCATGACGCGTTCCGTATCACTCAGGTCCTGGAACACGGCATGGGCGCCGCGCGCCTCGAGGTCGGCGACGGAATAGGCCCCGGTTGCTACGCCCACCGCGCGCGCACCGATGCACTGGCCGCAGTCGACATCGGCGGGAGTGTCACCGATAATCACGACCTCGGCTCCTGAAGGGACTCTGCCGAAGAAGGGCTGGGCCCGACGCGTGGCGATGGGCGGCAGATCGGGGCGGTCGGCGGCGTCTGAGCCATACGCCCCCACCGGGAAACGCGTCGGGTTCAGCCCCGCCGAGCGCAGCTTCAAGGCGGCGCCTTCCGCCAGGTTGCCGGTGAGAAGACCGAGAACCACTCCAGGTTCGGCCTCGAGGCGATCGAGCAGGGCGTGGACACCGGGCATGACCGTGGTGCGCGCCGTGGGTTGCCCCAGCTCGTACTCGAGGAGGTCTACATATCGCCGGCAGAGGGTTTCGACCCGGTCTGAGGAGTGTGGGCCACGCTGTCCGGCCGCCTCCAGCAGCTCGGCCACGATCTGAGGATCGGTCTTGCCATCGAACCGCACCCGGTCGAAGGCGAGAGTCTCGCCCACTTCTTCGCCGATGGCAGCCATGATGGCGCGACGTCCGGCGCCTGCGGTGAGCAGGATGGTACCGTCGATGTCAAACAAAACCAGCTTTCGATGCATGCTGATCAGAGTCCAAGGTCTAGGGCCAAGGGTCTAAATTGAGAGTTCATCGTTCCTCCAGCCGGCGTGCGACCACAAGCCGCTCCCGGAGACTGGCCGCCCGGGTCCCTGGCAACCACGATTCGATCAGCACGCCGCCGCAGGATAGCGTGGAGTGGACCAGAGTTTCGGCCTCGCCGGCGAACGCCACGTGGGTGATCCCCTTACCGGACTCGCCGCGGAAGAAGAGCAGATCGCCTGGCCGGATCGCCTCGAACGAAATGTTCTCGCCGCAACCGGCCTGCTGCCCCGAGTCCCGTGGAAGGCTTATCCCGCGCGCCGCGAAGGTGGTCTGCACCAGACCCGAGCAGTCTACACCCCAGGGGGTAACTCCCCCCCACAGATAGGGGCTTCCGGGAAAGTGCTCCAGCGCCCAGCATTCCGGAGCCTTGGTGCACGCCTCTGCTCGAATCTCGTTCAGCCTCCGGATGCTGCCGCCGGACACCCGGCCCTGGCGTCCGTCGGGTAAGACCACCGCTCCGGCCTCCACCATCACCCGGGCCCGGAGCGGGACCGCGATGTTCCTCTCATCCACTCGCACCAAGGCGCCTTCACTCCACCCCAGCGCTCGAGAGCGCCAGTCTTCTGCAGCGTGGTCATCCACCTCCAGGAGATAGCCGGCGTGGATCCAGCCATGGTGTCCGTCAGCATGGAGGCGGACGCGCCGCCATTCATCGGTGCGCTCCACGATCGAGGCGGTCTCGCCGAGCACCAGTTGGGTGACCTGCTCTGCACGTACCGCCGGCGCCGCCAGAGCCGGTGCGACAGCAGCACGTCCAATAGCCGAAGGCATGACGATGGGAGAACTCAGGAATCCTTCGCGGGCGGGGTGGCTTCCGCGCACTGGCGGCAGTGGGTAACCCCTTTGAAGCTGCAGAGCAGACAGATGAAGGTCCCGCACTTGGCGCAGGGATACCCCTCAGAGGCACGCTCTTCACGGCCGCAGGCGCGGCACTCCATGGCATCGTGTTCGTGGAGCTTGCTCATCGAACAGCTCAGGATGTGATGTTGTACCGCTTGATCTTGTTGATCAGCGTTGCGCGGGATATGCCGAGCTCGATGGCGGCCCTGGTCCGGTTGCCGTTGTGATGCTTCAGGGTGCGCTCGATATGCTGACGCTCGAGGTCTTCGAGGCTCAAGGGAGTATGCCGGCGATCGCCCAGACCGGGACGAGCCCGGAACTCGCCGGGCAGATGCTCAATGCTTATGGCCGGCTGACCGCGACCCAAGATGAGCGCTCGCTCGAGCACGTTCCGCATTTCGCGCACGTTGCCCGGCCAGGGGTAGGCCAGCAAACGCTCTAGCACCTCGCTCGACAGTGCCGGCGGGCCGTCGGGAAGCTCCGCCCGCAGGTCGCCCATGAGTCGCGTGATGAGCGCAAGTCGGTCATCGCGAGAGCGGTCGCGGAGCGCGGGGAGGGTAAGTGGCATGACGCTCAGCCGGTAGTACAGGTCTTCCCGAAAACGCGCGCCCTCCACCTCCGCCTGGAGGTTCTTGTTGGTGGCGGCGACCAGCCGGACATCTACCGTGATCTCCCGAGTACCGCCCAAGCGCCTGAAGGTCTTCGTTTCCAGCACCTTGAGGAGTTTGGGCTGCAGCTCAGGCGCCAGGTCGCCGATCTCGTCGAGGAAAATGGTCCCGTGGTCCGCAATCTCGAACAGCCCCTGCTTGCGGTCCTTCGCGTCCGTAAAGGCACCCTTCTCATGGCCGAACAGCTCGGAGTCGAGGAACGTCGCGTTCAGCCCGGCGCAGTTCACCTCGACGAATGGAGCCTTGGCTCGCGGACTGGAGTCATGAATCATGCGTGCCACCCAGCCCTTGCCGGTGCCGCTTTCTCCGTTCAGCAGCACGGTGGTACGCTCGCTCTGGGCCAGCAAGCCCACCTGATGGGCAAAGTCCTGCATGCCCAACGAGCTACCGAGGGAATCGAGCCCGTGGCCCGGCGCACTCTGAATCAGAAGCGCCTCATTGATGCGCCGCAGGCGCGCTTTGTCGGCCACGCGGGCGGTCGCCGCGGCGAGGTGTTCCATGTCTACGGGCTTAGTCAGGAAATTCTCCGCGCCGAGCTGCATGGCACGGACCGCAGTGGCAACGTCCGCCTGGCCGGTGAGAAGAACCACTGAGGCCACCCGCTGGCGCAGGTGTTCGAGCACCTCCATGCCGTCCATGCCGGGAAGCCCGAGATCCAGAATGACCACCTCCGGCCGCAGCCGGTCGAACGTGGCCAGGCCTGCCTCGCCGCTCAGCTCCCGGGTGACCTCGTAGCCAAGGCGCTCGAAATAGTTCCCGATGCTGCGCAGAACATCGACATCATCGTCTATAAGCAGAACTGAGCCGGCCATTTGGACACCTTGTAGCCACAGGAACTTGCTACCATCGGCCGCATCACATCGGGAGCCACCGCGCCGTTGCGGGCTAACCAGAAATTAGTCACTCGCCGTGTCTACGCCATGGCTATGGCACCATGATCCGGATCGCACCTGGAACCACGCTCGCGGTGAACGGGGTGGTTCCGCCTGGCTCGCCGTCGAGCTGGACCGGTTGGGGCCGATCGGTTTCAACTTTGACTTCCCGCCCGCGCGCATGGCCGACGTACGCGTCGGGCCCCGAGGCGCCCGGCGTGAGCCGGAGCAGGTCCCACACCGCGCGAAGGCTCTGCGGGAAGTTATCGGCCCGCACCACCACGACATCGAGCAGGCCGTCATCCGGTGTGATGCCCGGCCCCAGCTTCACGAACGGAGGGATGACTTCACCGCAATTGGCCACCAGAACCATCGCAGCGTTGGCCTCGTACTCGACGCCGTCGATGGTGATCGAATGCAGCGTGCTCCGGAGCTCGGACATCAGCCGCAGGGTCGTTGCGACATAAGCCGCCATCCCCCAACGCCGCTTGTGCTCCGAGAGGGTCCCTGCCATCACTCGTGCGTCGTATCCCGCCCCGCAGGCCACCGCGAAGTACTGCAGCCCGGCAGGCCGTTCCATTCGTCCGAGATCGAACAGCCGGGGCTTCGCCCTCACGAGCGCACGGGCCGCCCGTGCCGGCGAGCCCGGAATGCGCAGGTTGCCGGCCAACAGGTTCCCTGTCCCGCCCGGGATCACTCCGAGCGCGACGTCGGTCCCGACCAGTGCCGCCGCGGCCTGCATGGCCGTGCCATCGCCGCCGAACACGGCCACCACGTCCACTTTCTCCGCCACGCCGTACTGGGCCAGCTGCCGGGCATCCCCAGGCCCCCCTGTCGCAAGAGCTTCGACGTCCCACCCGGCACCTCGGAGCGTGGTGAGGATTGCGTTAACTGCAATGGGTGCCGTCCGGGCTGCAGCCGGATTGGCGATCAGCAGTGCGCGGGGCACCCTAGAACTCTCGTTCCCAGCGGATATCCGAGCCGATCTGATAAGGATTGCTGATGACGATGCCGAAATCCCGCTGGCACGACTGCAGGGTGGGCTCGATGCTGGTGAGAAGACTCCACTCCCGGCTGAGCTTGAACTCCAGGCTCGCGCCGAGATTGCTGGCGCTGAATTGGCTCAGGTTCTCGGGACAGAACCCCGCGTTGAGGGTCACGAATGTCTTCCGCCCGAGCTGCCAGCCGGCAGCAAGCTGGCTGAGGGACGGACTGCGATTGCCGCGGGAAACGCCCGGACGGATCTCGATGAGGTCCAGAGGAATACCGAGGTCCTGGATCAGGGCGCGCTCCAGCTCGCTCGAGAGCGCGCTGGAAAAATAGGCCAGTCCGGTTTCCAGAGCGTTGGCCTGGCCTAGCCTCGCGGCCTCGTTGGCCGGATAGCCGGTGACCAGGTACGACACCAGGTCGGTCTCCGAGATCGGCGGGTTGAGCGTGCTCTCGAGCGATACCTTGGGAGCGTAGAGAGTGCCCATGATCTTGGCGATCACCGGGATTTCTTCGCCGCGAACCGCGCGAACCACGTGCCGCGCCTGAATGTCCAGTGAGGCGTTCAAGTCACCGAAGTACCGTACGGACCCACGCTCGACGGTAAAGTCCCGTATCACCGGTCCGATCTTGAGGGTGTAGGTCCCGCGAAGCGCATCCAGCGTACCGGACGGTGCATAGGTCTTCGCTGCTTTGCTCAGCTGGACTTCTCCACCGAGCTGGATGTTGGCCTCGGTGGAACGAAGCCACACATCGGAGCCCAGGACCACCCGAAGGTTCTGAATGGTGAGCGAATCGAGAAACCGATTCTGGAATTTGGCGCCGAGGTTCTCCCGGCGAAGGAGCGTGGTGTCGACCAGGTCGGCGATGGTCGGGTCTTCCAGGTCGATGATGCGCTTGCTCACCAGATCGGCGAAGTACAGCACGCCGCTGTTGGCCGTAAGGTCGCCGGCCAGGAGGGAGTGGAACAACGGGCCCCGCAGCCGGAGTCCCCCCGTCGCCGAGAGGGTGAGGAAGTTTCTCACGTCAACCGCACGGAAGTCCTGGGCCCTGAAGCCGAGATCCAGCACCGGCCGGGAGAGGTCTTCCAGGAGGATCGAGCCGCTGACGCCAAGGCTGCCACCGCTCCGCAGCGCCACGTCCTTGAGAACCAGCGAGTCGCCCTGAAACCGGGCACTGCCGTGAAGCCCGTCATAGCGCACCCCGAGTCCGGAAAGCGACATAGCACCACCGCGGACCTCCAGACCACCCACAAAGCGGGGCGCACTCCAGGTTCCGGTGACATTCACGTCCGCCGTCAGCATCCCTCGAACCCGGCTCACCGCGGGCGTCAGCGCCTCGAGAATTGCGAGATCGACGCTGTCGCCGCGGGCATGGACCAAGAGCGGCCCCTCCACCCGCCGCTGCTTCACCGCGCGGAAGCCGAGATCAAGGGGGAGCTGGGTCTCCACCTGGAGCATGTTCTCGCCGGTTCGCCAAAGCAGAAGATTGGCTTCGAGTCTCCGGTCGGCGTAGTTGACGACTCCCTCGACAAACGGTGCCTGGAAGTCGCCGAACCGGGCCGCATCGACGCTCATGGTGCCCCGCATGGTGGGCGCTTCGGCGGTACCGCCCAGATGCACGTCGAGGCCGATGTCGCCGGCGATGCCGGTCGTATCCCGCTGAAGCAGGCCATACACGTCGTGGAGATCCAAACCCAGCAAGCGCACAGTCAACGAACCTTCGGACGAACCGGGTAACCGGCCGCCGAGCTGGATCACGCCAGAGCCGTCCGCGGCCCGCAGCGTCAGCGGGCTGATCGCCGGAGCCGAGTCACTCAGCGTCACCGCGAAGGACTCGTCCAGTCGATAACGGTGGACCGGAAGCCTGAACGCCAGGCTATCGAACAAGGCGACCTGGGCCGGGCCGTGGCGCCACCACCGCCCTGCCCCGTCCACCCGGCTGGCGGGGCCGATTCCGGTTCCCGCACTCCACTCGAGCGAGTCCGCCCAGCCCCGCGCCTGCGCTCCCAGCCGATGAAGGATCCAGTTCTGCGCCACGACTGAATCCGATCCGACCGACGCCGTAAGCTGCGGCCGCTTCCCGCCGATCCAGCTGAATGCGCCGGTCACCTCCGGTGAACGAATGCGCTGCCACTCGAGATTCTGGATCCGTGCGTCTGCGCTCATCTCGAGCGTATCGAGGCTGCCCGCCAGCTGCACACTGGCATGCGCCGTTCCGCCGAGCGGCCGGCTGTCCGGCGAGGTGTCGCGGGCCTGCCCGCTCACCGCCAGCAGCAGGGAGTCGAAAGCGATAAGACTGTCCGCCGCGAGGGTGAACGCCATCCGGCCGACATGGGGGGCGCTCCATCCCAGCGTGCCGGATCCCCCGACTCTCGCACCCTTCCAGACTGCGTAGGTCGTATCCAGGCGGATCAAGCTGTCGTGCAGCCCGGCGACCATGTGGATGCTATCCAGCGTGAACTCCCGGATCCGGCTCCTCGAGAGCGCGAGGTGCATCTCTCCCTCGGGTGCGTCCACGGTATCGGCTTTGCCGCTCAGCGAGAGCTCGCCGTTCAGACTGGTCGGCAACTTTCGCCCGGTGAGCGCCTGCAAATCGAGACTGGAGAACCGGAGCAGCAGATCCTCCGCTCCCCAGCGCGGCGGCAGGACGGTCACGGTGCCCTTGGCATCGAAGGTGCCTGCTTGCCCAGCCAGCGAGGCGTCCACCACCAAGTCCGCCAGAGTTCCCCGGCTCTGGAACCGGCCGCGCAGCTCTCCCTGGGCCTTCAACGACGGAAAAGCCCGCCGGATGCCCTCGAACGAGAGCGGATCGAGCGTCACGTCAGTAGCGAGTCCGAGAGTCTGGAACCGGGTATCGAGGTGAACCGTCCCCTCGAGCAGGCTGGGAGGGCGATCCAGGTCCTGATGCTGAGCGGTGCCGTTAAACGTGACGTTGCGGAGCGGCCCATTGAGCGAGCCCACGGCGATGAGCCGTCCGGGAAGAATCACTGCTGGAGCGACGCGGCGCACGGTACGCAGGTCGATGTCCGATTGCCGTACCCCGAAGTTGGTAAAGACCAGACCGCTGTCCTTGGATGCTCCGACGCCGCCCTCTCCTGTAATCGTGCTCAGCGGATTCTCCGGCACGCTCGCATCCCGGAAGGCCCACTCGAGACTCAAATCGAGGGCAGTGAGGAAGCCCGAGCCGGCCAGCTTGCCGGTCACCGTGCCGTTGAAGGGGAGGGTGTCGAGATACGGGCGAACGGCATCGAGATCGAGCCCCGCGAGGCGGAGGCTCATGTCCCGGACACCCAGCCCTCGCCGCTTATCGGTGATGGTGACCAGCTCGCCATCGACCTGGCCCAGCACCCCACGGAGATGCAGATCACGGATGTCGTACGCAGTCCGGGCACCAGTCTCCGAGCGAGCCGTCAGGATGCCGCGCCCGGTCATGGCGGGAAAGTGGGGGGACACCCAGCGCAGATCCTCGAGATTCACCTGGGGGGAGATAACCTGGAAGTCGAACAGAATCGTGTCGCGCGGCCAGGTCACAGCGCCGCCTCCCGAGAACCGGGTGTCCGGCAGCGCGCCCCGGGCCAGGCTGAACACGGCGCTGTCGCCCCGGATCCGGATTCGCCCCACGGCGTTGCGGAGCGTGACCCCCGGGTCGTTGACCCGGGTTGCCAGCGAATCGAGGTCGATGGTGAACGGCAGCCGGTCCGGTGTGGCGATACGAAGACGGGAGATCTTGGTGGCCAGGTCCGCGAGAATGATGACCCGGCGTAGACCCTCGGGGCTCTGCTCGATGAGGCGGCCCGGCTTGGCTCGTTCGGCCCGGAGTGCCGAGTCCACGCTCGCCTCCGTGCGTGCGGACTTGGCGGGATTCCATGGCAGGGCGATGCGCAGGGTGCCAGCGGTCATCTGCACGTTGTGGAACTCGACGAGGGGAGACTTCCCGCCCTTGGAGCCCTTGCCGATGCCAAGCACCTCCTCGTAGTTCATTCTGCCGTTGCGGTGCTTGATCAGCTGGATGGTTGGCCGGTCGAGCTCCATACCGCTCAGCACCACCTGGCCGGCGATCAGGTTCGGCAGTCGGTAGGTTACCCTCGCCCGGGGCAGGTCGGCGAGCAAGGCTCCACTGGTGTCCCGAACAACCAGATTTTCCAGGGTGAGGTCGTAGAGGAATGAGCCCGAGATAGCACCGACTTTCACCTGACCCGTGACGATACGATCGAGGAGCTTGGACACGGTGCGGGCCAGGAGGTCCCGCCCGGGTGGCGACAGCGTCATCGACGTGACCACGCCCAACACCATGGCCAGGCTGCCAACCACGAAGACAAAGAGAAGCCGGGCCAGTTGTCGGCGCATCAGAACGGCTGCCCGACTGCAAAGTGGATCGTGTATTTTCTGTTTCGAGCCAGCACATACTCAGACTCGCCAGGCACGGGAGTGAGTGCCCCCGAGCTGTCGAACTGAAGGAGCGGGCCCGGCTGGAGCTTGTACGGGTTGTAGGCCACATCGAGACGTGCAGGTCCCAGGGGTGTGGCCAGACGAATTCCGACGCCCGGTGTCACCCTCACGACCTTCGACGCGCTGGGGCTCTGCCGTTGCCACACCCCTCCGGCATCGACAAATGCGGCGAGGCGGAGACGCGAGCTGAAGATCGGTGACGGCACCCTGAGCTCGATGTTCCCCAGGACGAGGATGTTTCCACCCGTGGCCGCCACCCGCACCGAGTCCGCGGGAATCCCCTGGCCGTTGGCGGTGGCCGAGTCGACCGCGGTTTTCGGAATGATGTAGACCACAGGCCCCAGCTCGTTCCGCTCGAACCCGCGTACGTCGTTCGGGCCTCCGGCATAGAACCGCTGTTCCGGCGGTATGAAGGCCCCGGTTCCGGTGGCCACGTCGATAGTCGGTGAGAAGATGATCCCTCCTCTCACTCGCCAGCTGAAGACCACGTCCCGAGACAGTGGCCGGTACCAGGCCGAGCCCGCGATAAACCGGGTGAACTGTTGCAGCGATGAGGAGCCGATGTATTTGGAGCTGAAAGTGATCTCCAAAGAGGAGTTCGATCCACGGGTGGGATCGACCGGGCTGTTCACCCGGGAGAATGTTCCCAGCGCCGAGAGGGTGGCGAGGACCCGGTTCTCCGTGAGTGGCTGGATCACGTCACTGGTGCAGGCGCTGAAGAAGGAGCAGAAGCTCTCTGGGGTAGCTTCGGTTCGGCCGTACGACAGGGTGTAGGTCAGCGACAGAGGGTTGCGCCGCCGCGGCGTCGTGCGGAGGAGGGCGACGCTCGCGCCGGTCTCCTGGCGCAGATAGACCTTGAACTCCGACCGGCGCTCGTTGAAGACCGAGAGGGTTATCGCGTTGTTGGGCGAAAGGAAAGCAGGCGTCCTGATGGAGGCGCCGAGGTAATAATTGACTCGGGCTGAGCCGACCGAGTCGTCCCGCGAGGTGCGGCAGATGTTATTCGCCAGCCCCCAGTCCACCGGGCTGCCGACGCCCACCTTCGACGCCTGGCTGGTGAGGTCGAGAATCCGGCCACCGCCCAGGAAGTTCCGCGAGGTCCAGCCGAGCGAGCCGCGGAAGCAGTCGTTCGTGGCGTAGCCCAACCCGCCGCGGATTCGCCGGAACTTACCTTCATTGACCTGCACCACGAGCGGCACCGAGTCGTCCCCCGGGTGATAGGCCGTGGAGTCGATATTGACTGTGGCAAAGCGGAACAGATCCGACTCGTAGAGGTTTCGCTGGCTTTGAAACAGCTCTTCCTGGGAGAACCGCCGGCCGGGTCGCGATACCAGAAGCTTTCGCACCAGCGAGGTGTCGATACGCTGGGCCCCGACGACATGGATCCGGCCGATCTCGGCCCTGCCGTCAGGTTCGGCTTCGAGTGTCACCGATGCTGTTTTGGATTCCTTGTTGCTCTCGAAGGCGGAGAACACCCGGGCTGAGGGATGGCCCCGATCCCGGAGGCGCCGGGTGACGGTGTCGGCGGTCGCCTGCATGGAGAATCGATTGAATGGGTCACCCTGCTGCAGCGGCAGGTCCAGCACGACTGCCTTCCGCAGCCGTAGGGGCAGCGAGTCCAGGCCATTGACCGCGAGCGAGGTCACCACGATGGGGTTGCCTTCGCGGATCTTGAACTTGATGTAGACATCCTGCGGTGTGCGCCGAACCAGCGTGTCGATCGCCGCGTCGGGATACCCGCTGCGCCGGTACAACACCACGAGCCGCACGACATCACGTCGAAACTCCTGCTCATCGAAGTAGCGCTTGGCGCCCAGAAACCCTAGCGAGCGAAAAAAGAACGCGCGAGCGAACCAGCTGGAGTTGGTCGTGACGATCGCGCTGGCAAGGATGTCGCTAGCGACCGCCTCGCTACCCTCGAACTTGAGTTGGCGGACCACGAGCTGAGTCTGCTGTGCCGCGGCAGGAACGGCCAGGGCGAGCGCCAGCAGCAGCCCGGCAAGCCGGGCTCCGCGTATCCGAGACGGCCGGTCGCGCCGACGCAGGTGACTGGGAATGCCACACTCCAGGACGAGGTTCCCGGCCGGCCGGTGCACCGAGAGCAGATTGACAGGCGTGCCGTAAGCCCGGTAGTTTGACCGTCTTACACCCTAGAGTCAACGCCAACGGTGCAGCCGGCGGGCAGCGGGTCAGTTGGACAGCGAGCATTCTCTCCGGCCCAGCCGACGTGTTGCCCTGCTATCCCCTGCCATTCTGCCTATCGAGCGATGCACCGATTACTTCTCGGCCTCACTGCTTTCGTGCTAACCGGTTGCGCCGACGGGACTGATCGGGCGAGCCTGAATTACTTCTTCACCTACGATCCCCGATCGCTGGACCCTGCCTTGTCCACCGACGTACCGACCGGTGAGGTCGTGGCCCTCCTGTTCGACAACCTGACGCAGTTCGATGCGGATGCCCAGTTGGTTCCGGGGTTGGCCCGGTCCTGGGAGACGGACCCTGCGGGGCGGAGCTACACGTTCCACCTCCGGCAGGATGCCCGCTTCCACGACGGGCGGCCGGTGAAGGCTGCCGACGTGCGGGCTTCGATGCTTCGAGCCTTGGCCCCGGGCACCACCGGCGGGCGGAGCTGGCCGCTGTATCCGATCCGAGGCGCCCGGGCATATGCTGCCGGCAATGGGAAGGAGGTCGAGGGCCTCAGGGTGCCAGACGATTCGACGGTGGTTCTGACTCTCGAAGAGCCGCTCAACATCTTTCCCAAGCTGCTCGCTATGCCGGTCGCCGCGATCGTCCCGACGCCAACCCCCGCCGACTTCGACCAGCAGCCCAACGGCAGCGGGCCCTGGAAATTCGTCTCCTGGTCCCACGATGACGCTATCGTCCTGGCTCGGAACGAGAGCTACTGGGCCGGCGCTCCCAGGTCCGATACGCTGCGCATTCGGATCATCCCCGAGCCACTCACCCAAGCCGCCGAATACGAGGCTGGGAAGTTGAGCGTGGTCGAGGTGCCCGTCGGTGAAACTCGCCGCTGGCAGGACACGCGCGCACAGGAGCTTCAGCGACGTCCGGCGCTCCGTGATCTCTACGTGGCGATCAATACCACACGCGGCCCCCTGAAAGACGTGCGGGTGCGGCGCGCACTGAACCACGCCATCGACGTACCGACTCTCCTCACCACCCTTTTTGCGGACCGGGGAGTGCGATCGGCGGGGTCACTGCCACCCGGGATCGCCGGCTACGATTCCACCCGCGCTCCGTACCCCTACGATCCAGCCAAGGCGAAGAAACTCCTGGCCGAGGCCGGATATCCCAATGGGTTTGCGCTGAAGCTGTGGCGAACCCAACGCGCTGAGCTCGCCCGCCTGGCGCAGTCGATCCAGCAGGGGCTCGCCGAGATCGGCGTCCGGGCCGAGATCGTAGAGCGGGACGCCTCCAGCGCGCGCGCCGCGGTGCGAAACGGAGAAGCCGACCTGTTCCTGACAGACTGGTATGCCGATTATCCGGACCCGGAAAACTTTAACTACCCGCTCTTTCACTCGCGCAACAAGGGACCTGGTGGCAACTACGCTTTCCTCGCCGATCCCGATCTGGACGCGATGATCAGCCGCGCCCGGGCGACAACAGACGAGACTGAGAAGACCCGGCTGGCCCGCGACATCGACGCTCGCGTCTTCGAGCTGGCACCCTGGATCTTCCTCTGGTTTCCGGTAGACGTGTGGGCCGCGCAGCCCGATCTCAAGGGCTGGCGCATCCCTCTGATTTTTACTGGCCAGCGCTGGCTGCAGGCAGAGCGGACCAAGTGAGCCGCTTCCTTCTCTACCGTGTCCTGCTTCTCGTCCCCACGCTGCTCGGCGTATTGCTCGTCACCTTTCTGCTCCTGTACGTGGCCCCAGGCGATCCGGTTCAGGCCATGGTCGGTGAGCGGGCCGACCCGGAAACTCTGGCTCGGCTTCGTGCGGAGCTGCGCCTCGATGACCCGCTCCCCAAGCAGTTCGTGCACTACGTGAGCGGCGTCCTTCGAGGCAACCTCGGCACCAGCTACATCACGCGCCGGCCGATCCTGCGCGACTTGCTTCAACGTTTCCCCGCCACGCTTCGCCTGGCAGGCGCCGCGATGCTCTTCGCGGCTACCGTGGGAATCAGCATCGGGATCTACGGAGCGTGGCGCCCCGGCAGCTGGGCCGATCGCGTGGCCGCGCTGGGTGCATACCTCGGCGTGTCGTTCCCGGTGTACTGGGTCGGCCTGATCCTGATCCTGGTGTTCGCCGTGAACCTGCGCTGGCTCCCTCCGTCCGGCTCCGGAGGGCTGGTCTACCTCATCCTCCCAGCGTTTACCCTCGGGATGCGATCGGTTGCCTTTCTCTCGCGGATGACCCGGGCAGCAATGCAGGAGGTGCTGAGAAGTGATTTCATTCGCACGGCGCGTGCCAAGGGACTCGCGGAGACCCGAGTGGTTCTCTCGCACGGATTCCGGAACGCGTTGCTCCCTGTGCTCACGGTGATCGGGCTCGACTTCGGCAGCTATCTGACCGGCTCCATCCTCACCGAAACCATCTTCTCATGGCCCGGCGTCGGCCGCTATGTCCTCACGGCCATCGACAAGCGTGACCTCCCCGCGATACAGGGGAGTATCCTCTTCCTCAGTGTGGTCTTCGTGATCGTGAACCTGGTGACCGATTTGCTGTATGCCCGGGCGGATCCGAGGGTAGCGTATGATTAGCCGTGTCCTCGCCGTCCTCTCCGCTCTCTCCGTCGTCTCCGTCCCTGCGGTTGCGCAAAAGGATCTCAAACGCCGGGTCGACTCTCGCATGGACGCTCCGCCGTTCAACCGGCAGTTCTGGGGCGTGGCGCTGGTGGACGAAGGCGGGCGCTTGCTGTACGGCCGTAACCAGGACCATCTCTTCATCCCCGCGAGCAACACCAAGCTGGTGGTGAGTGCGGTGGCCTCTGCGCTCCTGCCTCCCGGCTGGAAGGTAAAGACCAGCCTCTATGGCGGGCCCGTTGTCAACGGCGTGCTCCAGGGTGATCTGGTGCTGTATGGCCGAGGCGATCCGACCATTGACCGGCGCTGTTATGCCACCGATACCACCCTGGCTGGAGTCTGCGACACCGATCCGTTCGCCCGATTGCGTCAACTGGTCGATACCCTTCGAGCCAAGGGGGTGCGGGCCGTCACGGGCGACGTCGTGGGGGATGGGAGTTACTTCGAGACAACCCTGGTACATCCCAACTGGGAATCGTTCGATCTAAACTGGTGGTACGCCGCACCGGTCTCGGGACTCGGCTTCCACGACAATAGCGTGGACTTCGACTGGGGTCCGGGCCCGGCTCCGGGCACACCGGCGGTCATTACCATGAGCCCGAATCTGGGCGATATCGCGTTCGAGAACCGAACGGTGACGGTTGCGCCCGGCGGTGAGTCCGATATCGGCGATCGCTTCTTCCGCCATCCGGGAACGCTCCAGATCTGGGCCGAGGGCACGGTCGCGCTCGACAATCCACCGCACACCGAGTCGTTCGCCTTACCGGACCCCAGCCTGTACGCGGCCAGAGCGTTGCGCCAGGTGTTGGCCGAAGCCGGGATATCCGTCGTTGGCGCTACTCGCTCCATCACCGACTCGATCGCCTACGCCGCGCTGCGCCGGACTGCTCCACTGGCGGAGGCTTCGTCGCGGCCGTTGCGCGACTGGATCTTTCCCATCTTGAACACCAGCCAGAATTGGTTTGCAGAGATGCTGCTGAAGCAGCTGGGCCGACAATTTGGTAAAGCCGGGTCCTGGCCCGAGGGGTTGGAGGTCGAGCGCCGGTTCCTCATCGACTCGGTAAAGGTGGATTCCACTCAGTTTTCCCTGAGCGATGGCTCCGGCCTCTCGAGCAGCAATCTGATCAGCCCGCTGGCGTTTACCCAGCTTCTTCGTTTCATGCGAAGGCACCCACGATATGGCACCTTCGCCGCCGGCCTGCCCCAGGCGGGGCTGGTTGGATCGCTGCGGAATCGCTTTCTGGGGACCCCGCTCGCTGGACGGGTGCGAGCCAAGACCGGCAGCATTTCCCGGGTCCTGACCCTGACCGGTTACATCGACCTGGACCGCGGGAGGACACTCACGTTCTCGGTCCTGACCAACAATCATGCCCAGCCCGGGCGCGCGTTGTTGGCGGCGATCGACAGCATAGTGGTTGAGATGTCGAAGCGGTGACGGGAGCTCGTGGGCGGCGGCTCTGGCCCCGCGCCGCAGGGCTGGTTGTGCTGATAGCGGTCGCAGCGGCAGTAGCTACGGAACGAGCCAGCCAACAACGAATCGGCACCGATTTTCACGTGTTCTGGCAGGCCGGACACGATTTCGCGCAGGGGCTGCCGCTCTATCAGCGCCTTCCGGGAGCTCGCCTCTTTCTCTACCCGCCGTTCGCTGCGCAGGTCTTTCAGGTGCTGGGCCTCTTCCCCCTGAAGCTTGCCGCGTGGCTCTTCTACGTAGCCTCGGTCTGCCTGGTTGTCGTCGCGGTCGGCCTTTCCCGGGGTATCGTCCGGCGACTCGATCCGACATGGGCCAGCACCCCTCTCCCCCTCGCGCTGGCGGTAGTCTTTTCAGCCAATTTCATCCTGAACAATCTGAACATGCTGCAGATGAACCTGCTGATCTTCGTACTGTGTCTGCTCGGGATACGAGCCTTTGCCGAGCAGCGGGAGGTGGCAGGCAGCGGATGGCTGGTTGCCGCGACGGCGATCAAGCTTACGCCGGTATTCTTCATCCCCTGGCTGCTCATTCGAGGGACCCGCCGAAGTCTGGCCGCGGTGGCTGGATTCGGGATCCTATGCCTGACCTTACCGATGGTCCAACGGGGATTCCACCAGGGGCTCACGGACCTGACCACGTACTACCACAGCTTTCTGCAGCAGTTCGCGTCGGGGCGAGTGGTGGCGGACTACACCAATCAGAACCTGGCGGCTATGGTCTACCGGGCCATCGTACCGCGCGTGTGGGGACAGGGAGAGACCTACAACTACGTTTACCTGCCCTCATTGGAGACCGCGGCGCCGCTCATCTACCGGGTGCTGGCGCTGGTCGTCCTGGCAGCCTTCCTGGCTCACCTGGTGAGACTCCGGATCCGGCACCGGCCGCTTTCCCCGCTCGAGATCTCGAGCGTCTTCCTGGCAAGCCACCTCCTGTCTGGTTTAACCTGGAAGGCCCACCTCGTGACCCTGCTGTTCGTCTTCTATGCCTTCTTCCTGCTGGATCCGCGGGAAATGGGTCGGCGAGGACGGGTGGCGCTCGGGCTCGCGTGGATAGGGATTGTGGCAATCGGCCTCGGCCGAGACCTGATGGGCGACCGGCTTCATCATTACATCGGGGGATACAGCGTTATCGTCTGGGTGATGCTACTGCTGTTCGCGCTGAGCATCATCTGGAGTCAGTGGCCGCCGAAGGCGACCCGATCACCTCCCCTTCAATCGTCCTTCTGACCGAAGAGCGCCATGTTCGACGAATGGCCCGGGTTTACCTTGGCCTTCGGATTGATCCAGTGCACCGCGTTGTTCACCGCGATGCACGCTTCCGAGGCCCCGGTGGCAATCAGCTTGAGCTTGCCCGGGTAACTGGTGATGTCGCCCGCGGCGTAGATCCCGGCCACGTTGGTGGCCATGACCTGGTCCACTTTGATATCGGCCTTTTCGGTGTGGAGCCCCCACTCCTTGATGGCGCCCAGGTCGGAATGAAAGCCAAGCAGAGGGATGATTGCGTCGATCTCGAGCGTCTCCTCTTCCTTCGTCTTGCTGTTGATGATGGTAACCCGTTCCACTTTCCCATTCCCGTGCAGCGCTTTCACCTCCCAGAAGGTCCGCAGCTCGCATTGTCCGCAGCGATGAAACTCCTGCACCTGATTCACGGTGGCTTGATGGGCACGGAATGCGTCGCGCCGGTGAATCAGCATCACTGACTTGGCGATCCCCTGGAGATTCACTGCCCAGTCGAACGCGGAGTCACCCCCGCCGACGAGTAGCACCCGTTGACCTTCGAACGCTTTCGGATCGAGCACCTTGAAGAAGAGACCCTTCTCCTCGTACCGATCTTCACCCTCGATGCCCAGCCTCCGAGCCTCGAACGCCCCGATCCCCGCGGCAATGACGATGGTCCGACTGGGGTATTCACCGTCCGATGTCTCGAGCACGAAGTGGCCCGCGCCGCCATCCTCCACCCGGCGCAGGCCGGTGACGATCTCGCCCAGGTGCGTGGTGGCACCGAACTGGAGCGCCTGGGTGGCCATGTCGCGAACCAGGTCCTTGGCCAGCACCTTGGGGAAGCCCGCCACGTCGAAGATGTACTTCTCGGGGTAGAGTGCCATGAGCTGGCCACCGAGAGCCGGGAGCGCGTCGATGATCCGCGCCGACGCGCCACGCATGCCCGCATAGAAGGCGGCGAACAGCCCCGTGGGTCCGCCCCCGATGATCGAAATGTCTCTGATTTCCTGCTGGGCCACCGAAGCTCCTGACGTTAGCTGTTAGCTATTGGCTATTAGCTAATGGTGTTTGCTGTTGGCTGTTGCTTTGCTCGTAGCTAATAGCTAATGGCTAGTAGCACATACCCAAAGCCCTTTCGCTTTGTAGGGGGACCGAACACATTGACCGCCATGTTCCTGCCCCGTGCTGCCATGACCTTGTTGGCGGTCTCACTGCTGGGACCACTAGCGGGCTGTAGCAGCGCCGGCAGTTTCCTGCGAGAGGTGTTTCGGGAACGCCCCCCGGCGCCCCTCGACTCGATGAGCGTGGCCAGTGACGCTCGCGTGGACTCGATGGGATATGTGGTGGGCAGCTTCGTGGGCGAGGGCACCAGCCGGGCAGTCCATCTGCTCTCCAGCGACACCGGCTTCATCGCCGCGCTGGCTCGGAGGTACCGGCCCGCGCTCGAGCGGGATGGCGACCTCTGGCGGGCGCTCGCGCTCGAGCGCATCGTCACCCTCGCACCGGCGGGGCGCCGTCGCACCACCGCGGGAACACCGATGGTCGATCGAGCCCTGGTCGGGGGGCCGGCCGGCCACACCGCGGTTACGCCGACCGCCATCCTGCTGCACGGCAGTCCCTGCGGCTCACGTGGCGCGCAGGCCGAGATCATCGTCGAAGACGACCACCGGGCTCAGGAGCCGTCGCTCCGAGGACCGGTGCTGGGCTCCTTTACTCACTCCCAAGCCCTTACTCCCGCAGCCGACGACCGTGCGCGCTTCCGCCGGCGCGAACCTGTTTCCGAGCCGAGTACGTCCCTGGTGGACGAGCTCATCGCCCGCACCGCCAGGGTCATGGACTCGACGCTCTCTCGTATCCGATCGTTGAGCTTGCGGGCAGCAGACCATTCCAGGCTGGAGATCAACACCCTCTCCGACATCGACGCTGCCGACGTCATCCCGTTCCGCCCAGCCGCGAGCGCGGTGCGCTTCGCCGTCTCCCTCCGCGCGCGGCGAATCACCGATGGAGGGGACACGCTGCTCGCGGCGACGGTCATGGCATGGGACAGCGCCGGCGCCTGGCAACAGGTGATCTTTCGGCCCACGGTCGTCTCGTTACGACGGGGACGCCTCGCTCCCTATGGCGCATTGCGCCGGGGCCTCTTCTGGCGCCGGCTTCAGCCGATCAGCGATTTTGCATTCGAGCGAGATAATCTGTGGATGGAACAGGTGGACGTCCGCGATGGCAGCGTGCTGTGGGGGATCATCCAACCCAGGGGCAATGTGGTGGTCGCGGCGGCACAGGTGGAAGGACCCTGCCGATGAAGATCTATACTCGTACGGGCGATGGCGGCCAGACGGCGCTGTTCGGTGGTGGTCGAGTGCCGAAGAACGACGCCCGAGTCGCTGCCTACGGCGAGGTGGACGAATTGAACTCGGTGCTGGGCGTGGTGCGGTCCACCGAGCCCAGGGGCTTTTTCGATCCGCTCTTCGAGGGGATTCAGCGGGATCTGTTCTGCATCGGCGGCCAGCTCGCCACCCCCGATCCCTCGCGAGTCGCCAAGGCGCTCGAGAAGGCGGAGCTGTCGGTGAGCCGGGTGAGCGAGTTCGAGCGGATCATGGACGAGACGGAAGAGGAGCTGCTGCCACTCCGGTCGTTCGTGCTCCCAGCGGGTGCGCCCAAAGCCGTCGCGCTTCACCTGGCGCGGACCGTCTGCCGCCGAGCGGAACGGAGCGTGGTCAGCCTGTCCCAGAGCAGCGACGTGCCGGCCCAGTTTCTGGTATACCTCAACCGCCTCTCGGATCTCCTGTTCACGCTCGCGCGTCTGGCAAATCATCGGGCCGGCGTGAGCGACGTGACCTGGTAGGAAGTCATGTCCACCGATCCTGTCGTCGTAACTCACGCGCAGGGCTCCTATCCGGTCTACGTCGAGCCGGGCGCCATCGGCCACCTTGCTGCGCTGGTGCTCCAGCATCTGCCCGGGCGCCGGGTGGCCATGCTGGTGGACGAGACCGTCCTCCAGCTCTACCGGTCGGGCCGCCTGGGCCCAGGGGAGTGGACGGGCGAGACGCTGACCTTTCCCGCCGGTGAACAATCGAAGAGTCGCGACACCTGGGCCCTCCTCACCGATGCCCTGCTGGAGCGTGGCTTCGGCCGGGATAGCGGTATCATCGCACTGGGGGGTGGGGTCACCGGAGATCTCGCCGGGTTTGTCGCCGCCACCTACATGCGCGGGCTGCCCTATGTGCAGGTCCCGACCACCTTGCTCGCCATGCTCGACGCGTCAGTCGGCGGCAAGACTGGGGTGGACACCTCGAAGGGCAAGAACCTGGTGGGCTGCTTCCATCCCCCCGCTGCGGTGATCGCCGATCCGCTTACCCTCGGCACCCTGCCCGAGCGCGACTACCGTGCCGGTCTGGCCGAGGCGGTGAAACACGGCCTCATTGCCGACCGCGATTACTTCGAGTGGATGGAGGCACACGCTTCCGACCTCATCCGGCGCGACCCAGGCACGCTCACCAGGCTGGTTCGCCGGAGCGTGGAGATCAAGGCCGAGGTGGTGAGTGACGACGAGCGCGAGGCAGGGCGCCGGGCCATTCTCAACGCCGGCCACACCGTTGCTCACGCCCTCGAGCAGGTCTCCAACTACCAGCTCCCCCACGGCGAGGCCGTGGCCCTTGGGCTCGTGCTCGAGTGCGAGCTGGCCGAGCAGCTGGGCCTAGCGGACCCCGGCCTCCACCGCCGCGTCTCCCAGCTCCTGATCCGCCTGGGGTTACCGGACCGGGTGCCGCCCGAGATGGATCGGACGGCACTGATCGGGAGTATGCTGGGCGACAAGAAGAATCGCGGCGGAGAGATTCACTTCGCGCTGCCTGCCACACTGGGTCGCATGCATCGGCTGCATGGATGGACGACGGCCGTGCCTGACACCGCCATTCGGCGGGTCTTGGCGCTCTCGAATGCCGGTTGAGGACGGCCCGTAAATCGCAGAGAAACTCGTGACATCTCGTTTAGCTGCAGGAACTTGCAGCTCCGGCGCTGACCCCGACGACGGCGGGAGTTCTCCACCAAAGTGGATAAAGCCACGAACCGGCTGTGGATAAGCATTTTGTGATGTGGAAACAATTTTTGCTTGACTCGCACCCCGTGTTTCTCATATATTCGCTGCTCACCTCTCCGATTTATTCGGTCACAGCACCAAAAATCACAGCCCGTTCCCTCCCCCTGGGGTTGTTTATGACGCATGTGCGTACCGGGAAAGCCCGGCCGTTTGCTCGCTCAATTCCTTCCGGCGCGTTCGACCAATACCTGCTCGACATTCAGAAGCTCCCCATGATCTCCGACCCGGACGAGGAGAAACGACTGGCGCGTCGTGCCGTGGCTGGCGACGAAACGGCGGCTGAGCGGCTGGTTACCGCCAACCTGCGGTTCGTGATCTCGTACGTGAAGAAGTACCAGGGTCACGGGCTCGACCTCTCGGAGTTGGTGGCCATCGGGAACGAGGGGCTGCTCAAGGCGGTCAAGAAGTTCGACCCGGACCATGGAGTAAAATTCATCTCCTATGCTGTGTGGTGGGTCCGCCAGGCCGTGTTGAAGGCGCTCGCCGAGCAGACCCGCAGCGTTCGAATTCCCCTGAACCAGAACTCGGCGCTGGTCCGGATGTCGCGGGCCAAGAGTTTTCTGGCCCAGGAGCTTGGCCGGGAGCCGACTGACGCCGAAATCGCCATCGCGCTCAATGATACGGTCGAGAACATCCGCTCGGCTCACCGGATGACCTCGACCGAGGTATCGCTGGATGCGCCGGTAGAAAGGCAGGACCGGGGCGCCAGTACGTTCGGCGAGCGGGTTGCCGGCACCGGCGGCATCGAGATCGAGGAGATGACCGACGTCCGGCTGCAGCGGGAATTCATC
This sequence comes from Gemmatimonadales bacterium, assembly GCA_038209515.1. Taxonomy (GTDB): domain Bacteria; phylum Gemmatimonadota; class Gemmatimonadetes; order Gemmatimonadales; family GWC2-71-9; genus CAVVWJ01. The sequence goes on from JBBQXQ010000007.1 coordinate 40,504, forward strand.
GATCGTATTTTCCAACGCCATCTCACCCCACGCGAACGCAAGATCCTGTCGCTCTATTATGGCCTCGAGGAAGGCTCCGAGGCGCTGACCCTGGAGAAGATCGGTGCATTACTCGGGGTTACCCGGGAACGCATCCGGCAGATTCGCGAACGAGCCTTCGAGAAGCTGCGCGACTCTGCCGATGTCCGGGCGTTGCGTGGATTCTGGGGAGCAGCATGAGGCGGTGAGCCGTGAGCGGTAAGCAGTAAGCGGGGGGTTTCGAGAATCATCGGAGCCCCCCGCTCACTTCTTACCGCTCACCGCTTACCTTACGCCCATGTCCCTCCGGCTTCCCATCTTTCCACTCTCGGTCGTGCTGTTCCCTGGAGCTCCCCTGCCGCTCCACATCTTTGAGCCACGGTACAAACGCATGCTGGCCGATTGTCTGCTGGGCGACCGGCGGTTCGGCATCACCGCGGTGAACGGCAGCTCGGAGCTTCCGGGCGCAGGAACAGTCGGGTGTGTCGCGGAGGTGCGGGTCAACCAGGAGCTCCCGGACGGGCGATCGAATGTCGTAGTCGTGGGCGGCTCACGGTTCGTTCTTTCGCGCTTGCTCGACGAGCCCCATCCCTACCTTGTCGCGATGGTCCAGACGTTCGACGACGATGCCGGTTCGGAGCCTGCCGCCGAGGATACCGCCGAGCTGCGTGAGCTCTTCGGACGTTACTTTGCCGGTCTACGCGAGCTCAACGACACCACGCCGGAGGAGCCAACCCTTCCGGATGATGCATCCAGCCTGTCCTTTCATATTGCGAGCGGTATCGAGTGCGACCTCGGGGTGAAACAGCGGTTGCTGACCGAGCGCTCGACCTCCCGGCGAATCAAGGCGCTAATCCTGCTCCTTCCGGTGCTTACGAGCGCGGTCGAGTTGGGTTTGAAGGTGCACCGTAGCGCCCACACCAACGGGAAGGGCGGAGCGATTCCCGACGCCATGGCTCAATGAACGCATCCCTGCTGACCGCCCTGAACCGGATCGTCGGCTCACGTTGGGTACGTCATCGTCCGGCCGAGCTCGTGACATACGCGATGGACGGGCTGCCGACCCACGAGTCCCTTCCCGGCGTAGTCGTCATCCCGGAAACGCCGGCTCAGGTACGCGAGATCGTGCGACTTCTTCATCTGCTACAGGTGCCCTTCGTCGCCCGAGGGGCTGGAACGGGTCTCTCGGGCGGAGCCCTCGCCGACCCTGATACGGTCCTGATCGCCCTGACCCGGCTGAACAAAATCCTCAGTGTGGACCCGGTTCAGCGCCGCGCCGTGCTTCAGCCCGGGGTGGTCAATGCGCGGCTGTCGGAGGCGGTGCTTCCGCTGGGCCTGCACTACGTGCCGGACCCCTCCAGCCAGGCGGCCTGTACCGTGGGCGGCAATGTTGCCGAGAACGCGGGTGGCCCTCACTGCCTCAAGTACGGGGTGACCACCAACCACATCGTGGCGCTCGAGGTCGTCCTGCCGGACGGGTCAGTCACGAGGCTCGGCTCATTGCAAGGGGAGGCCTGGGGTCCCGATCTGGTGGGATTGTTTGTGGGCAGCGAAGGAATGTTCGGAATCGCGACCGAGATCACGGTTCGGCTGGAGCGCATTCCCGAAAGCGTACGCACCATGCTGGCCGACTTCTCCACCGTGCGAGGCGCGAGCGAGGCGGTGTCGGCGATCATTGCTGCTGGGATCGTCCCCGCCGCGCTCGAAATGATGGACCGCGCTTGCGTCGCGGCAGTCGAGGCTTCTATCTACGCGGCAGGATATCCGACGGACGCGGCGGCCGTACTGCTGGTCGAGCTGGACGGGCAGACCGATGCGGTAGAGGCCGAAGCCGCCACGGTACGCGAGATCCTGTCCGATCGCGGCGCGCGCGAAGTGCGGAGCGCATCCAGCCCAGCCGACAGAGCGCGGCTGTGGCAAGGCCGGAAGAAAGCCTTCGGAGCCATGGGACGAATTGCCCCCGATCTCGCGGTGCAGGATGCCGTGGTACCACGCTCCGCGTTACCCGACATCATGGATGAGATCGAGAAGATCCGCCGGCTACATGACCTCACCATCAGCAACGTCTTTCATGCGGGAGATGGCAACCTTCACCCGAACATCAGCTTCGACCGGCGGAACCCGGCGGTTGCGGCCCGGGTCCGGCTGGCCTGCCGCGAGATCATGGCGGCGTGTGTGGCCGCTGGTGGGAGCATTACCGGTGAGCACGGCGTGGGAAACGACAAGCTTGACTACATGTCCTGGATCTTCAATGCCGAGACGCTGGGGGCCATGCGGGCGGTGCGTCGCGCCTTCGACCCGTCGGAGATGGCCAATCCCGGGAAGGTCGTGCCGGTGCATGCCTGCCGTGAATGGTCCGTCGTGAAGAGCCTGCGCCAATGAGCAACGCCGTCTTCACCCGGCTCCGGGCCCTGCTCGGCACAACGGGGGTAGAGCGCGACGGCGACGGGGTGCCGCGCGCCACGCCCGATACGCCCGATGCCCTCACCCTGGTGTGCCGGTTGGCCCATGAGGAAGGCTGGAAGATCCGGGTCGAAGGCCGGGGAACCTGGCTCCCCTCCGACGCGCCCGCCGATCTGGCCGTGAGTACCCGGGGGCTGGAGCAAATCGTGTCGGTCAGCCCGGCCGACCTGGTGGCGACGGTCCAGGCAGGCACCTCGCTCGAAGCGCTCAGACGCCGGCTGGCAGACTACGGCATGTGGCTGGCAATCGACCCGCCGGGCCGGCCCGAGCGGAGCATCGGATCGGTGGTGGCCACGGCCACGGCCGGTCCGTTGCGCCAGGGATTCGGACCGGTGCGGGACCACGTCCTCGGCTGCGCAGTCGCCACCGGGGATGGCAGGCTGGTGAATGCCGGCGGTCGGGTGGTGAAAAACGTAGCGGGGTTCGACCTCACCAAGCTCCAGGTCGGCGGGTTTGGCGGGTTCGGCATTATCGCGGAGATCCACCTGCGGTTGCGCGCACTGCCCCGTGCGGACGTCACTCTTCTGGCCCGCGGTGCTCGAGACCGGCTCACCTCCGGCGCCAGGGAGCTGATCGATGCCCAGGTCCTGCCCGGCGCGCTGGAGCTCCTCTCGCCGGCGCTCGCCGCGGAAGCGGACTGGATTCTCGCCGCCCGATTCGTGGGAACCGACGCGGCAGTGCAGGCGGACGTCCGCCGACTGGGCTCGGTCGGCGAACTCCACTGGCAGCCGCTCCCGACAGACCGCACGGCGGCGTTCTGGAGCGTGGCCGCACGAGGGACGCTGGGCGGCCCCATAACCCTGCGCCTCGGTGTACTGGGCGACGGCGTGGACGACACCATTGACCTCCTTGCCCACGACCTCGACGAGGGCCTCGTCTCGGCTGGAGCCGGACTGGGAATGATCCGCTGGACCGGCGATGCCACGGTGGACCGGATCCGCTCCCTGCGTCGCGCTGCGGCCGCTCGAGAGATCCCCATGACCCTCGAGCGCGCTCCGTGGTCCGTCCGCCGGGCACTGGGGCATTTCGGGGCGTATCGCGAAGGGGTCGGGAAAATCGTGGGCCGGCTTCGCGACACCTTCGACCCGGGACAGTGTCTGAACGTTGCCCTCGAGGGGGCGGATTGAGGATGGACAGCGGGCCGAAGGGCTACGCCGCCCTCGATCCGTGCGTGCACTGCGGGTTCTGTCTCCCGGCATGCCCGACGTACCTCGTCACCGGAGACGAGGGCCACAGCCCACGCGGACGGATCGTGCTCATGCGGGCGCTGGAGAGAGGCGAGATGGACGCCAACGACCCGGGGCTGTTCGAGCACCTCGATGCGTGCCTGGGGTGCCGGGGCTGCGAGCCGGCTTGCCCCTCGGGCGTCGGCTACGGCCGCGGATTCGAAGCCGCCCGGGCGCAGCTCTTCCGGGCCCGCGGAATCTCGCCGGCCGCCCGCCTCGTGCTCGGCGTGTTCCGGCACCGGCTTGCATGGCGGCCGCTCTTCGCTCTGGCCCGGCTGCTCCGGGCCACCGGTCTGCCTCGCCTGCTGGCGGGAGGCAACCGGCTACGCTTCGGAATGGGCATGCTGGCCGCGTCCGCGGAGCCTCCTGAAAAGACGGAGAGGACGGAAATGCTCAGGACGGTATTGCTTCCGTCTTCTCTGTCTTCTCCGCCTTCTCCATCCTCCCCAACCGTCGCCCTCTTCCGCGGCTGCGTCATGGGTGCGCTCTTCAATCACGTGCACGACGCAACCAGGCGGACCCTCGAAGCCAACGGCTATCGCGTGGTGGAGAGGTCAGGCCAGGTCTGCTGCGGTGCACTCCACGAGCACGCGGGCGACCGCGGCGGCGCGACCGGGCTTGCCCAGGCCAATGTCGAGGCCCTCGCGGAAGGAACCGACTTCGTCGTGGTAAACAGCGCGGGCTGCGGTGCGCTGCTCAAGGACTACGGACATCTGCTGGGTACCGAGGCTGCCGCGCGGCTCGGAGCCAAGGTCCGCGACGTCTCCGAGCTGCTGGCGGAGCGCGGTCCCCGCATCGGCGCGCCGCTGGAGCTGGATGTCGCCTACGATGCGCCTTGCCACCTGCAGCATGCCCAGAAGGTGCAGGAAGCGCCGCTCGCCCTGCTCCGCGCCGTGCCCGGCCTTCGTCTTCGGCTGCTGCCGGGATCCGACCGTTGCTGCGGCAGCGCCGGGATCTATTCCGTGCTTCGTCCCCAGATGGCGCGCGCGGTGCTCGACCAAAAGATCGCCGGCCTGAGCGCCGCGAGACCGCGGCCGGATTTCGTGGTGACGGGAAATCCCGGTTGTCTGATGCAGATCGGCGCCGGACTTCGGGCCGCGCGGCTGTCGATCGATGTGGCGCACCCGGTGGAGCTGCTGGATCACTCGTATCGGGAGGCGGGTTTTTATGGGTGAGAAGTAAGAGGTGACAGGTTAGAGGTAGATCGCGGTACGCAAGGGCCCCCTCTCACTTCTTACTTCTCACCTCGCACCTCGTTATACCTTCTCCAATGACCTCCGGCATTCTCTTCGACTTCAATGGCGTGATCGTGGATGACGAGTCGCAGCACTGCGACGCGCTGATCGCCACCCTTGCGGAGTATGGGTACTCCCTCGACCGGGAGACCTATTACCGGGAGTATCTGGGCTTCGACGATCGGGAATGCTTCCGGTTTACCTTCGAACGCATCGGCCATGCCCAGGACGAGTCTGTTGTGCGGGAGGCGGTGGCGCGAAAGCACGCCCAGTACGAGCGAACCATCAGAGACTCGATGCGTCTCGTGCCTGGCGCCGCGGCGTTTGTCGAGAATGCGGCCCTCGATGGCTTTCAGCTCGCCATCGTTTCGGGCGCGCTGCGGAGCGAGATCGAGCTGGTGCTGAAGCTGGCCGGTCTGCGCCCCCACTTTGCCGAGATCGTGGCAGCGGAAGACGTGGGCATCTGCAAGCCGGATCCGCAAGGCTTCATCCGGGCGCGGCAGATGCTCGATCTCGCGCCCCGGCGCTGCGTGGTGATCGAGGACTCGCTGCCGGGGCTCACGGCGGCCCGCGCGGCCGGCCTTCGCTGTGCCATGCTCGCCACCTCGCATGCAGAGGATGCCTGCGGTGACGCCGACATGGTGTGGCGAGACTTCGTGGGGCACGATCCCACCGAGCTTCCCTGGGCCCATGTCTGAGTTCGATCTGACGCTCGACCGCGAACGGCTCGCCGAGGTGCGACACGGCGCGGTGTTGGTCACCACCGAGCCCGCCGTCTTTCGAGTCCAGGGGCCCGGCGCCCTCACGTGCCTGCAGGGCCTGCTGACCAATGATCTGGTGAAGCCGGGTGACAACAGTCTCGTCTACGGGGCACTATTGACACCCAAAGGCGCGCTGGTGGTGGACTACTGGGTGATCCGCCAGTCCGATGCCTTCACCCTGGTAGCGCCTCGGTCCGGCCACGAGGCGTCCCTCGACCTCTTTCGCCGCCAGCTACCCCCCCGTTTGGCTAAGGTGGTCGACCTTACGGGCGAGGCCCGGGTGGCATGGCTGATTGGCGCGCATGGATTCCAGACGCTGGCCAAATCCGGCATCGGAATGCCGGAGGCATCGGGACGGGTGGCATCGGTCGGTGGCGAGGTGAGCCCGGTGGCGCTCGCCCTCGCACCGGAGGCAGCGCCGTTCGTTGCACTCGCTGTCGGTGCGGAGCCGGCAGTCGCCGCGCTCGGCTCCAGACTAGTCTCGGCCGGCGCGCTCCCCGGCGACGAGCGCGATCTGCATGCAGCACGGATCCTTTGCGGCTGGCCGACGCTTGGAGCTGAGATCGACGAACGCACCCTGCCGCAGGAGGTACGCTACGATCAGATCGGCGGCGTCTCCTATACGAAGGGGTGTTACACCGGCCAGGAGACTGTCGCGAGGCTGCACTTCCGGGGTCACACGAACCGCGAGCTACGCGGCCTGCGTTGGCGGAGGGCGGAGCCGTTGGCGGGGCGCAGCATACACAAGGGAGAGCGCGAGGTGGGGAGTGTACGCTCGACTTTGAGCTTGGAGGACCGGGCCATCGGCCTCGGGCTGATCCGGCGGGAGGTTGGCGTGGGAGAGGAGCTGCTGGCCGGCGGACAGCCGGCTACCGTCGTGGCGCTTCCGTTCGGCCCCGAGGACCTCGACGGGTGAGCCGGCCGGAAAATCAGCGAGCCCCGAGCGGGGCTCGGGGCTCACCGCCACGCGACCACATCGCGACGTTACTTCTTGGTGGTATCCCGCGCCATCGTCGAGTCGGAGTGCGTCATGCCACCCATGCCAGTGTCGGACGCCGCCGGAGCCATGGCGGACGTATCTGCACCGGAGGCAGTGCCTCTCTTCTGGCAGCCGGCGAGCGCAAGGACGGCGGCCATCACCAGGATCGTCTTCATTGTCATTCCCTCGGGGGTTGGTGGAACATTTTGGTTTTAGAATCGTCGAAATGGCCGCGCCACATACTCGAGGGCGAAGCTACCTCCGGGTCCAGCTTTGTCAAGGTGAGCGAAGTTGCAGGCGCCGGTTGAGGCGGGCGGCCATGAGGCCGCAGCTCCACTCAGTCAGTCAGTAAAGCATTGAAGTCAAGAATCTTAGATTCCGCATCCGAATTCCTGTCTCTTGAGCGGTCCCATGATCGAGCCACGCACACTAGGTGAACTAAAGAACAGCCGCTGGGCGGAGCCCCCGCTTCGGGGTCGAACCGTCCGGGACGAGATCCGGTGTAACCTGCTCAAGCGATTGGAATCGGGCGAGCCGCTGTTTCCCGGCATCGTAGGGTACGAGGACACGATCGTTCCCCAGATCGTCAACGCCCTGCTCGCGCGACACCACTTCATCCTGCTCGGCCTACGGGGTCAGGCAAAAAGCCGTATCCTGCGCGAGCTCACCAACCTCCTCGACGAGCGCATCCCCATCGTCACGGGCAGCGAGGTGAACGACGACCCGTTCGCGCCCATATCAAAGTACGCCCGCGAGATTCTGGTCGAGTGTGGCGACGCGACGCCTCTCGCCTGGCTACGCCGGGACCAACGTTATGTCGAGAAGCTCGCGACACCGGACGTCACCATCGCCGACATCATCGGGGATGTGGATCCGATCAAGGCGGCCCGAGGGGGGCACCTGCTCTCCGACGAGCTCACCATGCACTTTGGGCTGCTGCCCCGGGCTAACCGGGGGATCTTTGCCATCAACGAGCTGCCGGATCTCAGCGGGAAGGTGCAGGTTGGCCTCTTCAACATCATGCAGGAAGGCGACGTCCAGATCAAAGGCTATCCGGTACGCCTCCCCCTGGACGTGCTGCTGGCGTTCACCGCCAATCCCGAGGACTATACCGCCCGGGGCAAGATCATCACGCCGCTGAAGGACCGGATCGGCTCGGAGGTGATTACTCACTATCCGCGCACCGTGCAGCTCGGGATGGAGATCACCTCGCAGGAGGCGTGGGTCGAGCGGGGCGGCCCGGAGCTCGACATCCCGGACTTCATTCTGGAGGTTATCGAGCGGGTGGCCTTCGAGGCCCGCGACGACAAGCGGGTGGATAAGCGTTCAGGGGTGAGCCAGCGGCTCCCCATCAGCGCGCTGGAGAACGCCATCTCGAACGCGGAGCGGCGAGCGGCGGCCCTCGGCGAGGATCGTGTCGTGCCGCGAGTCAGTGATGTCTACGCGGCGGTGCCCTCGATCACGGGGAAGCTGGAGCTGGAGTACGAGGGGGAGCTGCAGGGCGGCGATATCATCGCGCGTGACCTCATCCGCCGCGCGGCCGGCCGGGTGTTGGAGGAGCGGATGGGAGGGGCTGACCTCGGCAAGATCGTCGCCTGGTTTGATCAGGGCGGCGCCCTCAAGGTCTCGGGAGACGAAAGGTCGGATCTCTGCCTCAAAGGATTCAGCATGGTGCCCGGCCTACTCGAGGTGGTAACGGAGTTCGGCCTGGCGGAACGGAAGGACGCTCCCCGGCAAGTGGCGGCGTGCGAGCTGGTGCTCGAGGGGCTCGCCGCGCAGAAACGCATCAGCCGGAGCGAAGAGCTGGGCTATACCCGGGCCAAGCCGGAGCGGCGGGAGCCCGGCTATGGAAAGGGCGGGATAAGTTTCGGATAGATCATTCCCATCCCCGACGCCGCGCTTCGGACACGATCACTGACGTCGCACCGTCCAGTCCCAGCGCGCCGGTATTCAGCATCATGTGGTAGTTCACCGGATCGTTCCAGTCGCGATGGTAATACTGCCGGTGGTATCGGGCCCGGGCGCTGTCTGATTCGTCCACCACCGCCGCGGCCTTCTGGAGATCCACTCCTAGCCGCTCGGCTGCGGCCTGAATCCGGTAGGGTCTCGGTGCGACCAGCTTCACGTGCAGGCCATCGCGCTCCCGCGCCAGTACGGCGGGTGCAGCTCGGCCCACGAGAACCAGCCTCCCCTTCGCAGCCGCCTCGGCCACGACCGACTCGGTCATCCGCACCAGATCCACCTCCTGAAGTTTCGGAAGCGTGCCCCCAGGCACCAACGGGGGAAATAGCTCGGGTGTCGACGCGGCCAGAGTCCGCGCCAGGCGCTCCACGAAGCTGGGCGCCCGCTCGTCTCGTTCCGCAACCTGCTCCGGGGGGATGCCCGCCCGGGCGGCTACCTCCTCGACCAGCTCGTTATCCACCACGCGCCAGCCGAGCGCAGCAGCCACGCGCCGGGCCACCTCGGATCCTCCAGCACCATACTGCCGCGATATCGTGATGAGCATCGTTACCGCATTCGCCAGGCCACCCCGGCCGCCACGACCAGGCACACCGACCCACCCAGCGCAAAGGCGATCCGGACGCCGAAGTGCTCGGCGATCCAGCCCGCCTGAAACGACCCGAACGGCGCCAGACCCAGGACCATGAACGAATAAAAACCCATGATCCTGCCGCGCAGCTGATCCGGAGCCTCCGACTGAAGCATCGTGTTTGCGGCGATACCGTTGAGTGCCATCACACAACCGGTGACGGTGAATAGGAACAGCGCGGACCAGAACTCCGGCGCCTGAGAGGCAGCCAGCAACACGACCCCGAAGAGCATCGCCGAGCCCAGCACCAGCCGGGATCGCCGAACCCGATGGCCGAAACCGGCCAGAAAGAAGGCCGCCACCGCCGCGCCAATGCCGATGGCGGCGACCAGGGCCGCGTAGCCGCTCGCACCCACCCGGAGGACGTCGCGGGCGAACACCGGCATGAGAGGGAGGAACGAGAATCCGAACATGCTGAACGTCGCGATGAGGACGACCAGCGCCCGAGGCCACCGGTTTCCGAACACAAACGCGAAGCCCTGCCGCAGGGCGGTGGCCAGCGATTCTGTCCGTGGCGCCGGCGACTGGCCCGCGTCCATGCGGAGCAGGCTGGCAATCACCGCCAGGTAGCTGGCTGCGTTGGCGAAGAAGCACGCGGCAAGTCCGACGGTGGCGATCAGGCCGGCCGCAATGGCGGGACCGATGACCCGCGCGAGGTTAAACGCGCTCGAGTTCAGCGCAATCGCGTTCATGAGATGCTCGCGGTGCACTATCTCGGCGAGGAACGACTGCCGAGTCGGCACCTCGAACGCGCTGAGGAGCCCGGAGAACACGGCGAGACCCATGACCCAATGCACGGTGATGAGGTGGGTAGCCGTGAGGATAGCCAGCGTAAGTGCCTCGGCCAACATGAGGCTCTGGAGCACGAGGATGAAGCGGCGCTTGTTGACCCGGTCGGCTATCACCCCGCCGTACAGGGTGAAGAGCAGGATCGGCAGCGATCCGAGCGCGGTGACCAGCCCGACCGCGAATGCGGAGTCGGTGAGCTGAAGAACCAGCCACCCCTGCGCAATGACCTGCATCCAGGTGCCGCAGAGCGAGATGAACTGGCCGATGATGAACAGCCGGAAGTTCCGGTGCCGGAGCGCGGCGAACACAGAGTGCAGCGAGGTGGGGAGCACGTGAAGGAAGGTCTAGGGTCAAGGGGCTAGAGTCTAGGCCGCCATTCAGCCATAATGCGGAGGTCCGCCAGCCGTTATCAATACCCTTAGACCCTTAGACCCTTAGACCCTTAGACCCTTGGACCCCTAGACCCCTAGACCCTAGACTCTCGACTCTGAATGCGCTTCACCACCTACTCCAAGTACCACCCCGAGCTCGCGGATGCGGTCAATCTGCAGGGGCTTCTGGACCAGCTCAGCGACTTCCTGCTCCAGTCGGGGTTCGCGGGCAACTCACCCTCGTTCTGGCATGACGAGACGGGCGAGGGGGAGCGGTCGCTCGACGCCCTGCGGCAGGCGATTCTCCAGGCGCTGATGGAATCGGGCCAGCTCACCCCCGACATGCTGAAGGTGCTCCGCGGCGAGTCCACCGGAGACGAGGCCCGCGACCGGGAGATCGAAGCGGAGCTGGGCCAGCTACTCGACCGTATCGTGCAGCGGTTGATGGAAGAGGGCTACCTCAATATCAGCCAAGCCCCTCAGGTGCCGCAGGGCTACCAATCCATGTTCGGCCCCGGCGGGCAGGCCCACTCAGCTGCACAGCAGGTTCAGTTTAACCTCACCGAGAAGGGCATCGATTTTCTGGGCTATAAGACGCTCAAGAACCTTCTGGGCAGCGTCGGCAAGTCGAGTTTCGGCGCGCACGACACTCCTTATCTCGCCACCGGCGTCGAAGCCGAAGGCGTGAGCAAGCAATACGAGTTCGGCGATGTGCTGAACCTGGACGTCCCGGCGACGCTCACCAACGCCATAGCGCGGGAAGGCGTGGGCGTCCCCCTGAACATCGAGTACAGCGATCTCATGGTCAGCCAGTCGGAGTACCGCTCATCGGCTGCGACGGTGCTGATGCTCGACTGCTCCCATTCCATGATTCTTTATGGTGAGGACCGGTTCACCCCCGCCAAGAAGGTTGCCCTCGCACTCACTCATCTGATCCGGACCCAGTATCCTGGAGACAGCCTTCGCGTCGTGTTGTTCCACGATTCTGCCGAGGAGATCCCGCTCAGCGCGCTGGCGACGGCGCAGGTCGGACCCTACCACACCAACACGGCCGAGGGGCTCAAGCTCGCTCGGCGGATCTTGCAGGGACAGAAGAAGGACATGCGCCAGATCATCATGATTACCGATGGAAAGCCTTCGGCGCTCACCATGCCGGACGGTCGGATCTACGTGAACTCGATGGGGTTGGACCCGCAGATCCTCCAGGCCACCTACCGGGAAGTCGCCAACTGCCGGCGTAACGGTATCATGATCAACACCTTCATGTTGGCACGCGACCGCAGCCTGGTGGAGTTCGTCAAGCAGGTGGCCTCCATCTGCAAGGGGAAGGCGTACTTCACCAACACGATGACGCTGGGGCAGTTCATTCTGATGGACTTCATGAAACGAAAGACCCGACGAGTCTCCTAGAGACCCGCTGTTCAAGGCCCGCTATGCCCACACGCTCAGCCTTCCCTTTACTCCTGATTCTCTCGATTCCAGCCTGCCGCCCCCGGGACGAAGTCGCGCGGGATCCTGGCAGTCCCGCCCCTGTGGCGGGGCCCGCTGTGGGACCGGCGGCCTCCCCTCAGGCCAGTCCTGGACGGGGAGGGACCGGTGGGCTGCCGGCGGGACCATCCTTCCCTGGACGAGCGGACGAGGCTCCCCTGGTACGGGTCCAGGCTGCCCTCACCGTGGATAGCCTGCTGGGCCGGCGGGTACGAGTCTCGGGCCACTGCACGGCGGCAGGAGCTGGGCGGAGAGCGGGATCGTGGACGTTGGAGGACGCCGGCTCGTCGATCGAAGTGCGCGGCCTCGTCCCTTCCTCATGTGCCGTGCGGTCGAGTGCGGAGCTGACCATCTTCGCCCAGATCGAGCCCGTCGCCAGCGGTAGCAGAGAGCGGCTTTTGCTCCGCCTCCCCGACTAGATCGTGCCCGACGCGCTGCAGGAGCTGGCTGACCGCATAACCTGCTGTGAGCGCTGCCCCCGGTTACGGCGCTACTGCAGCGAGATCGCAAGTGCCCGGAAGCGGGAATTTGCGTCCCAATCGTACTGGGGGCGCCCTGTGCCTGGGTTCGGGGACCCTGAAGCCCGGCTGCTCATCGTCGGACTCGCGCCGGGCGCTCACGGAAGTAATCGTACGGGCCGCGTCTTCACTGGAGACGCCAGCGGCGTCTGGCTCTACGAGGCGCTTCACCGGTACGGGTGGGCCAACCAGCCGAGCGCCTGGACCCGTGACGATGGCCTGACGCTGACCGATTGCTACATCACGGCGGCCGCCCGGTGTGCGCCGCCCGGGAACCGTCCGACAGCAGAGGAATTGGCTCGCTGCCGCCCCTACCTCCAGGAGGAGTTCAGGCTCCTCACCAGGGTCCGAGTTGTATTGGCGTTAGGTAGAATCGGGTGGGAGAGCTGGCTCCGAGCCGCGGGTTGGTGGGCCCGGCTAACTCCTCGGGAGCGGCCCAACTTCGGTCATGGGGCGGAAGCCGTTCTCCCCGACGGCATGGTGCTCGTCGCTTCCTTTCACCCCAGCCGCCAGAACACCAACACGGGGCGGCTCAGCCGCCCCATGTGGAACGGTGTCTTCGAGCGCATCAGGACGATTGTGCCTTCCGCCCCCCTACAACCCGCTTGACCAGGCGCCCGGCCGGAAGAACCGTCGAGGGCCCCTCCACTTCATTGATGATCGCGACCTGTTCGATCGGAACGGAAGACGGGTATTGGGCGTTGAACTGCTCGAGCGTCATGTCCCGGCTGACCTTCACCAGCTCGATCCGGGCCGGCTCAACATTGATCTTGGAACCATCTCGTAGCTCACCGAAGCTCCGGATAGCGCTCTGGAAGACGTGGTCGTAGGTGCTCAGCTTGCCGCCCGGCGTGTAGCCCATCAGACTGAAGGTTTGTCCCCCATAAGAAATGAACGAGACGATCCCCTCGATGGTGCCCTGCTGGGTCTGAGCCTGGAAGTAGCTCGACGTGGCAGGGAGCCCATTGATGTTGGTATTGGAGCTTTGACCTGCCTGGACGCCCTGCTGGGACAGGAATTGCTGAGCCGCCTGCTGCGGTGAGGTCTGGCCGGCCAGGCTCAGCTGGATGATCGCGTCCTGATTGGGACTCATGGATGCGACCGCAGCCGCCGTGTTCTGTACCTGCCACCCGTCCGGAAAGTGCAGTTGGAAACGCATCTTCGGATGGTAGAACTGGGTCCCCTCGAAATAGCCCTGGCGAGGATCTTCGCCGTACGTCATCCCCTTGACGCGCTGGAGGTACCCGTCCCGGTTGACCTTGGCCTTGTTGAGATCCGTGTGCACCGTGTCCAGCAGAGTCTCGATGTGCTTGATCCGGTTCCCCGGATTTGGGTGAGTCGCCAGCCATTCGGGGAGCTTGCCGCCACCACCAGTCTGACTGATCCGGTCGAGCGTCTGAAATACCTTGGGCATCTCCCTTACGTCGTATCCCTGGTTCAACGCGTAGCGGAATCCGGCCTGGTCGGCCTGATTTTCCGCGTCGCGGCTGTACTTCAGGAACAGGACCTGGAGGCCGGCGCTCGCGACCTGCCCAAACTTTGCGATGTCGGACGAGAGAATGCTCCCGATTCCCAACCCCAACTGGGCCAGCTGGGACTTGCTGATCATCTGCACCGAGTGACGGTTGGTGACGTGCCCGATCTCGTGCCCGACGACAGTTGCGAATTCGGCTTCGTCATTGACTGTTGCCATGAGGCCGCGGGTTACGTAGATGAAGCCTCCCGGCAAGGCGAATGCGTTTACTGAAGCGTCATCCACCACGTGGAATTCCCAAGGCAGATTGGGTCGCTCGGAGGCGGCGGCGATCGGCTTGCCGACCTCGGCGACGTACGCTTGGGCGTTGGCATTGTCATACAGGCCGATCGTCTGCGCCACTTCCTGCGCACCCTGCTTGCCCATCTCGATCTCCTGAGACTCGGAGACAAGGGACAGTTCGCTCTTCCCGGTCACCGGGTTGCGCGCGCAACTGCCCACGCCGGTGCCCAGCATCAAGGTGGGCACGAGCAGACTGACATAGGCTAGGCGACGAGTCATAGGAGCTTCCTCAGGTTCTCGTTCGATCGCCGGATCATTCGTTCCGTAGCCGACTTAGCACCGGGCGAAGCGGCAATTCTACCATACAAGCAAGGTCTGGGCTGTGATCCGCGTCGCCTGGGAACCTGGGACCCGCCGCAGAGGCCGGCGGGGCCCTGTCAGGTGGCAAGATCAGGGCATCGGTACCCCTGCATGCGGTATGCCGGTAAACCGTCCTGCGATCAGGCCGACGATCATAAACAGAACGATGGCGGCGAGAATGACCACGGCCGTGTAGGGGAGTGCCTTCTCTCGCGGCGTCTTCTGCAGGACCGGTAGGCCGAGGTAGAGCAGGTACAGGCTGTACAGGCCCAGAATCCCCAGCAATCGCAAGCCGGGAATAATGGCGAAGATGCCTGCCACCCACGCGGCGGTGCTGGAGTATGCCGCCACCTTGAGAGCCTGGATCTGATTGCGCTGACCATTGAAGGTGGGAGCGAGCGCGTCGATGATCAGCGCGAGGATGTAGGTACCCGCCAGGGTGAGCACATAGCTGATGATGGCACCGGTGAGCGCCGAGCCGAACGGCACCCTATAGGTTCCCATGAATGGGACGGTAATGCCAAAAACGGAATACCCGATCAGCTGGGCTATGGGCCCGATGGCGGCGAGCGGCGCGATGTAGCCGGTGTAAAGCGCTGCCGGCGTGGTCTGCTCCGCGTCGATAACCTCCCACTCGGTGCGGGGCGAAAGCAAGATTCGCTTGACACGATCGACGAGGTTCATCGCGTTCTCCTTGAGGGCGGGGCGGGCGCGGGCGGCAGCAATGAGTGGGTATAGTGCGGCCGGAATGGCCAGTCGTCTAGTGCGGGTGACAGAGGTCACCTGGACTGAGAGATGGCGGGGTCGCGGGGCGCGGTGCGTCACCGTAGCTTATTAGCCACCGAACCGGACACGCCTCGTACCCAGATGGAGCGACCAATGATCCCACGACGCTACGGAATCCTGCTCCCGCTCGTAGCCCTGGTGGCCTGCGCCGGGGGCAGGACCATGCGGGTGGCACCGGACGACGGCAGCGGTGACGCGCCTGTCGCCCTGGCTCCGACGCCTGAGCCCGGGCCCGACGCGCTGCCTGGCGATACCGTGACGAATACGCCTTCGCGAGAGCCAGATAGCCTCAAGACGGAGGCGACCGGGGAGAAGGGCTACGCCGCGTACGAAAACGGCGCTGGCCTCGAGCTCAGACGAATCGGACAGTGGACGCGGACCGGCGTCGGCGAATCCCGTCGC
>JBBQXQ010000008.1:0-52464 GCA_038209515.1 Gemmatimonadales bacterium
GTGGAGAACGCCGTGATCCGCCGGGCGGCGAGCGCGCGCACCGCCTCGAGATTCCGGAGCGGCATCAGAGAGCCGATGTAGATGGCGCCTTCCCGCATCCAATCGGTCTCGCTTCCCTGCCCCTCCCCGGCACTGGGGGCGTTCACCTTCAGCACCAGGTCGGCTGAGCTCAGTAATGCGGCCGGGTCGCCCCATATGGTGACCCCCACCTCGCGGTATGCTGAATCCGGAAAGCCGGCCGCATCCCCGGCCCCAGCTTCCACCGAGATGGTGTAGCCCGCCTGGATCAGCTTCTTACACGACTCGGGTACGAGCGCTACGCGGCGCTCGCCCGCCGAAGTCTCCTTGGGGACTCCGATGCGCATGGTTTCCACCCAGGGTGATGATCGTGTAGCAAGAGGTCTAGAGTCTAGGGTCTAAAGTCTAAACAGCCAGACCCTAGACCTTAGACCCTAGACCACCGACTCCTACAACTTGATTTTTGGTAACTCAATCCCCGGCGCCAACCCGCGGGTCAGCCGCTGCAGCTCGGCTTTCAACTGCTTCTCTCCACACCGTCGACCCGCTGCTTCTCGGCCCGAATCCGCTGATTAGCACCGGTCTGCACCGCAGCGACCTGTCGCTTCACCGGCTCGACCTTGTCGGCCACAAGACTGTCTACCTTCGCTCGTACCATCCTCTCGGCCTTCGCCACCTCCTCTCCGATGACCGCCTTAAGCTGCTGGGAGATCGCCTTGTCGAGGTTGCTGGAAACCGAAAACTTGGGCGATGCAATGCTTCCACTCAGCTCGGCAACGACCTGTAAATCGTTCAGCCCCGACACGACCCGCAGCACCAGTCGCACGATATCGTTCAATCGCCGGCCGGCGCTGTCCGCGATCCAGCTGACTTTGTTCGAGCCGATTGCCCAACGCCCCCGCAACTCGGCGCCGGCGTTTCTCATCGAGAACATGAGGCTACTCGACCCGGTGCCCGGGTCAACCCGCAACGGGAGACCGGGCAGATCGAACGAAGGGAGCTTGATGCCTTGCAGACGTGCGCTGGCAGAATCGTGGGTGCGGGCGGTGAGGTGGTTGAGAACCGCGCCGACGTCGATCGAGGCGAGCGCCGATCCGGCAGCACGGCGGCTGGCCGTGATCAGCGCGGGGCGGCCATAGAGCGCCGGAGTCGACGTCAGGCCTTGGACGGTGGCCGTGTAGGCCCCCTGGATCGGGCCGGTCCCACCGATCGAGAAATCGAGCTGGCCCTGCTCCAGCAGAAACCGGGGAAGCTCCTTCGGCTTGGGAAACTCGATGGTCTCCCCCGCCGCCCGAAGCCGGTTGGGGCCTGGGGTGGGTCGAGGCAGAAGTCCGGGGGGCATGTACTGCTGAGCCAGCTCGGCCCAGTATGCCGCCTGCTTGAAGCGTTCGATGCTTACCTTGCCGAAGAGTGCCCCGCCAATCTCGGGAGCGGAGAAGGTCGGCAGCTTGAGCAAGGACTTGGCGAACGCGAAATCCTTCTGCCTGGCCTGGTCGAGACCTTGGACCCCCTGCCCCAGAAACTGCACTGCGGTCTGTGCGTTCCGCTCCAGCGCCTGTATTCGTTTCTTGGCGTTCTCGACATCCTTCAGCGATTGCTGGACCGACTGGATAGCCTGTCGGGTGCCATCGAGGCCGAGCTTCTTCGGATCGGTGGCGCCGAGCCGCTGGGCCAGGGCGCGGGCTGAGTCGAGCGTTGATTCGATATTCAGCTGCTGAAATCCCTGCTCCAGCCCCTTCTTGACCGAGTCGGTGCGCGTCAGGAGCGACTGGGCTTCCCGGATGGTGGTGAGCTGGGTGGGATCCAGCGCAAGCTGGCGAATGGTATCGATCGGCGTGAGGGACAGCAGCGGCACATCGAACTGCTTGGCCCATTGGTTCACCGCCTGGTAGACCTGGGGTGCAAAGCCCTTTCCGCTGGGGGGCCGCGCGGGCTTTTTCCGTGTCGTAGCGAATCGCATCCCATGCAGGCTCAAGTTTTCGATGACGATTTTCTTCTCCGCCAGCGCGGCAGGATTGAGCTTGAGCCGGATCTCGTCGGCTTCGATGAGGTTGCGGGTGAGCACGAAGGGATCGGCGATCTGGAGGGCGCGCAGCTCGACCGAGGCCTGTCGGGGCAGCAGATCGAGCTTCCCGACATCTACCTCGGTGCCGAGCAGCTCGCTGCTCGCTTCCTCGGCCGTCTGCCGGGCCACCGGCTCGGCGAAGATCCAGACCAGGATGCCAAGCAGGATGAAGAGCAGGAGCAGCGGCCCAATCGCCTTCCAGCGAAAGATCTTCACCTTCATGGCCGGAACATCTTGTAAACGTTGTAGACCTGGGAGGCGGTGAGCGCCTTGTAGGCCTTCGATTGCCGGACTCGCTCACCGATCGTTGCCCGGTACTTCGCCACGCCGTATCTGGCCGCGAAGAAGATCGGGATGGCCAGGACCAGCCAGCTAACGAAGCTTCCCAGAATGATGGTGTTGTTGAAATCGGTATAGGGCAGGACCGGGGTGTTGGTCCAGTCGGTCCAGAGCGGCCTCAGGGACGGCGCCGTGAGCAGGCTCAAACCGACCTTGTCGAATACCGGATCCAGGAGAAATCCGACTGGCACGAACAGCATCCAACCGAGCATGCCTCCACCGAACGACACATTCAGCAGCACCAGCACGGAAAAGATGACCACGTTGTGCAGGCTCAGCAGAGGGGTGAGCCCGAGCGCGCTGCCGAAAGCCATCCCGGCGGCTACCTGACCTGGCGTCCCTGCCGAGTGCAGCGTCTTGATGAGGGACTGGATGAGCTTGAGGAGCGCGAGCATGGGGGGGAAAGTAGAGGAGCTAGGAGCTAGGAGCTAGGAGCTTGAAGCTAGGAGTCGGGAGCTCCTAGCTCCCAGCTCCCAGCTATGTTAACATCGACCAAACTATGCCACGTCATCGCCGGGCACCGTCGGTGCACAAGTTCGGCGGTGCCTCGCTAGCCGACTCCCCCGCCGTCTGCCATGCCGTCGAGATCATCGGGAGCTACCGTCCGGAGCCTACGGTCGTCGTCGTCTCCGCGATGGCGGGCGTCACTGATGCACTCCTCGAGGTGGCCCGACAGGCGGGGGACGGCGACGAGCGTACCGTCGCTTCGCTCATAGCCCAGCTGCGCTCGCGTCATGCCGAAGTGGCCCGGGCGCTGTTGCCGGCGGGACGGGCGCGTGCGGAGATGCTGGCGTATATCGCCGATGTATTCCAGGAGCTCGAGGCACTGGCACAAGGTCTCCGCCTGGTTCGAGAGCTCACCGCCCGCACCAACGATTATCTCGTGTCCCGGGGCGAGCGGCTGAGCGCCCGACTCTTCGCAGCCGCGCTCGAGCAGGCCGGAGCCAAGGCCAGGTTCGTCGATGCGGCGGATGTCATCCAAACCGACGGCATATTCGGGCAGGCTTCGCCGGATTTCCCCCGCACCGACCGGAGCGCCCAACGGATCTTGCAGCCGATCCTCACCCGCGGCGCCATTCCGGTTGTACCCGGATTTCTCGGCGCCGCTCCAACAGGCGACGTGACGACTCTCGGTAGAGGGGGCTCCGACCTCACTGCCACCCTGCTGGCCCGCGCGCTGGGTGCTTCCCGGGTGCTGCTCTGGAAGGACGTCCCCGGCCTCCTCACCGCCGATCCGCGGGTGGTGCCGGACGCGCGGGTCATTCCCCAGCTGCATGCCCGCGAGGCGGCTGAGCTGGCCTACTACGGCGCCAAGGTACTCCACCCCCGCGCGCTGATCCCGCTGGCCGGGCGACGCATCCCGATTCATGTACGGCCGTTCGCAGATCCTAGCTCCGCGGGGACCGAGGTGTCGGATCGCGCCGCCCCGGGGAAGTTCCCCGTGAAGGCGCTGACTGCCGCCGGCGGACAGGCGCTCATTACGGTCACCGGAAACGGGATGCTCGGCGTTCCGGGGATCGCCGCTCGCACCTTCGCGGCGCTCCACGGCCGTAGAATCTCGGTCTCACTGATCTCGCAGGCGTCCTCGGAGCACTCGATCTGCTTCAGCGTGCCCGAGGCCTTTGCCGAGCAGGCGCGCCGGAGCTTGCTGGCCGAATTTCAAGGAGAGATCGCCCGGCGGGAGATCGACGGCGTAGAGGTGAGCCCGGGCATGGCGACGGTGGCTGTGGTGGGACTGGGTATGCACGGCACGCCGGGCGTCGCGGCTGGAGTGTTCTCCGCCCTTGCGGCCGGCGGGATCAACGTGGTGGCCATCGCGCAGGGCTCCTCCGAGTTGAACATTTCAGTGGTCGTGTCGGCCAAGGAGGCCGCCGAGGCGCAACGCCGGATTCACACCGCCTTCCAACTCTCCCGGATTGCCGGAGGCTCGGTCGTGCGGCCCGAGCGGATGGAGCTGGTGCTGCTGGGCTATGGTCAGATCGGGCAAGCCCTCGCCTCGTTGTTGGGCCGGGTCGATCGTCCCACCCTCTCACTCCAGGTGGCGGCAGTCATCGACCGCTCCGGCTTCGTCTTCGATCCACAAGGGATCGGCCCACGAAAGCTGGCGAGCCTGGCATCCGAGAAACGGAAGGGGCGTGGGCTTGCGGATCTCCAAAACGGTCGCGCAGCGACTGCCGAGGAGGCAGTCGCTCACATCGCCAGCTACGCGCTGACCCGGCCGGTCCTGATCGACCTCACAGCTGACGACACTGGACCGGCCCTGCAGCAGGCGCTCACCCACGGGATGGATCTGGTGCTCGCCAACAAGCGGCCCCTGGCAGGCCGGCGGCTGGTCAGCGATGCCTTGTGGCAGACCGCCCGGGCCCGCGGCCGGCGGATCCTGCACGAAGCGACCGTAGGTGCCGGGCTACCCATTATCGACACCTATCACAAGCTGGTGGAATCGGGCGACCGGGTGGCCCGTATCGAGGGACTCCTCTCGGGCACTCTCGGGTATGTGCTCAGTGAGGTGTCCGCCGGCGTTTCGTTCTCGGAGGCGGTGCGAAGCGCCATGGCGAAAGGCTATACCGAGCCTGATCCACGGGACGACCTCTCTGGCATGGACGTCGCCCGGAAGGCATTGATCCTCGCTCGTCTGCTCGGCTACCCCGGCGAGCTGCGCCGGAATGCGGTGGAGTCGCTGGTGCCCAAGTGGGCGCGATCGCTCTCGCTAGAGCAGTTCCTCGATCGGCTGGAGGAGCTCGACGCCGGGTGGAAGCGCCGCGTCGAGGCCGCGGCGGCCGAAGGAGCGGTGCTGCGCTATGTGGCGGTGGTGTCACCGGTAAAGATCGCCGTAGGTGTTCGATCGGTGCCGGCCACCAGTCCGTTTGCCTCGATCAAGGGCTCGGACAATCAGCTGGTGTTCACCACCGCGCGCTACAAGGACAATCCCCTGGTGATCACCGGCCCCGGGGCGGGCGCCGAGGTCACCGCGGCCGGTGTGCTCAACGACATCCTGCGGCTGGCCGGCGCATGACCCGTGAGCCGAAGAGCGCCACGGCATTCGCCCCGGGCGGTGTGGGCAACATCGGTCCCGGGCTCGACATCCTCGGCCTGGCACTAGCGGGCCGGGGCGACACAGTGCGGGCCGAGTGGGCCGATGAGCGCGGCATTCGAATTCTCGAGTCCGGCCATCACGAGCTGCCCGTGGATGCGACCCGGCACACCGCAGGCCTTGCAGCCATCGCGGTGGTGGAGCGAGCGGGAGACCAGCGCAGCCGCAATAGGGGCATCGCGCTCACCGTACAGAAGGGGCTGCCCCTCTCCGGTGGTCAGGGGGGCAGTGCGGCCTCGGCCGTCGCGGCCGCGGTGGCGGTGAACGCGCTGCTGGGGAATCCACTCGATCGGCTCGCGCTGGTGAGCGCCTGCCTCGAGGCCGAGGAAGGAGTGTCGGGCCGGCACGCCGACAATGTCGTGCCTTCGCTCCTCGGCGGGATCGTGCTGATCCGATCGCTCGAGCCGCTCGACCTGGTCCAGCTTCCCGTCCCGGATGAGCTCTGCGTCGTGGTCGCGCTGCCCGACCAGCAACTCCGTACCTCACATTCGCGTTCCGTGCTGCCGGCAGCAGTTCCCCGAGAGGTCGCCTTGCACCAGGCAGCACAGGTGGGCGCCATGGTCGCCGCGCTCGCCTCCGGCGACTACGCCCTGCTCGGCCGTGCCATTGACGATCGCATCGCTGAGCCGGCGCGCGCTGAACTGCTGCCGGGGTTCCGCCAGGCCAAACAAGCCGCGCTCGCCGCCGGCGCGCTGGGCAGCTCGATCTCGGGGGGCGGGCCCACGGCCTTCGCCCTGGTTCGGGGACCCAAGGCCGGCGACAAGGTGGCGGCGGCTATGGCCGAAGCATATACAACGTGCGGCTACAAGAGCGAAGTGCGGGTGGCGCAGATCGACCGCCAGGGCGCCCGTATCATCGGCGATTCCGCGCGAGCGCAGGCATGAGGTTTCAGACTCACCGCCCGGCAAGCTGGCAGGTGTGTACCGCCTGCGGGAACGAGATGGTGGAGACCGATCCGCATCCTCGCTGTCATGTCTGCGGCGGGCTGCTCGAGATTCACCACCGACCGCCGCACCTCACCCCGGCCGAGCTGCTCCAACGGTTTACCGAGCGGCGCGGAGGCTCGCCGGGTGCTACGGCCTCCGGTGTCTGGCGTTTCCGGGAGATTGTGCTCCCGTCCGCGGACGCGGTCGTCTCCTACCCGGAAGGCAACACGCCGCTGCTGCACCGCGTCGCGCTCGACCACTGGTCCGGTGTCGAACACCTCTTGCTCAAACACGAGGGGCACAATCCGACCGGTTCCTTCAAGGACCGGGGTATGACGGTCGGTGTGACCCAGGCCAGGCGAATCGGTGCCACTGCAGTGGCCTGCGCCTCAACCGGGAACACGGCAGCATCGCTCGCCGCCTATGCCGCCCAGGGGGGACTTCCCGCGCTCGTGCTAGTGCCGAGGGATGGGGTGCCGACCGGCAAGCTGGCTCAGGCGCTGGCGTACGGGGCGAAGACCCTCCTCGTGCGAGGCGACTTCGACGATTGCCTCCGTCTGGTGGAGGAAGCGAGCGAGCACCTCGGCGTCTATCTGCTCAACTCGATCAACCCGTTCCGCATCGAGGGGCAGAAGACGATCATCCTCGAACTTCTCCAGCAGCTCTCCTGGGAGCCGCCGGATTGGATCATCTTCCCAGCCGGCAACCTGGGTAACACGGCCGCGTTCGGGAAAGCGCTGCGGGAGGCGCGAGCGTGGGGACTGATCGAACGCCTGCCGCGTCTTGCCGCGGTGCAGGCGGCCGGCGCGGCGCCCTTTGCGCGCAGCTTTGCGGAGGGGTTTGTCGAGCGGCACCGGGTCAAGGCGGCGACAGTGGCCACTGCGATCAAGATCGGAAACCCGGCGTCATATGACCGGGCGGTGGTGGCGATCCGGGAGACCAATGGCGTGGTGCTCTCGGTGCCGGATGCCGAGCTGCTCGAGGCCAAGGCGGCAATCGACGCGTCGGGCGTGGGCTGCGAGCCGGCCAGTGCAGTCAGCCTGGCCGGGCTCCGGCAGCTGGTTCGCTCAGGCGAGGTGAAGCCGGCCGACCGGGTGGTGGCCGTGCTCACCGGGCACATACTCAAGGATCCGGATCTACTCCTGCGCTATCACCAGCAGACGGACCCACCGCCTCCCGGGGCTAACCGGCCGGTGGAGATCGAGCCGACGCTGGCGGCCGTGGAGCGGGTGCTGCAACAAAAGGCGTGAACGGTGAACGGTAAACAGTAAACCGACCACCCCACCCCCCCCGTTCACTGTTCACCGTTTACTGTTCACGTTTTTGTCTGGTGACACGCCAGATCTTCCCGTTCTGATCGGCCGAGATGTAGAGCGACCCATCCGGCGCCACGGCCACCCCGCTCGCGCGGAGCGAGGTGGGGCCGCGCTTGTCCATGGCGAAGGTGGTGTACTCGCCACTCGGCTTCCCCTTGGCGAACGGCACGAAGACCACCCGATAGCCTTCCTGGGGCAGCGGAGCGCGATTCCACGATCCGTGAAAGGCGATGAACAATCCCCCCTGATAGGTCGGACCGAATTGGTCGCCGGGATAGAACGCGAGGGCCATCGGCCCCCAGTGGCCCGGGAAGGACATCAGCGGGTTCTGGGCTGCCGCGCAGCGGCCGACTTTCTGGCCATCGCCACCATACTCGGGAGCGAGCACCTTCTTCTGGTACTGATTGCTGTAGTAGCAATAAGGCCAGCCGTAGTCGTCGCCGGACTGGATCCGGACCAGCTCCTCGCCCGGATTGTTTGCGTTCACCTCGTTGCTGAAGCCCCAGTTATCGCTCAACTGATCGCGGCCGTGCACGGCGGCATAGAGCGCGCCGGTTCCGGGGTGGGTCGTGACCGCGATCGCGTTGCGAAGCCCGGTGGCGTATCGCCGCCCGTCGGCGAAACGCTGACCCGGGCGGCTGGCCGAAAACTGCCAGATCCCGGCATGCTTCTCCAGCTCCTTGCACGGGTCTTTTCCGCGAGACGCGGGCAGACGGTCGATCGCCTGGCAGCTGTTCGTCGCCGAGCCGATGACGACGAACATCGTGTCGCCCGACCCGAAGGCAAGGCTCTTGGCCTTGTGGTTGCCGCCGTCGGGAAGGCCGGCCACGACCGTTTCCCCTTTCCCTTCAGGCTCGAGCTTGCCGGAGAGACGGTATCGCACGACGCGATCGTTCGGCGCGAAGTACAGGTAACCGCCGTGAACCACGACGTCGTTTCCGCCGCCCGGCCCGAAGCTGGCGCGTTCGTCCGGTTTGCCGTCGCCATCACGGTCCCTGAACGCGAGCACACCGCCGGTCCCATCTAAGAATTTTCCGCTCAGCGCGGCGTAGAGGTCGCCATTGGGAGCGACAGCGAGCTGGCGTACCGGTCCGAGCTCGCTCGCCACGACGGTGGCGCAGAAGCCCTCGGGCAGCACCAGGCCGCCGTTATCGGGATCGCATTTGGGATTGGCCCGAGGGGGAGCGGTGAGAGAAAGTCCCAGGACAAGAGGGCTCAGGGCCAAGGCCGCAGAGCGAAGAATCGAGTTTGCACGAGTCATAACTGCACCCTGTCTGGAGGCCGAAAAGGGGGTCGCCACTCCCGGAAACCATGCCCGAACATATAACCGCACCCCCCTTGTCCGGGCACCGCCCGGGGGGGCTTCATGGCTTTTCAGAGGGGGAAATTGGAAATTACCTATTGCAACTGGGCGCGTCTTGCTTACTGTTGAGCACGGTAGTTCTTGTTGGTTCAGAGGCACAGCACGGTTCTCACTCATTATGGGAGACTCGCGATGGCCACCACCAGAAGGAAGAAGACTGCCGGTAGGAAGAAATCAGCGAAGAAGTCCAGGCGGCCCGCCGCCCGAAAGAAGGCTGCGAAGCGAGCCAAGAAGTCCTCTGGTAAGAAGCGCGCACCGAATCCCGCATTCATGAGACCGTTGCAGCCCAGCGCAAGGCTTGCCGCCGTGGTCGGCAGCAGCCCTATCCCCCGCACCCAGGTCATCAGCAAGCTCTGGGCATACATCAAGCGGAATGGATTGCAGGACTCAAAGAACCGCCGGGCTATCAACGCCGACGAGAAGCTCCGTCCGCTCTTCGGCGGCAGGAGCCAGGTCACCATGTTCGATCTCGCCAAGATCGCGAACAACAACCTCAGCTAGCGCCGCTAGCCGCGGTACAACCGAGGGCGCTCCCGCTGGGGCGCCCTTTTTGTGGGTAGCTGTTAGCTATTAGCTATTAGCCAACAGCTAGTGGCTCCTGGCCATCGGCTCTTGGCTGCATTGAGGTCGCTCTAAGCCTGGGGCCCGGCCTGATTTTGCTACTTAGTCCAGCGAGCATACTCTGGACCTCTAGAGTGGCGGCATTCAAAGACTCGTAGGCTGGAAGTGGGAGAATGCCCAAGTCCCTGGCCAGAATCAGGTGATACTCCAGTTCAGTCGCAGAGCCGAGACCGATCCGCACATAGCGCACTAGCTCATTGTCTGTTCCACGCCCGCAACCTTCAGCGACATTTGCAGGGATGGAGGCAGCAGCGCGCCGCAACTGACCTGTCAGGCCAAAGCGCTCTCGGTCTGGAAATGCCATGGTTGACTTGTAGACCTCCAGCGTGAGCTGATGAGATTTCTGCCAGACCTTTAGCTTCTTGAAGTCTCCCACAGATACCTCCGTGGCCACTTGGAAGACCTCAACTTCTATCTCGCGCTGTTATATGACTCACCCTTATAGCGCAATGGTCATCAGTTCCCTCCCCATAGCTCATAGCTAAGAGCTAATAGCCTACCTTATCTTCCTCCCCCTATGGCCGGCGAATACATCTTCACGATGCGCGACCTCAGAAAGGTCGTGCCCCCCTCCCGCGAGATTCTCAAGGGCATCTATCTCTCCTTCTACCCCGGCGCCAAGATCGGGGTGCTCGGCTCCAACGGCGCCGGGAAGTCCACCCTCCTCCGCATCATGGCCGGAATGGACAAGGACTTCCTGGGCGAGGCACGCCCTCTCCCCGGAATCAAGATCGGGTATCTGCCGCAGGAGCCGCAGCTCGATCCGACCAAGGACGTGCGAGGCAACGTGCTCGAGGGGGTGAGAGAACAGCAGGCGCTGCTCGACCAGTACAACGAGATCAGCGCCAAATTCGCCGAGCCGATGGAGGACGAGCAGATGAACCGGCTGCTGGAAAAGCAAGGCACTCTTCAGGAACGCATCGAGGCACTGGGCCTGTGGGAGCTGGATCACAAGATCGACCTGGCGATGGACGCCCTCCGGCTCCCACCGGGTGAGGCGGACGTCTCGAAGATCTCAGGGGGCGAGAAACGCCGGGTGGCGCTCTGCCGCCTGCTCCTCGAGCAACCCGATATGCTCCTGCTCGACGAGCCCACCAATCATCTCGACGCGGAGAGCGTGTGGTGGCTGGAGCGATACCTGGCCGAGTTCAAGGGCACGGTGGTAGCAGTGACCCACGATCGCTATTTCCTCGACAACGTGGCCGGCTGGATTCTGGAGTTGTATCAGGGTGCCGGGATCCCCTGGGAGGGGAACTACTCGTCCTGGCTGGAGCAGAAGGAGAAGCGGCTGGCGCACGAGGAGAAGCAAGCCTCCGCCCGGCAGAAGACGCTGCAGCGGGAGCTGGAGTGGATTCGGATGTCACCCCGGGCGCGCCAGGCCAAGAGCAAGGCCCGCATCACCGCCTACGAGGAGCTGCGAGCCGAGAGTGAGCGGCAGCAGGAGGGCACGGCCGAGATCATGATCCCGGTTCCGGCCCGGCTGGGTGACGAGGTGGTGGTGACGGAGGGTCTTAATAAGGGATTCGGCGACCGGCTCCTGATCGACGATCTGACCTTCTCGCTGCCGCGGGGCGGCATCGTAGGGGTCATCGGGCCGAATGGCGCGGGCAAGACCACGCTGTTCCGGATGATCACGGGGCAGGAGGAGCCCGACGGCGGTTCCCTCAAAGTGGGCTCGACAGTGGAAGTCGCCTACGTGGACCAGAGCCGCGACGATCTCGATCCCAGCAAGACGGTGTACGAGGAGATCTCGGGTGCGCAGGATCAGCTTCAGTTCGGCCGCCGCACGGTGAACGCCCGGGCGTACTGCGCGGGCTTCAACTTCCGGGGGACCGACCAGCAGAAGAAGGTGGGGACGCTCTCCGGCGGCGAGCGGAACCGGTTGCACCTGGCCAAGCTCCTCAAGAGCGGCGGCAACCTGTTGCTCCTCGACGAGCCCACCAACGATCTCGATGTGGACACCCTCCGGGCGCTGGAAGAGGCGCTGCTCGGCTTTGCCGGGTGCGTCGTGGTGATCAGCCACGATCGCTGGTTCCTCGACCGGGTGGCAACTCACATGCTCGCGTTCGAGGGTAACAGTGAGGTGGTGTGGTACGAGGGGAACTACCAGGAATACGCCGCCGACTACCACAAGCGGAAGGGCGCGTCGGTGGATCAACCGCATCGGATTCGGTATAAGAAGCTGGTTCATTAAGCGGGGAAGCGCGGAAGCCTCCCTGCTTCCCCGCCTCCACGCCTCTCCGCTTATAATTGTCCATGCTCGCCCAACAAACACGCATCCCATACCTTCCCGCCCGGATCGAGGGTCTCGCGACCGTCGCGATGAACTTGTGGTGGAGTTGGAGCCGAGAGGCCCGCAACCTCTTCCACTCCATCGACGAGGCGCTCTGGCACCGGAGCCGGCACAATCCCCTCGAACTGCTTTGCCGGGTGGACCCGGCCCGCATCGCGGCGTGCGCCAGCGATAGCAATTTTCTCCGCCGGTACGACGATGTCATGGAGCGGATGGCGCGGGAGGCGGATAGCGGCCAGACCTGGTTCGCGCACAACTATCCCCAGCTGAACGGCCGCCCGGTCGCCTACTTCTGCGCCGAGTTCGGGCTGCACAACTCGGTGCCGATTTACTCCGGGGGCCTCGGCGTGCTCGCGGGCGACCACTGCAAATCTGCCAGCGATCTCGGGGTCCCGATGGTGGGCGTGGGGATTTTCTACCGGAAGGGGTACTTCGACCAGCGGCTGACCCTCGACGGGTGGCAGGAGGACAGCGACGAGGAGTATGACGTCAGCTCGACACCGCTGGTTCCGGTGGTAGGACCGAATCGGCAACCCTGGCTCACGACAGTCGAGACCTCCGGGCGTCCGGTCCATATACGGGCCTGGCGCATGATGGTGGGCCGGGTCCCGATCTACCTGCTCGATACCAACCTGGAAGCGAACCAGCCGGAAGACCGCGGCCTCATGAACAAGCTCTACGCCGGCGGTCCAGAGATGCGGCTCAGACAGGAATGGATCCTGGGAGTGGGCGGAGTACGGGTGCTTCGGGCCATGCAGATCGATCCGGCGGTGTGGCACGCCAATGAGGGGCACGCCGCATTCATGCTGATCGAGCGGCTCAGGGAGCTGGTCGCCGCCGGATCGTCGTACGAGGACGCCGTGCGCAAGGTTCGCATGCAGAGTGTCTTCACGACCCACACCCCGGTTCCCGCCGGGCATGACTTCTTCACCGCGGACCAGCTCGAAGCCTGCATCGGACCGGTTTGGGAGGAGATGGGCATCAATCGGGACACGCTGTTCGGGCTCGGTACCCACCCTTCGTTGCCCGGCCAGTTCCACATGACCGTCGTGGCCATGCGGCTCTCGTCCAGGTTGAATGGCGTTTCCCGGCGGCATGGCCAGGTCTCGCGGAATCTCTGGCGGGAGCTGTGGCCCAATCGACCGTGGGAGACTGTGCCCATCGGCCATGTGACGAACGGTGTTCACCTGGCCACCTGGATGGCCAGCCCGATCATGGCCCTGCTCGACGAGCATCTCGGCCCGGAGTGGGGGAACCGCCTCGAGGAGCCGGGATTCTGGGACCAGGTGCTCACGCTCGATCATGCCAAGTTCTGGGAGGCTCATCGCCGGCAGAAGCTGGCACTGGCGTCATTCGTGCGCGAGGACGCGCGGCGCCGGTTCGCGGGGCAGCTCAAGGAGGCTGCCCAGGTCGTCGGTGCCGGAACCCTGCTCGATCCGATGGCGTTTACCATCGGGTTCGGCCGCCGATTCGCCACCTACAAGCGGGCCAACCTGATTTTTCGGGATATCGATCGGCTCCGCCGCCTGCTGGTAGATCCCTGGCGTCCGGTTCAGATCATCTTTGCAGGGAAGGCGCATCCCGCGGACAACCCGGGCAAGGAGGTCCTCCAGAGCGTCTACCAGTTCACCAGGGATCCCGAGTTCGAGGGACGGGTCGCGTTCCTCGAGGACTACGACATGCACCTGGCCCATCTGCTGGTCCAGGGCGCGGACCTCTGGCTCAATCTTCCTCGGGTACCGCTGGAGGCCTCGGGGACGAGCGGCATGAAGGCAGCGCTCAACGGTGTTCCCCAGCTCAGCACGCTCGACGGGTGGTGGCAGGAGGGCTACGATGGACTGAGCGGGTGGGCCATCTCTCCGGCCCCGGAGACCTCCGATGCCGATGCAGCCGACGCGGAGGACTTCTACCGTCTGCTGGAGGAGCAGGTGGTTCCGCTCTACTACACCCGTAACGCGCAGGGGGTTCCACTCGGCTGGGTGGAGAAGATGCGCCACGCGCTGCGACTGGCGGGTACCCGATTTACCGCGCGGCGGATGATGCGCGACTACGTGCAGGAATACTACGCACCCGCAATCGAGGGGGACGCCTCAGGCGACGATCCACCAAGCGCTTGAAGCATACAGGATGACAACGCTTCACCAACCGGCCCGCGAGTCCGGGAGCCCAGGCCCCCCGCTCAGGACGGCGGGAGGCCAACCGGTCTCCGTCGTTCACGTGACAGCGGAGTATTACCCGTATGCCCGGATCGGAGGTCTGGCGGAAGCCGTGAGTGGTCTGACCCGCTTCCAGAAGGCTGCCGGATTGAACGTGGCGGCAATCCTCCCGCTCTACCGCACCGTACGCGACATCGACCCCGATCTCGAGCCGGTCGGTCAGCCCTTCGCCGTCCCGATGGGATCGCATACTGAGGAGGCGCGCATCTTCCGGGTGGCCGGCACTCGTTCCGGCCCCCAGGTCTTCTTCATCGACCATCTCGGTTACTTCAACCGCCCGGGTATCTACGGCGAGAACGCAATAGACTATCCAGACAACGCTCGCCGTTTTGCCTTCTTCGCGCTCGCCGCGGTCACCGCGCTGCCGCGGCTGGTCCCTGGACCCGTCGTCCTCCACGCACACGACTGGCACACCGCCCTCTCGCTGGTGTATCTCCGCACCCTGATCGGTGAGCGTTACTCCAACGAGGTTACCGCGGTGCTCTCCGTGCACAACCCCGGATACCAGGGGCACTTCCCGCCCGATGTCATGCCCCAGATCGGGCTCCCCTGGGAGCTGTACAACTGGCGACAGCTCGAGTGGTACGGCAAGGTAAATTTCCTGAAGGGCGGATTGGCCTTTGCCGACTTCGTTACCACGGTCAGCCCGACCCAGGCCACCGAGCTGCGAACCGCAGGCGGCGGCTTCGGACTCCACGATGTGTTCATCTGGCTGGCCGACCGTCTGATGGGCGTGCTGAACGGAATCGACCAGCGAGCCTGGGATCCAGCGACCGATCGCCAGATCACCGCCCAGTACTCGGCGGCGAAGCTGGAAGGGAAACGCCGTTGTAAGGCAGCCCTCCAGCGGTCCTTTGGTTTGCCGCAGCGACGGAAGGTTCCCCTGTTCGGCATGACCGGCCGCATGGTCACCCAGAAGGGTCTCGACGTAATCCTCCAGAGCGATGACCTGCTCGCGCTCGACGCCCAGTTCGTCTTCCTCGGCAGCGGGGAAAAACAGTACGAAACCGCCCTGGTGGAGCTGGCCTCATCCGCACCCGACCGGGTGGGAGTGCAGCTCGACTTCACCGACCGCCTGGAGCACCGCTTGATGGCTGGGGCCGACCTCTTCCTCATGCCGTCGCTGTACGAGCCGTGTGGTCTCACCCAGATGCGCGCCCAGCTCTACGGGTCGCCGCCGATTGTGCGTCATGTGGGTGGACTCGCCGATACGGTCGAGGACGGGGCGACCGGCTTCGCCTTCAAGCCCTATACCTCCGACGCCTTTCAGGAGGCCACCTTCCGGGCGCTCGATTGCTTCAACCATCCGGCCAGGTGGGAGGCTGTCATGCGCGAGGGGATGGCTCGGGATTTCAGCTGGGAGCGGTCGGTGGCGACGTACCTCGACGTCTATCGCCGGGCGATCGCTCTACGATGAGCACTCGGTCGATGGACCTCGTCTTCACCCTGCACAGCCACCTGCCGTACGTGCTCAATCATGGCCGCTGGCCGCACGGAAGCGACTGGCTCACCGAGGCCGCGCTGGACACCTACCTGCCGCTACTCGAGGTGTTCCGGGGACTCGCCACCGACAAGGTTCCGTCGCCGGTCACCATCGGCTTCACGCCGGTGCTCGCCAACCAGCTTGCCAGTCCCCTGTTCGCCTCCGAGATGGAAGCGTTCTTCGAGCAGCGGCTCAAGGCGTGCAATGAGGCACCCGCGTCCCTCTCCAGCACGGGCGACAGCTACCTCCTTCCATTGGTCGACTTCTGGCGCAGTCGCCTGACTCGGCTCCGCGACCTGTTCCACAGCATCGATCAGGATCTGATCGGCGCGTTCAAGGCATTAGAGGCCGCCGGCAAGATCGAGATCATCGGCTCGGCGGCAACCCACGGCTACCTTCCGCTCCTGGCGCGCGACGAGAGCATCCGACTGCAGCTCGCCGTCGGTATTTCGGAGCACCGTCGCATCTTCGGCCGGGTGCCGGCCGGGTGCTGGCTGCCGGAGTGCGCCTATCGCCCGCGGGGTGCCTGGGAGCCGTGGCCCACGGCACCGCGGACTGGCGTGCGCCGGGGAATCGAGGAGCACCTGGCCGATGCCGGCTTCCAATATTTCTTCGTGGACGCCCACCTCGCCGCGGCAGGACGCCCGCTCGGACTCTCCGGCGATCCGGCCGGCGATCCTACGATTCACACTCCAGCGCGGGTGGAAGCCCCCACCGAGCCGCTCCGCTCGCCTTATCGCGCGTATCGCGTGGGCCATGGTCCGGTCGTGGCCTACGTGCGTGATCCTCGTGCCTCGATGCAGGTCTGGAGCCGCTCCGAGGGGTATCCCGGCGACGAGTCGTATCTCGAATTCCACAAGATGCGCTGGCCCGGCGGACTTAAGCTCTGGCGGGTGACCGGCCCCGGCGTGGACCTGGGACACAAGCAGCCTTACGACCCCAAGGCGGCGAGCGAGCGGGCGCGCGGGCACGCCGACCATTTTGCCAATCTCCTGCAAGGGATCTCGGAGACGGGGGGGGAGAATCGCGAGGGCGTAGTGGTCGCGCCATTCGACACCGAGCTCTTCGGGCACTGGTGGTTCGAGGGACCGGACTTTCTGGGCAACGTCTACCGCGCGCTTGCTGCGAAGCGGGATGTCATTCACCCGGCGACCGGCTCCCGGCACCTGCAGGAGCATCCGCCCCGGGCCGCCATTCGGCTGCCATGGGGGTCGTGGGGTGCCAACGGAGACAGCAGTATGTGGCTCAGTGATCGTACCGCGTGGACCTGGGAACGGCTTTGGCCTCTGGAGCAGTCGTTCTGGGATGTAGCGCCGGCCGCGCTGGCTTCCGCTGCGGCTCGTCCGATCCTGGCGCAGGCGACGAGAGAGCTTCTGTTGGCCCAGTCCTCCGACTGGCAGTTCATCATCTCCACCGGTGCAGCAGCCGACTATGCCGAGCGTCGTTTCCGGGAGCACTGCGACGACGCCGAGCAGTTGATCGCGGCACTCGGCCCAGGCCGTGAGGGGGACCTCGAATCGGCGCAACGCCGGGCCGAGGAGCTGGGCCAGCGCGATCACCTCTTCCCCAACGTGTTGCCCGCCGTGGCGGCCGCGCTCGGGGGCTCCCGCTCACTCGTCGTCGGATAGCCATGCTCCCCATTCGATTCGCGTTTGGCCTCCATCTGCACCAGCCGGTCGGCAACTTCGACCACGTATTCGAGCAGCACGTGCAGGACGTCTACCGTCCGTTGCTGGAGCACCTCTCCGCTCGAGAGTTCCTGCCGGCCGTGCTGCATCTCTCGGGGCCCCTGCTCGAATGGCTCGAGGGTCATGACACGCGGTATCTGGACCAGCTCGGGAAGCTGGTGAGCGATCACAAGATCGAGTTGCTCCTCGGGGGTTTCTACGAGCCGGTGCTTGCCTCCTTGCCCCGCATCGACCGGGTCGAACAGATCCAGTGGATGCACGACGCTATCCGCCGGCGCTTTGGTGTGGATGCACGCGGTCTCTGGCTCACCGAACGGGTGTGGGAACCGGAGCTGGCCGCCGACCTGGCGGACGCCGGCGTTCGCTACGCACTGGTGGACGACCGCCACTTTCTCGTCTCCGGCTTCGCCAGCGAACAGCTGCACGCCCCGTTCTGGACCGAGAGCGACGGTAAACGGGTGGCGCTTTTTCCGATCGACGAGCGGCTGCGCTACCTCATCCCGTTTCGGCCACCGGAGGAGACGGCTGGCTACCTGCGCGAGCTCCGCGGAGCCGGCCATCGGCTGGCGGTGCTGGCCGATGATGGTGAGAAGTTCGGCGGCTGGCCTGGTACCAAGGAATGGGTGTACGAGCGCGGATGGCTGGAGCGTTTCACGGGGACAATCGGCGGGCTCATTGAGGCCGGCGAGGCACAGCTCAGCACCCTGAGCGATGCGCTGGACACGGTGCCGAGCGGAGGGATCGCCTATCTGCCGACTGCATCGTATCGCGAGATGGAGGGCTGGTCGCTCCCCCCGGATGCTGCGCTTCGGCTCATCCGGTTGGAGCGTGATCTCGGCGAGGCCCGGCTGGGAGGGCCCGACGGCGCGCTGATCCGGGGAGCCCACTGGCGGAATTTCCTGGTCAAGTACCCCGAATCCAACCGGATGCACAAGAAGATGCAGGCGCTCTCGCTCCTGTGCCGGCAGCGGGGAGACCCTCCAACCGCTCGCCGGGCCATCGGCCGAGCCCAGTGCAACGACGCCTACTGGCACGGCGTGTTCGGAGGGCTCTACCTGCCGCACCTGAGAGAGGCGATCTGGCGGAACCTGGCTCACGCGGAGCGGGAGCTCCGGCGCGGCCAGGAGCTCTCAGTGGAGGTGCTCGACCTCGACGGCGATGGTCACGATGAGATCTGGATTCACTCGGACCAGTTCTCAGCTTTGGTGAGCCCGCGCCGGGGAGGCGCGGTCGAGGAGTACACCAACTTCGACACCGAGATCAACTACGCCAACAGCCTGACACGCCGGCGTGAGGCCTACCACGACACTGCCCTGGAGAATCAGGCCGAGGCGACGCGTGACGCGGAGAATGGAGCTCCCAGCATCCACGATATCGAAGAGGGCATTCGTCTGGAGCAGCGGCCCCCGCTCGACGCAGACGACCGCGCGCTGCTCGTGGATCGAGTCCTGCCGATTGGTTTACCGCTCGCGTCGTACGCGGCTGGGGAGTACTGGCCGGCCCATTCCTGGGCCCGGAGCCACTGTGACTTCCGAATCGAGCGGGAACCGGACCTCATCGAGATCGTGTGCTCGTTCCGAAACTCCACCGGAGAAACCAGTCTGGAGAAGCGGCTCGGCTTTGCTCTGGACGGGAGCATCCGGGTAGGCTATCGCTGGGATGCGTCGGTCGGTCAGGCCGACGACCTTTTCACTACGGAGCTATCACTTTTCGCCCCGCTCGATCTCCGCCCGGAGCCGGCTGCGGATGTCTGGACCTTCCCGATCGAGACGGTGGCCAAGTCCGAGCGCGGGCTCGATACCACCCGGCAGGGCGAGTCCGTGACTCTGCGCTGGCCGATTCATCTTAGTGCTGCAGCGCTGGAAATCCGGGTACCTGTAGAGGCCAGCGTGGCGCACACGGAGGCCGGGAGCTTAGCGGACCTCGGCTGAGTCGCTCCATGCCCCCGCAAAGACCCTCAGCTGGGCTCCGTCGGCGCGCTCTTGGGGTGTTTGGGAAACTGGCCACCGATCAGTGCGCCAGTCAGGAATCCGACTAATCCGCCACCCAGTGCGCCGCCCACCAAGGCACCGGTACACCCACCCCCCGTGTCCGAGTTAGTGCACAGCCCGTGGACCAGCCAGCCCATGAACGCGCCAACGGCGAGCCCCCCGATGATCCCCCCCTCTTTCCAGTAGGTGGGCCTGATCTGACGAGGCACATTATCGGCCGCTTCCCCGAGCAAAGAACCTGGAGTCAGCGGTCCGCGTGATGGAACAGCATAGAGTGGAGACGTGGAGACTTTGGAGAGGGGCGCCCACCCAAGGGGGGTAGTTTGAGCTGTCACGCTCGCAACCAGCAGCCCGGAAGCGGCACAGACGATCAGAAAACAACGAAGCACGGGGACCTCGATAAAGAGTCGCTCCTATACTCGCCGGACACCGTCCTCCCAGCGTGACCCGCTAGGCCCAGCTGGCGGCAGGGGCGCGCGTCGGCACCCGAAGTACAGGAAAACCAGCGCGATACCCTGCACCACATGGTAGACCGCGTTGTGGTCGAAATAGACGGGATGGAGTGCCACCTTGGCCTGCTGGAGCATGGCTGCGCCGGCGGACATGATCAGACCAATGGCGATCAGAGTCCAGCCGGTGTCTCTGCCGCGGATCGCTTGCTGCCCCGCAGCGATCAGGAGCAGGACGAGTGCCGGTGTGTAGAAGTACACGATGGTACTGAACGACTCGTGCACCAGGAGCGCGACGACGGCAAGGCCCACAGCATATATCGCCACGATTGATCGTCGGACCCGAGATGGTATTCGCGGTAGCAGGAGGCGAAGGCTCAGTTCCAGCATGGAGGAAGCGGCGACCACGATCGAGAGCACGACCGGGACCCAGGCCAGGAAGCCGGGGAGAGTGGCCGTTCCGCCCGAAAAGAATGCGTGGAAGACTGCGCCCCAGAGCGCGGCGCTGGCGAGCCCGCCCATCAGGAGGGCGCCGGTTCTCGGCAGTGTACGCCTGCCGGGCAGCCTCCACAGCCGCCAGCCCAGATACGCTCCCAGAATAGCCAGCCCGAGATCGGTAAGAGCGACGTCGGGATCGTGGATCGTGATGCCCGGCAGCCCGGTCACTCGCCGCGAAGCTGTCGGGCGAGGATCGGCTGATCCGAGATCACTCCGTAAGGCTGCTTGGCGAGAGCGCGCCGGATCTCAGCCTCGGTGTCGGGAGTCCAGAGGAACGCGGGCCAGCCTTTCGCGATCAGCCGGTCGATGACCGCCTCATCCACTTGTTGATTGATGCTGAGCATGTCTGGCTTGACGAACTTGCGGATGGCGCGGCGGATGAATTCCTGGCGCAATGCCCAGGGCAGATTCGCCGCATCATCCTCCTCGGTGTCCGTGAAGATGAACGCGGTACGCACCAGCGGGTCGATCTGCTTCACCCGGTACAGCACCAGCGGGTTGTAGGAGCTGAGTACAACGCTAAGGTGAGCGTCGTACTTGCGGATGATTTTAACGGCACGCTGCTCGATTCCGGTGGGCGCCGATCCCGGTACCCTCAGCTCGACCATAATCGCGCCGCGCCGGTTCACCGCGCGGACAAAGTCCTCGAACCTCCCCACATAAGCCCCGCTGATGTCGGCCTTGTACTTGGGGCCCAGGTCCAGCGCGAGCATCTCCTTCAGCGTTTTGTCTCCCACCCTCCCCGAGCCCGAGGTCAGCCGGTCCACGCTCAGGTCGCGAAAGATCACCAGCTCACCATCGGACGTGAGCTGGGCGACGAGATCCGCCCCGTCCATGTTAGCCTCGAGCGCATGCTCGACCGCGTAGAGGCTGTTGTCCGGCCCGTAGTCACCAAAGCCCCGGTGGGCGAAGATCAGCGGCCGCGGCGCCCGGACCACCAGCGTGCCGTGGTACGTAGGCTCGTAGCCGAAGAGGTAGATCAGCACGAGCGCCAGCACTGCGGCCATCGCCCGGACGACGTGCCGGCGGCGCAGGACGAAACGGGGCGGTTGTGGTCTCGCGCTTCCGACCATGACCGCGCTCTTATTAAAAACCCCTGGTGTATAGCTCGTCTTGGTCATAGTACCTCTTGCACTCGGGTTGCGCTGTTCTCATCGCCGCAACCAAAGGGCGATGACGAACGTGCTGGGTCAACAGCAGTATCGGAGTGTGCGCGCCGCGACTTAACGGTGTGCGCCGAGGTGGGTTACCTGACGGCTTAGCGGCCGTGCCGACCCCAGCGCACCAGCCCGGCAATGCCGGCAGCTGCCAGCGCGACGATCAGCGCAAGAAGGAGAATCCTTCTGCCGTACGAGGTGAGCTGCTCACGGGGCAAGACATCCAGCACGGCCAAGGCGGCGAGGATCGCCAGCGCGATGATGGCCAGCCCGGCTGTCAGCCGGAGCACCCCGGGCAGGCCTGCGGAGGAGTGACCTGGCTCGATCGGATCGCCTTTCATCATCATGCCACTCCTGGTGAGAGTCAGAACCGACTTACCATTGGCGCGCGTCTTGCCCGTCCACTGGTATCCCTAACCGATGTGGCCACTTATGCTCTGGAACAGTGCCGACCAGCCTGTCCGAATGCAATACGCGCTCGCGCTTTGCGCTGCGTTAGCGCTTTCGGCCTGCGCCTCCAAGTACGCGAGGGTTCCCGCCCGGCTCGACCTCGCCCCGTATGGTCGCATCGCAATCGTGACCTTCTCGGCCGATCAGGCGAACAGCGGGCTCAGCACCATGGCGACCCAACGATTCGCCGAAGCACTCCTGGCAAGCCAGTCGGGTATCGAGCTCCTCGAGCTGGGTGCGGCGGACTCCTCGCTCCGCCGTCTGGCCGAGCGTGGTGATGGCACCGCCCTGGCCCAGGCCCTGGGCCGGGACAAGGACGTGCCCGCCGTGTTCATGGGGCAGTTCACGATGTCAGGAGTAAAGCCGCGGGCGCGTCTCGATGTCTCCGGCATGAAGGTCAAGGCTTCGGTGTCGGCCGAGCTGACGGTCAGGTTATTGTCCACCCGGACCGGCGGTACCGTTTGGCGCTCGAGCTCGGTGGCGAACGGGACGGTCGGTCGCGTCGCCATCACGGATCGGCTCCCGTCGGTGGCGATGCGGGATAAGGAGGAGGCGTACAGCGAACTCGTGAGCCAACTCGTGGCCGACGTGACCCACGATCTGAGGCCTACCTGGATAAAGCAGTAGAGCCTAGTGAAGGAATCGCGCCACCCACTCCAGCGCCCGCTCCGGATACACTCCGGCCCGCTGCTCCCGGGCGAGAGGATGATCCAACTGGGGCTCGAGATGGAACTGCGGCGCCTTGTCCGGTCCGATCAGCCGAACGGCTCCGGGGAGGTCGAGCGTCGACGGGTAGTCCGGCAGCTCGTTGGCGAGTCTCGCGGGGAGCGGCGGCTCCTTGGCCTGATCCGGGTCGTCCCAGAGATCCATGACCCGCTCGTAGATAATGCGGCTTACCTCGACCCAGATCCCCCAGTGCATCCGCCGCCGCTCACCAAGCACTTCC
Source organism: Gemmatimonadales bacterium (assembly GCA_038209515.1). Classification (GTDB taxonomy): domain Bacteria; phylum Gemmatimonadota; class Gemmatimonadetes; order Gemmatimonadales; family GWC2-71-9; genus CAVVWJ01. The sequence goes on from JBBQXQ010000008.1 coordinate 22,914, forward strand.
ACCGGTAGCGTCACCCGAAGAAAAAACTGCTCATCCTCTCCCTGACGATCTCGAAGCCGACACCAGTCGTCGCCACAGCGGGTGCGGTATTCCCGTTCGTCCGGAGGGATCCGCACATAGGCATCAGGGCGGGCGTATCGGGGCTCGATGGAGAAGACGTCGTGCTCCTCTCCGCACTGGGAACATCGGATCATCCCCGCTCTCCGGACGAAGGGAAGCCCGTAACGGCTCTTAACGCATCGGTCTCAGATCCCGCTGGGACATCCGGCGCCAGGTGTAGCCCGCCGCCAGACCCAGGAGACCAGCCCACCCGTCGACCCGCCTAGATACTCCGGGTGCGTAACCCAGGCCGAGCGATGCCATGAGAGTGAAGCCACCCGGGGCCACAAATTGGTATCCTGCCTGAACGCCGGGACCGTACAGCCGACGACTCCACCCCAGCGGACCCGACTCGACGAACAGCTGCGAGACTGAGCCCTCCAGAAAGGCACGGTGCTTGTCCCCACCGGTAAACCCTCGAAGGCCTCCGGCGAAGGTCAGCCCTCGCGCGTCATTTTGCTCGAAGCGTGGAGTGTAGCCCAAACCGACGAACAGGGAGACCCGTTCATCCCCCAGGTAATGCTCGCCTTGCGCCCCAAACCACCCCATGGCGTTCCCCACGCCGGCGGTCACAGTTACGGAACGCGGTAGGAGTGGCCGAGAAGACTCTTGCGCGGACAGCAGGACCGGAAGGCTGTGGAGGATCACAAGCAGGATGGCCCATCGCATAACCCCTCCTATTTGGCGTCGGATACAGCGGGAGGTTCGCGCCCTACGAGCACCAGCGTCGCCAGGAACAGCAGCAGCATCGTCCAAGCCATCAGGCTATAGCCTCTAATTGAAAGGAATGCGGTGTCTCCCACCAGGTCCCTGCCGCTGAGCCCGGTTATCGCCATTCCCGTCAACAAAACCGCCGCCAGGAAATACTCTCCCCGGGAGATGGAGCCCGGAGGAAACGACAAGAAGGCGCAGAACACGAAGAGCAGGGCGACCAGGTGCGCGGTGAAGGTAATCGGCGAGAGCAGGAGGCTCGCCAGGAAGACCATGCTCAATTCCAGAGCCGATACCGGGCTACCCCGGATCCGGAGCGCAGCGAGCTTCATGAGGAAGAGCAGGAGCACCGTCACCCACAGAGCCCGGTAGATGAGCTGGGCGGTGTCTTGTGGCAAGGGGAGATACATATAGGTGAGGTGCTCTGCATTCTGCACCGGCCGGCTCATGCGGCTCACCAACGCGGCCAGGTTTTGATCCGCGGTGTAGGTATCGATCCTTCCGTGCTGATGTCCTTTCAGAAACGAATGGTAATACTCGACGAGCTCGGCGGTCCCGGTTGCCGGGCCCCGCAACAGCAAGGGGACGAGAAGGCAGCCGACCACAAGGAGTGGGACCGCCAGTGCGGCTCGCCGCGAGCCACGGACCACGAGCCAGGTGAGGAAGAAGATCGGAGTGATCTTGATGGCCGTCGCGGTCACCAGATACCCTGCAGCCCGAAGATCCATTCCCCGTAATGAGGCTCTGATCCCGAGCAGCACGAGAACCAGGATCACCTCGTTCATCTGCACGTGGTGGAAGTTGTCGAGAAAGAACTGCGCCGAGAGCGCTACGGCCAAGACGAGAGGCCAGGATGCGGGATTGCGTTGGGGAAAGGTCCGCGCCACGATGTCGCGCGTCAGGAACACCGACAGGACCCACAGCCCGAGGTTGAGCAGCGAAAAGAGCACGGCCGCCACCTGAAGCGGAAAGATGGCGAGTACCTGAAAGACGAAGGCCGCGAAAGGTGGATACTTGAGTGGCCTGGCACCAGGCAGCGAGTCGTGGTACAGCGGGTGGCCGGTCGCAAAATTGCGCCCAGCTTGCCAGAACACATGAAAGTCATGTCCCACATGCTGGTGCATGCCCTGAGGTACGGAAAGGACGACCGCCAGCACGATCGCGGCGGCGGTCAGAAGGGCGGTTCGGGTGGACCATCGAGTCCGGGACAGGATCATGAAACGGGCGGGCGCTCACCGAATCGCTCGCGAATCAGATCATCCGCTGCGGTGATCACCAGATCCAGCGGGATTGCTGGAATGCCCTTCGGATCCGCGACGGCCTTGTGGGGTGTGTTATAGGGCAACCAGGGGGCCACGGCTGGATCGGAGCGATACAGTGCCACGGTCGGAAGCTTCCATGCAGCGGCCAGGTGCACGACCGCCGTATCGGGTGTCAGGAGCAGATCGAACTCATGGAGGATGGCCGCGAACTCCCGAAGCGACGACCGAGCCGGCACTGCCTGGGCTCCCGTGGCCCCGGCAACATACTCGACCTCGGCCGCGTCTTCTGGCGCGCCGCATACGCTGACCGCGAAGCGCGGATCATTCGCGGTCAGGTGGCGGATAAATGCAAGGTAGTTGTTACGGCCCCAGTATTTTCCGGGCGCGCGCGCCGAGAGATTGACGCCAGCCCGCAGGGGGCTGCGGGGTGGTCCCAAGGTGAGTCTGGCAGCCTCGATATCCCGTGCCTCCAGGGGAAACTCCAGGTCGAGCGATTGGGTGGCGGGGTCGATCCCAAACGGCAAGAGCAACTGGGCCAGGCGCTCGACCGGGTGCACCGCGGCGCGACTGAGCACCGGTGACGCGTGCGTATAGAGCCCACTTTCGGCATGAAGCAGGCCGACGGCAGCTCCGGCACCGCACCAGCGAATCACGACCTGGGAGGTGGCCGAGGGATGGTCGATCAGATCGACAACGACATCGTATCGGGTGCGCCGAAGCGATCGGAGTAGTCCGACGGCGGACCGTAGAGTCTTTTCGTAACACAAGACCCGGTTGACGAACGGAGCGACTGCATCACCCACCGCACGATTGGCAGGGCTCACCAGCAGGTCGATACTACCCTGGGGGTACCGTTCCCGAAGGGAGCGCAGCACCGGCACGCTGACCAGCACATCCCCGATCCGCTCCAGGCGAATGAGCAGAATGCGCGGTGCGGCTGGCAAGTGAAGGAGGTCTTCGGCGGTGCCAGCCATTTGGCCGGCGAAAGGACGGTGCCCCGCGGCAAGAAGGGCCCGGCGCCAGCGGAGCTCGAGCCTTTTCAATGGCGTCGCAGGCAAACCCACCTCCGTATTCTGTGAGGCTTGACAGCTACGCCGGCTCCGGGGAGTCGGAATGGGAAGAAGGAGCTATGAAGATAGGGGGTTAGGCCGGGCGGGCCGGCCGCCCCGGTGGGATCCGCTTTTCCGCCCTTCCTTTGACGTAGGCGTAGATCGCCTTGATCTGATCCTGGGTCAAGGTCTCCTTGAACGGCGGCATTCCGCTCGCCGCCCGTCCGGCGGTCACAATGTCCGCGAACATATGCTCCGATTTGATCGGTCCACCCGGCCCCAGCGACAACAGCAGGTTGGCTGCCACCGGATTAGGCAGGACGTCCTGGCCATGGCAGCGGGCGCAGTTCGCACTGTACTGGCGCCATCCCTCGTACTCGAGCTCGTTGACCTTGAAACCTTTGCCGCTTGGCTTCGCGGGCCCGGTGGGAGGGGTATCACGCGGCACTTCGGTCGCTCCCAACACCTCAATTCTGGGCGTGCCTGCGGTGTCGGGTTGCGCGGCCGAAGTCTCAGCCGGCGCGGATGCGACCTCGTCGGTCCCCCGGGCTCTCGTGTTCCACGCTGTTGTCCCCAGCGCCAGGACAATGGCGATGGTGATGGGTGCGACGTGATTCATCAGCCTCCCGCTTTCACCGCGGGGCGACCCGAGTGAATCTTTGAGTCGCTGCGGCCCTTCACGTACGCGTAAATCTGGTTGATCTTATCCATGTCCAATCCCAAGGCGCACCACGCGGGCATCCCCTTCGCGGGCCGTCCGGCGCACACCGTCTGCACGAACAGCTCTTTGGTATTGATGGGGCCGCTCGGCCGGAGCGACACGATCAGGTGGGGAGCGATCGTGGTGCCCTGCACATCCTCGCCGTGGCATCGGGCGCAGTTCAGATTGAACTGCTTCCAGCCGGCGTACACCTGCTGGGACACCGTATCCAGCGGAGCGGTGTGGTACGCGTCTCTCAGCGGTGCGTTGGCATCGGTCTGGGCCGGCATGGTGGCGGTGGTGTCAGCCGGCTGGCCCGAGGCGGGCGGCTTCTGGGCCGCGGGCTTCGGCGGAGCCTTCTTCGCCGGTGTCGGGCGCGCGACCGGCGGGGTCACGGCGGTGTCGTGCCGAGCCATCGTGTCCGGCGCCGGCGCGGCAGTCGTGTCGACCGCACGCATGGCGGCCGTGTCCGATCCGGACACCACTGCACTGTCGCCTGCCGCCGCCGCTCCCGATCGCCGCTCACCACCACATCCAGCCACCGCCGCAACCGAGAGTAGGCAGATCGCGCGAAGTTGGACGCTCCAGCATCTCATAATCAGCTCAACCCTTTCGATTGGGGCCATATGGGCCGATACATACCGTCACCAAGATCGTCTCTCTCCGGCGAACGCTAAGTGACGCAGGTCACCCACGCCGGCGATGATGACTCTCACCGCACGCCGAATTATTATCCCCGCATGACGTCGCCCACCGATACGCGAACCGTGACTCTCGGTCTGGTGCAGATGCGCTGCACCGCGGACCCGGAGCAGAACATGAAGAAGGCGGTGGCCGGCATCCGTCAGGCGGCCGGCCGTGGGGCGCAGATTGTCTGCCTCCAGGAGCTCTTCCGCAGCCAGTATTTCTGTCAGACCGAAGACCATCGCTGCTTCGGGCTGGCGGAGCCGGTCCCAGGCCCCTCCACCGAGGCTTTCGGCAAGCTGGCCGCTGAGCTCGACGTCGTCATCATCGCGTCGCTCTTCGAGAAGCGGGCTGAAGGTCTCTACCACAATACCGCCGCCATCATCGATGCGGACGGACGGTACCTGGGCAAGTACCGGAAGATGCACATTCCGGACGACCCGCAATACTACGAGAAGTTCTACTTTACTCCGGGTGACCTGGGCTTTCGCTCCTGGGACACCCGCTTCGGCCGCATCGGCGTCCTGGTCTGCTGGGATCAGTGGTATCCCGAGGCCGCACGCCTCACCGCCATGAGCGGGGCCCAGATCCTCTTCTATCCCACCGCCATCGGCTGGCTGCCAGGAGAGAAGGACGAGCACGGGGCTCAGCAGCAGGCGGCCTGGGAGACGATCCAGCGAAGCCACGCCATCGCCAATGGGGTGTTTGTCTGCGCCGTCAACCGGGTCGGTCAGGAGGGCGATCCGAAGGGCGGCCTCGAGTTCTGGGGAGGCAGCTTCGTGTCCGACCCGGGCGGGCGCCTCCTGGTCACGGGTGGCACCGGCGAGGAAGTACTGATCGCCGAGTGCGACCTGGCCAAGGTGGATGCGAGCCGCACGCACTGGCCCTTCCTGCGAGACCGGCGGATCGACGCCTACGGCGAGCTCACGAAGCGGTACCTGGACTAGACAGCGTTTACGCCTTTTGTGTGACTACACCTTCCGAGCTGGGCTACCGGATGCCCGCGGAGTGGGAGCCCCACCGCGGGACCTGGCTGAGCTGGCCCCACAAGGAGGTCTCCTGGCCGGGCAAGTTCGGCCCGGTGCCCGGGATTTTTGCCACCATGGTACGTCACCTCGCGGATCGCGAGGAGGTGCACATCAATGTGGCAGGGCCGGACATGGAGCAGGAGGTCCGCCGGCTCCTGGCCGATGCTGGTGCCGACAGCGGTAACGTCTTCTTTCACTACCATCCCACCAACGACGCCTGGGTCCGTGACCACGGCCCCATCTTCATTCAGCGGCAGGAGCAGGGCGCCACCACCGAGGCCATCGTAGACTGGAAGTTCAACGCCTGGGGAGGCAAATACCCGCCCTACGACCTCGATGACGTAATCCCGACACGCATTGGAGACGAGCTCGGGTTGCCCGTCTTTCATCCCGGTATCGTCATGGAGGGCGGCTCGATCGACGTGAATGGGCTCGGCACCCTGCTGACGACCGAGGCCTGTCTGCTCAACCGCAATCGGAATCCGGAGCTCGACCGCGGGGAGATCGAGCAGTACCTGCGCGCGTATCTTGGCGTGTCGCACATCCTCTGGCTCGGCGATGGGATCGTGGGGGACGATACCGATGGCCACGTTGACGACCTCACCCGGTTCGTCGACCCCCGGACTGTCGTGACGGCGATCGAGGAAGATCCAGCCGATGAAAACTACGAGCCGCTCCAGCGCAACCTGGAGCGGCTCAATCGCATGACCGATCAGGATGGCCGGCCACTTCGAGTCGTCACCCTGCCCATGCCACGCCCGATGTGGCACGACGGCCAGCGGTTACCCGCGAGCTATGCCAACTTCTACATCGCGAACGGTCTGGTCCTGCTCCCGGCGTACGATCCTCCGCGCGACGAGGAGGCCCGCGCCACCCTCCAATCGCTGTTTCCGAGCCGGGAAGTGGTGGCCATCGACTGCACCGATCTGGTCTGGGGCCTCGGCGCGTTTCACTGTGTTACTCAGCAATGGCCGGCGCTGAGTCAGGAGCTGGGAGCTAGGAGCTTGGCTTCGACTTCCAGCTCCTAGCTCCTAGCTCTTTTGCCAGGTCCCCACCAGCGCCGCCCGGCGGCCGCCGCAGTTGTCCGCTCCGAGCCCCGCGATGTGCAGCTGGTCCTCGGTGCGACTGACCACATAGCGCGCCTCGGCAGTCTGGCAGGCGCTTGCCGCGGTGTCCGCCTTGAACACCAGGGTGTCGCCCTTCACCTGGGCTCGCCCCTTCATGTCCACCGAGTCCGGCCAGCGGGGCGACGGTAGCATCAGCTCCACTCCACCGTTCGAGGCCAGCTTCATGTGGACCTCGCCCTCGCCATACAGGTCCCGTTTCCAAGTACCGGCGTACTTCCCAGCGTCGCCTCCGCAGCCTGAAGCCAGCGAGAAAAACACCAGCAGGAGTCCGAGACATCTCATACCAATCATCTTCGTGTCCTCCACGGGTGAGACAACGGATCAGGCACCCAGTATAGGCCCAGTATGAGCCTCGGGAATCCGTTGGGCTAGATGGCGCACGCAGCACAGCCAGGCATCACGGACCCGGCTGCGCTCCACCAAGAATGTGCTCTCCTAACGTGGCTGCGTCTCAGATAGCGGGATCGGCAGGGTCGCAAAGATAACATCCGGCGGTGGCCCCGGCCTGTCAATCGACTGGAGTGAGGCCTGCAGCCCATAACGCCGGTAGTCGATCCAGCTGTGGCCGCCTTCGTACATTAGCGAATAGCGCTTATTGTAGAGCAGCTCGGCCAGGAGAGCCGGCTGATCTACCACGCCGGCGTAGGGGGGCAGACCACCCGACGTCTGCCGCACCGTGTTGATATCCGTGACCGCGGTGACGAAATCGCTCACCCCGATGCTGGCCTCGGCCCGGAGAAGGATCAGCTCCTCGTTCTTTATCAACGGGATCGGCGTGCTCGGGCTGGGATAACGGACCCAGCCAAGATCCGAGGTCAGGAGTTGAACCGGATCGGTATCCGTTGTCCCACCGGACCTAGGAGGCCGCTTCACCAGCTTGGTGAGATAGCGATTGTCCAGCGCCCCGCCCACCTGCAGCTGGGCCTGGGTCTCCAGCGACGGGTGCCCGAAGTTCTCGCTGGTCTGATCACTGACTGCAAGCGGGTTGGCGACATCCCCCGGGCCGGTGCCGAAGTCCATGTAAACGCCAAGAGCGAGCGGGGCTGCCGTATTGAGGAACGACTGGCTCAGATAGGTCAGCGCGCCGGTGAAATCACCCCGATACACGGCGACCCGAGCCCGCAACGCGCGGTTGAACTTGAGGAACGTCGCCGTACTGTCGAAGCCCGCAAACCCGGGCGGCAGGGTGAAGGGGAAGGCCGCGCCCTGGAGTTCGGTGGCCCCCTGATCGAGCAAGGTGATCACATGGGCCCAGGCTTCGGCGTTGGTGACGAACGGCGCGGGAGGCGCGCCGGCATCCCTGCCCACGTCAATCGGAATCTGATCCTGGTTGTGGGAGTCCAGGATGATCATGAAGTTGTACGCCTGCAGCGTGTGGGCAAACCCGCTCACCGCGCTTTGCTGCTCCGGGATGAGGGTGCTCGCAGTCCCGATCACCGCAAGGAGATCGTTGGCGCTGCGGATCGCGGAATAGGGCTCGAGCCAATGATCGCCGCCGAACGCGCGGCTTCCCGGATCCAGCGGGCCCTGCATCATTTCCTGCACGAATCGGGGATCGGCGGGGTCGATTCGGTACGCCTCCCTCCCGAAGATCGCGCCGTCGAGCGCCCAGTCGGCCACGTCCTGACGAGTCGCGATCAGGATTCCCCGTGCCGCCGCCCCTACCTGGGCGGCCGACGGATTCTCGCCGATCACGCTGGGACTATTGGGGTTGGCGATGTCATAGTTGCAGGCACCCGCACTCACAAATGCCAGCAGCAGCGCCGCACGGGTCAATTTGATGGGCATCATCGTCAGAACCCCAAGTCGATCGAGAAGAAGAAGCTGCGACTCGGCGGGAACGGAGCCACGTCGATGTTCCGCACGATCGCCTGGTTCGCGAAGTTGCTCACTTCCGGGTCCAGCCCACGGTAGGGCGTGAAGCGCAGCAGGTTCCGGCCGGTCAGAGACAGCCGTGCGTACCGGATGCCGCGACCAAACAGACTGGAGGTCAGCTGGTCGGGCAGGTTGTACGACAGATTCACTTCTCGCAGCTTGAGATAGCTTCCGTCTTGCACATAGGGATACGTGAAACCCTGTCCAAGGAGGTTGAACCGGTTCGCCCCGTCTGTGGTGTAATCCTTGCTAACCGCCCCGTTGTCGTAGAGGAACTCAGTCAGGTTGATGATGTCGCCCCCGTGCTTCCAGTCGAAGAGGAACCCGAGGGTGAAGCGGTGGAAGTCGATGTCGTTGGAGAAGGTCATTTGGAAATCGGGGTTGGCATCACCGACCTTACCCGGGATTCCGTTCCCAGTGGCATCGTTGCCGACTGTCCCAAAGATCTGGGTCGGCGAGCTGTCCTGCTCGATTTGGTAAGTACCTAGGAACAGTGCGAAGCCGCCGGTCTGGAATGGAGGCACGTTCAGGCTAGTAATCTTGGCGCGGTTAGCGAAGAACGTGGTGCGGAAGATCCAGTTCAGGTCCCGACTCTGAACCGGCTGGAGCGTGAGTGACGCCTCCAAGCCCCGGTTCCGCAGCCGCCCACCGTTGCCGAAGACGCGGAGCTCCTGCCCGACCGATGGCGCCACGGTCTGCTCCAGGATGAGATCGCGAATGTTCCGCTGATATAGGGTCAGATTCAGCTCCGCGCGCCCGTTCGCGAGCGTCGCGTCAATGCCGCCCTCGAACTCCTCCTGCCGCTCCGGCTGGATTTGGGGGTCGCCGGCTCGATTGTTGATGTACGTGCCAAAGAGGCCACCGATGGTACCGGTGGTATCAGTGACGTACTTAGAGCCAAAGAGTGCCCGGTTGCCGGTCTGCCCATAGGCGCCGCGCAGCTTGATCGCGTCCACTCCGCCGAACGGTTTCAGGAAGCGGTACGAGGCGGCGAGTTTAGGATAGAGGAAAAACTTATCGGGGTTACCGTTGGAACTGCTCCGATCGGCCCGCAGACCAGCGGTGAGCAACAGCCGTCGGTCAGCAAGCAACACCTCTTCCTGCCCGAAGATGCCCAGGTCCCGCTCCGGCTCCAGCCGGGACCCAACGGTTTGACTGGTAGTCTGTTGGGGGCTCTCCTGCCCCGGCAGGAGCGTGCGGGCCAAGATCTGAGTGGCGAACAATCGCCGCTCCTCGTACTGGATCCCGGCCGAGGTTGTCCATTGTGCTCCCTCCTCAGTGGCAGAGGGGCTGAACGTGTGTGTCAGGTTTAGCGCGGCGTTCAGGTTTCGGTTCGATGACTTGCTCAGGACGACGGTGCCCGGTTGGCCGTCGACATTTTCGAACTGGAGCTCCGGGGGTGAGACCAGATTGTTGTCCTGCTGGAAATAGTCCACCCCCCCCCACACCGATGAACTGCAGGTTACTTCGGGCCGACCGTACGGCCGACCAACGGAGCGTTGTCGTTCCCAAAATCCGCCAGACGTCTTCCTCGTTTTTGAGAAAGTTGAAGGTCTGCAACGGATTGCTCGGTCCGAATGGATTGGTCGGGAAGTCGGCGGCGAGGAGGTCGTCCCGTATGCCGCCGCTCGGGAGCAGATCCACGAAGTTCGGCGTCACCGACAGTATTACATAAGGGCTGGTCGACGAGTTGTCGTTGTTGGAGAGGCCCCGCTTGGACAGGCTGTGGGTCCCGTCCAGGTTGACCTGGATCTGGACGCCGCTGCCGAGCTCCTGGTCGAGGTTGGAGCGGAGAGACTGCTTTTTGTACCCCGTGTTGAGGGCGATTCCCTCGTCGTTCTTTACCAGACCCGAGATGTAGTACCTGGTGTTCTCGGTACCTCCGCTTACACTGGCGTCGGTCTCGTACGACAATCCCTTTTGCCCGTACAGCTGATCCTCGAAGTTGAAAGTTCTGCCGGGCTGAAACGCGGCCGTCACTGCCGCAGTATCACTGAAGACCGACAGCGCCTCGGCGAGGTTGCCGAAGGTCCGCGACCCTAGCTGATTAGCACGGGAGGAGAAACCGAACTTCTGAGAAACGCTGAACCGCGGCTTGCCTAGCTGCCCTCGCTTGGTGGTGATGATCACGACCCCGTTAGTGGCCTTGGAGCCGTAGATCGCCGCGGCAGACGCACCCTTCAGGACTTCGACCCGCTCGATATCCTCGGGGTTCAGATCGGCAATACGATTGACCGGGTTGTCCTGGTTGCGTGGGTTACCACCGCACTGGGCGCAGCTCACCGCGTTCTGGCCATTGGGGATCGCCGCGTTGCTGACCACGATCCCGTCCACCACGTATAGCGGATCGACGCTGGCATTGATGGTGGACACGCCTCGAAGGTTGAGCTGAAAGCCACCACCCGGGGCACCGGAGTTGGCCTGGATGTAGGCCCCCGGAATCTTGCCTTGGAGTGAGCTCTCGAGCGTCTGGGCCGGCGCCCGGTTGAGCTCCTCGCTCGAAACCGTCGCCACCGCGTTCGGCAGATTCTGCCGCTCGACGCCGGTCGCCTGCCCGGTGATGACGATCTCCTCGAGCTTGAAGACATCAGGCTCGAGCGCCACATCGGCCGTGCTCTGCGCCGCGGACACGGGAACCTGCTGATGCTTGTAGCCGATCGCCCGGACCACCAGCGTCTGATTGCCGTCCGGCGCGTTGAGGACGTAGTGGCCCTCGTTGTTGGTCTCGGCCACGATTCCGGTGCCACTCACGGCAATGGTGGCCCCACCCAGCCCCTGTTGAGTCGAGGCGTTGGTCACCCGCCCGGTGATCTGATGGGCCTGAGCCGCGGCCACCTCGACGCTTAGGAGGCAGAGCGAGAAGAAGATGCCCCACACACGCAGTGTCATGGCGCCTCCAACATTCTTGCTTGAGGGATGCTGCAGGAATTTGCCACTACAGTGCACCACGACCCGACGGTGCGCAAGGAGGCTCGCAACTACCGCCGAAGGGAAGCCGGGCGCAGTCTCTATAGTGGACGCGATCATGCGGGCTGATGCGAGCCATCCGCCGCCGACCACCGGGTGGTCCCACCAACAGTGGTCATGAGGCACGCATTAGGACGGAAGTGGTAAAGCCAGTGATTCACATCGGGAGCGTCGATGAGCGCGAAGTCTGCCGCCTTGCCCGGTTCCAGCGAGCCTAAGGATCGCTCCAGGCCCACGGCGCGGGCCGCATAGACGGTGGCGCCTTTGAGGGATTCAGCGGGAGTCATCCGTTGCAGGGTGCAAGCCAGCATGAGCACGAGGGGGAGGTGATAGGTCGCAGCGGTTCCCGGATTGAAGTCGGTGGCCACGGCTACGGGTACACCAGCTTGAATCAGCCGGCGTGCCGGCATCGGAGATTGTGCCAGGAAAAGCGAAGCCAGTGGCAGACTCACGGCGACGACCCCTGCCTGGGCCATCGCGAGAACGCCCGGCTCTGAAATGTGCTCGAGATGATCGGCGGACAGCGCTCCGAGCTCGGCGGCGAGTTCGGCCCCGCCGCTACTGGTCAACTGATCGGCGTGCAGCTTGACAGCTAAACCCACTTCCTGGCCGGCGCGGAGAATGCGTCGCGCTTCGTTCACGCTGAACGCTGACTCCTCCACGAACACATCGCAGCAGGCGGCGAGCTTTTCCCGAGCGACCGCAGGGATCAGGCGGTTCACCAGAAGATCCACGTACGCCGCGCGGTTGGCCTTGAATTCCGCCGGCACTGCGTGGGCACCGAGAAACGTCGGTACCAATCGCACCGGCTGCTCCTCGGCCAGCCGGCGATAGACCCGCAGCAGCTTGAGCTCGGCCTCTTCATTGAGCCCGTAACCGCTCTTGCACTCGACCGTGGTCACACCGAGGGCCAGCATCCCTTCGAGAAACTGCCCCGCCCGTTGGACCAGCTGCTGCTCGGTGGCCTCCCGCGTCTGCCGCACCGTGGAGGCGATGCCGCCTCCCGCCTGGGCGATCTCGAGGTAGCTCCGGCCCCGTATGCGTTGCTCGAACTCGTCGGCGCGCCAGCCGCCGAACGCCAGGTGAGTGTGGCAGTCGATCAGGCCCGGAATCACCAGTCTCCCGCCGGCATCGACCCGTTCGGCAGTTCCATACGCCGCGGGTAGCTCTCTCTCCGGGCCGACCCAGACGATCTCCTTCTCATCCCAGACCAGGGCGGCCTGGGGGATCACATGGATATCCCCCTGCCCGCCCTCCGTACGGCAGGTGGCGAGCTGGGCGACGTTAACGAGCACCTTCATAGAGCGGGACTCCGTCACTACTTCAGCACGAAGGCACGAAGGAAAAAGCAAGGTCACGAAGAAAACACACTTGTTGTTTTCCTTCGTGTCCTTCGTGTCCTTCGTGCCTTCGTGGTGAAGTAGTGGCGGAACTCATTCGATCATCGGTAAGTCGACACCACGTTCCTTGGCGGTCTCTATTGCGACATCGTACCCTGCGTCGGCGTGGCGCATGACGCCGGTGCCGGGGTCCGCAGTGAGCACGCGCTGAAGCCGCCGCTCCGCCGAGTCGGTGCCGTCGGCCACGGCCACCATCCCGGCATGGATGGAGTAGCCGATCCCCACGCCACCACCATGATGGATCGAGACCCAGCTCGCGCCGCAGGCGGTGTTGAGCAGCGCGTTGAGCAGCGGCCAGTCGGCGATCGCATCGGAGCCGTCCTTCATGTTCTCGGTCTCCCGGTTGGGCGATGCCACCGATCCGGTATCCAGGTGGTCGCGCCCGATCACGATCGGCGCTCCCACTCTGCCCTTCTTCACCAGCCAATTGAACCGCGCGCCCAGCTCGGCGCGCTCGCCGTACTCCAGCCAGCAAATGCGGGCCGGGAGGCCCTGGAAGGCGACCCGTTCCTGGGCCTGCCGGATCCAGCGGGCGAGCGCGCTCTTGCTCGGGAAGGTCTCCAGCACCGCCCGATCGGTTACGGCGATGTCTTCCGGGTTGCCGGAGAGCGCCACCCAACGAAATGGGCCGGCGCCCCGGCAGAAGAGCGGTCGGATGAACTCGGGGACGAAACCAGGTATGTCGAACGCCTCGCGCATGCCGCAGCGGTCCGCCACCTGGCCCCGCAGGTTATTGCCGTAGTCGAACGCCACCGCCCCCCTGGCTTTGAGCTCGAGCATGGCTCGGACGTGCACGGTCATCGTGTCGAGCACCCGTCGTTCGTAGGCCTCCGGGTCGCGCGCTCGCTCGTGGGCAGCCTGGTCGAGCGTCATTCCTGTGGGGATGTAGCCGACCCGAAGGTCGTGGGCCGAGGTCTGGTCGGTCAAGACGTCTGGAATGACGCCGCGGCGCACCAGCTCGGGGAGCACATCGGCAATGTTACCGACCAGCCCCACCGAGAGCGCCTCCCGCCGCTCCCGGGCCGCCTGCACCAGGCGCAGGGCCGAATCGAGATCGGTCTCGAGGCGGTCGCAGTATCTCGTGTCCACCCGTCGCCGGATGCGTTCTTCATCCACATCGACGCCGAGAAACGCTGCCCCGTTCATGGTCGCGGCGAGCGGCTGGGCGCCGCCCATCCCACCGAGCCCACCAGTGACCACGAGCCGGCCCTCGAGGGTGCCGCCGAAGTGCTGCCGAGCGCACTCGGCGAAGGTCTCATAGGTCCCCTGGAGGATTCCCTGCGTGCCGATGTAGATCCAGGAGCCCGCCGTCATCTGCCCGTACATGGTGAGTCCGAGCGCGTCGAGCCGGCGGAACTCGTCCCATGTCGCCCACCGCGGCACCAGGTTCGCGTTGGCGATGAGCACTCGGGGGGCCTCGTCGTGGGTCTGAAAGACGCCGACCGGCTTCCCACTCTGGACCAGAAGCGTCTCGTCGTTCTTGAGCCGGCGGAGCGTGGCGACGATTCGCTCGTAGCAGTCCCAATTCCGCGCCGCCTTGCCGCCGCCCCCATAGACGATGAGCTCCTCGGGCCGCTCCGCCACGGCCGGATCGAGGTTGTTCATCAGCATCCTGAGAGCGGCTTCCTGGTGCCAGCCCTTGCAAGAAATGGCGGTGCCGGTGGGTGCCCGGATGGTATGCACTTGGGTCGCTGAGGCCACGAGGATCCCTGTCAGATGACAATCGGAGACCCAAGCCTAGCCTTCCGCTTTGGAGCCTGCAACCTTTTGGGCCGTCGCACGATCCAACTCCCGCGATGAACGAATTCGGCCTCGAGGCGGCGACACTGGAGCACGAACAGACCGGCAGAACCGATCCTGATGCTGTGGACGCGACGCTGGCTGCCAGCGGCGATGCCAGCGCATTCGAACGGCTCTATCGCAACCACGTGACCCGGGTCTACGGACTGGTTCGGCGGATGCTCAGCGATGACGACGCCGATGAGGTTGCCCAGGACATCTTCGTCCGGGCCTGGCAGAAGCTGGCAACGTTTCGGGGTGAGGCCGCCTTCGGCACCTGGTTGCACCGCCTGGCCGTCAACGTGATTCTGGCCCGCCGCGAAACATTGGGCACCCGGCGCAAGCGGTACCTCGAGGGCGATGCAGTACTGGAGATGATTCCGGCCCGGCGGCCGGGGCCGGAGCTGGCGATGGATTTCGAGACCGCCATGGCGCGGTTGCCGGAGGGGGCGCGAGAGGTGTTCGTGCTCCACGATGTCGAGGGGTACCGGCATGAGGAGATCGCGGAGATGCTGGGCCTCGCGACCGGAACCTCCAAGTCCCAGCTGCATCGGGCACGAATGGCACTGCGCCAGCATCTCAGGCGCTGAAGGGAGCGAGACAATGAGCGATCAGTGGATGAACCGGTTGTCCGAGTACCTGGACGGTGAGCTGACCGACGGGGAGCGGATCGCGCTGGAGGCTCATCTTCCGGGCTGTGCCGAGTGCTCCAGGGTCCTGGACGACCTGCGGCAGGTGGTCGCCCGAGCCCGGATGCTGGAGAACGAGGCTCCCGATCACGATCTGTGGCCGGGGATCGCTCAGCGCATCGGCGCGACGGTGGGCGAGACTCGGACCGTGGACCTGGGGTCCCGTCGGGCAGCGCCCAGGTGGAGCTTTTCGCTGCCCCAGCTCGCGGCCGCGGGCATCGCCCTGGTGACACTGTCAGGCGGAGCGGTCTGGCTGCTCCGGAGCCCGGAACAGCAGAATCTCGCCCCTCCGTCGGCAATCGGGCCATCGGCCAGCCCGCGAGCGATCAACGCCACGGTCAATCCCAGAGGCAACGCCACCCAAAGCTACGCTGCGGCCGTCGCCGATCTGGAACGAGTACTCGCGAGCGGTCGAGGACAGCTCGATACCACGACCATCCGGGTGATCGAGCAGAATCTGGCGGCGATCGACCGCGCGATTGCCCAGGCACAGCGCGCGCTGGACGCCGATCCCGCCAACCTGTACCTCAATACGCACCTGGCTGAGACGATGCGGCGCAAGCTGGACCTGCTGCGTCAGGCCGCCGCCCTCGTCCCAGTGACCTGAAAGGAAGCTCACCGTGCTCCTCGCCCTCGTCACCGGCGCTCTTGCCCTGGTCGCCACCCAACAGACCGATACCAGCGTGGCCGTCAGCCGCGGGCAGCGGCTCGAGGTCAACGCCTTCGGCGGTGGGATCACCGTGAGCGCCTGGAATCGGAACGCAGTGCGAGTCGAGGCAAACACGTCGGGCCCTGACCGGGTTGAAATCTCCTCCACGGCAACGACCGTGAGCGTGCGCACTCAGGGCCGCCACGGCCCCCCGTCGGAGATCGAGCTCAAGATCAGCGCGCCGCCTTGGATGGCCCTGAGCCTGGCCGGCGTCCACACCAACGTGAAGGTCCAGGGCTGCCAGGCTCCGGTCTCGGTGGAAACAGTGGAAGGGGAGGTCGAGGTCGGAGGCGGCAACGGTCTGGTCTCGCTACGCTCGGTCCAGGGATCGGTCAGCCTGCAGGGGGCCAAGGGAAGGATCAGTGTCAACTCGGTCAATGAAGATGTGGAGGTCACCAAGTCTACCGGCGACATCATGGCGGAAACCGTCAATGGAGAGATCACGCTCGATCTGGTGGACGCTACTACGGTGGACGCCAGTACGGTGAACGGCGACATCAGCTACAACGGGCCCGTGCGGAACGGCGGACGGTACTCGTTCACCACCCACAACGGAGACATCACGCTGACGGTGGCCGACGGGACCAATGCGAGCGTGGCGGTGTCCACGTTCAACGGCGAATTCGAGTCGGAGTTCCCCGTGCCGCTCAGCGGCATGCGCAAGGGAAAGGGGTTCAACTTCACCCTGGGGACCGGGAGCGCCCAGGTCACCCTGGAGTCGTTCCAGGGCACCATCCAACTGATTCGCCCGGGAAGCGAGAGGGACCGGGAGCGGGAACGGGAACGGCACCATCGGGATGAAGATCACTAACCCACCGCTATCCGGTGTCGCATTTTGACAGCCTCGATAAAGTGGCCGCCGCCGACTTAAAATCGACGAATTTCGTGACAGCGGAGATATAAACCCGTGGCAGGGCAGTTTATCCTCTCTGTCTCCGGCGCCAAGAGGCCCGTTTGAGAGACGTCCACTGTCGCATAAGCGTCATTATAGGGCCATTTTAAGCCATTTGCGCTTGGCCGCCTGGCGAACCAGCCCAAGAGTTAAGCCCCCCTTGACGCCATCCCGATATCTTCCCACCCAATAAACCCGCGACTGTCAAATTTCTGCGCGCCACGTGTCCTGGAGTCTCGGCACGCCTCTTGTACTGCGGAGGTGCATGCAACACACAACCTTAGCCTGGAGTCCAGCAATGCGTTCCCCCTTGAGGAAGGCGATCACTGCCGCCGCTGTACTGATTTTACCAAGCACCGCCGTAGCACAGATCGGCTTGACGTCGAACGTCGCCACTGTTGCGTTGACGGCGACGAAGAACGCCACGCTTAGCGTGACGCCGAATGCGTCGACCGCGACGCTGGCGAGCATCACCGACGGCTCCAATGTCAACAACTTCACCCCGGTGAGTCTCACCACCTCCTGGAACCTGACCGCCGGCTCCTCAGTCAGGCTGATCGGTTGGTTCGCGACCCCGGCCCAGGCACTGGTGAATGGAGCGGGCTTCATCCCGTCCTCCAAGGTCGAAGGCCGGGTAGGCGCTACTGCATACGCCCCGTTCACGGGCGCCGCCCTCGGCGGCGTGGGCGTCGCCGGTGGAAGCCTCCAGTTGTTCAGCCAGGCCGTCGCAGCCGGCAGCTACTTCGGCACTCGCAATGATCAGCTGGATCTGCGTCTCGATCTGACGGGCACGACCACGCTCGCGGGCAACTACCTGGGTACCCTGAACCTCCAGGCGATCGTCCAGTAGCTCGGGTCTTCGCTGACGACAGGCAAAATGCGGTTCGGCAGGTACGGAATCGGCCTCCTCGCCCTGAGCGCAGTCTTAGCGTTCAGGGCGCGGGAGCTTTCTGCCCAGGCGCAGATCATCTCCCTGGCGGCCACTGCGCCCAGTACTTTGACCATAACCGTCACGTCCGGCGCCACGCAGACCATGGCCGGGGTCACCGACAACGCGGTGAACAACTTTCCCGCCGCCGTCGGCATCCAGACTGCCTGGAGCGTCAACCCGGGCCAAACCAACACGGTAAACCTGGTCGCGTACTTCAGCATTCCGGCCCAGGCATTGGTGGGCGGCGCAACCCAGATACCCTCCAGCCGGGTGCTGGGGCGGATGCTGACCGGCATTCCGACGACGTTCACGGCGATCACCCAGAACGGAATCGGTGGCGTAGGGACCGCCGGTGGAAGCCTGAGTCTGTTCGCCGTCAGCATCAACGGCGCCAACAAGATCGACACCAGGACCGACAACCTGGACCTTCAATTGAATCTGGTCGGCTTTCCGGCTCTCCCGGCCGGCTCATTTACCGGAGTCTTGAACTTGAGGGCGGTGACGCAATGAGGTGGCTAGGCTCTGCCCGGTGCGCGGCTGCGCTCGCATCCTGCTCCCTGACCATCACGGGCTACGTCGCCGCGCAGTCCGTGAGCCCGCCGATTGCGGAGTATCAGGAGCGGGCGCGCTCCAGCTTTCAGCTTCAGAACCCATCGATCTTCCCGATCACCGTCGTGCTGGAGCTCCGCGGGTTCACGATAACCGAAGGCGGCGATGTGATCGATCTGCCGCTCGACACCAACCGGATCCACGTCAAGCTCTCGGAGATGAGCTTCCGCATCCCACCGCGGGAAACCCGTAGGGTGTTCTACGAGGCTACGGGCGACAGTCTTCCGATGTGGTTCAACATCCTCAGCGCCATGACTGGGGTTAAGACGGAGAGCGGCCTCAACGTTCGCATTCTGCTACCGCACGTGGTCTACCTCAACCAGAGACAGCCGCTGAAGAAGGACGAGGTGACCGTCAGAGCACTCCAGTTCGATCCTGTCACCAAAAAGGCAAGACTGCAGCTGGAGAACCTGGGGCCTAACCTGGGGCGGGTTCTTCAAGTGAGGGTTGGCAATGGGCAGGAAATGGGTGCCTCCGGTGGAGGGTTTCCCCTGCTCCCCCGAAGCCGCCGCTGGACTGAGCTTGCCTGGGAAGGGGCCAATCCGCCAACCCGGGTAACGATGCGATTCGCCCGGTTCTCGATCGACACCGTCGTGAGCGCGGCACTACCTCTCGCTCGGGATCCCGCTCCGCCCACTCCCCGGCCGTGACCATCCACATCGCGACGCGCCGGCGGTCCGCGCTGGGCGTCGTGTGTGTCCTCCTAGGCCTACCCGGACTCCTGAGCGCACAGACAGTCGTCGAGGTGCAGGGAGGCGGCTCGTCCCTGGTCGGCGGCTATGGGGCCACGGCCAACTTCTGGCGACCGGGAGTCGACGGCTGGATCGGACTCGGTTATCTCGATGGATTTCGGGTGGGGGCGTTTCTTCGCAAAGCCATGAAGCACGACACCCTCGGGATCGGCAACACTGCTCTCGTCATGCGCCTCCCGACCGACATCTTCACCCCCGGCTACAACCTGCTGGTGCAAGGCGTCACTTACGCCGGAGGCAATGACCGCACGTCGTACCTTGGATTCGGTGGCGCCAGCTCCGCCGGCATGGGAGCGCCATCGTTTCAGCCCACCAACATCGAAAAACCGATGGGTGCGATTTTCCTGCAGCACCGCGCGGCGCCGACGGTACGGGTCACAGCCAGCGTCATCCTTGCCGACAGGCAGACCGTGCTACCGGGTTTGCAGTGGCAGCCTATTCCCGATGTCACCGCCGGCTTCGTGGCGGGTGTGGGCTCCGGGCGACCGTACGGCGCCTCCAGCCTGTTACTCCGCCGGGGACCGCTGGATGTGAAGGCCTCATACGCCTGGAACCCGGACCGCTTCCGGCGAGCCGCCGTACCCACGCCAAACCAGGCCGAAGTTGATCGGGAGAACGTCACCATCACGTACGAGCTGAGTCCCGAGTTCTCGGTGGGAGTGGGCCGGCAGAACTTCGTGCAGGACTCCAGCGACGCGCAGCTCCCGGTGCGCGCCACCGGCAACACGGTGTTCGCGGGTGGACGCTTTCGGGAGATCCGGCTGTCAGCCGGACTGTATGACTCCCGCTCTCAGGGAACCAACAATCTGAGCTCGTACTTCGCCATCGGGCGGGAGCTGACCCGCTGGCTGGACGCCGAAGTCTTCGTGCTCCAGAGCCGGCCGGAGAATCTGCCCAGTATGACCACTCCGCTGGCGAACCTGCGGTGGCGGATCTCCCCGCGAGTAGGGCTCAGCCAACAGATCTCTATTCATGATCACCGCCCCACCGTGCTGTTCGGTGCGAGCCTGATCACGTCCATCGGTGAGTTCGGCGTTGACTATCAGATCGTGCACCAGCCCTTCAAACCGTTGAACCCGTTCCGGAGCGCCTTGAACCTGACCGCCAGACTTCAGCTCGGCAACTACTCGACCAGCCTGGGGACCTACGTGCGGCCGGACGGCGCCGTCGATTACTCGGCCTCCGGAAGCACCTTCCTGTACATGGGCTCCTTCGGTGGCGCCCAGCCGCAGCAAATCGGCGGACGGATGTCCCAGTATGTGATTCGCGGCAAGGTGCGGGATACGGCGGGGAGTCCCGTCGAAGGAGCGGCCCTCGACTTCAGCGGTGAGCTGGTCTTCACCAACTCGAGCGGTGAGTTCCTTCTTCGGGTAAGGCGGCCGAGCCGGTACGCGCTGACCGTTCTCCCCGCCGAGTTCCTTCTGCCCGGGGCGTGGGAAGTCGTCAACGCACCGGACGAGGTCACGGCGTCGGTGGAAGCGCGGGCCGTGCCTCTCGAGATCATTCTCCGCCACCCGGAAACCAGCCCCTAAAACAAAAGGCGCCCGGTCTGCCGGGCGCCTTGGCTGCAACGAATCAGGGCGCGGTAGTCCTCACCGCAGCTCTCAGCGCACGTCGAGCAGCTCGACGTCGAAGACCAGCGTAGCTCCGGGTGGGATATCGGGCGGCGCTCCGGCGGTGCCGTATGCGAGATCCGGAGGCACCACGAGTTTGCGGCGGCCACCGACCTTCATGCCGGCGACACCCTCGTCCCATCCGGTGATCACCTCGCCGGCGCCGAGGGTGAAGCTGAATGGCTGATTGCGGTCGCGGCTGCTATCGAACTTCTCCCCGTTGGGCAGCCAGCCGGTGTAATGCACCGACACCTTGCGTCCCGCCGTCGCCACTTTGCCCTGCCCGGGTGTCATCTCCTGGTAGCGGAGGCCCGACGGCGTCTTGGTCATGGCGGCGGTATCCACGCCGAGCGAGGCACTGAACCCGTCTTTCCCGGGTGCGCTCTGGCGGTCAGCCGAGCGGCTGCAGGCCATGAGGCCGGCAGCCATCAGCGCGATGATCAGGCGATTCAGATTGACTCCGAATGATGAGCGACTATAAGGACGGCCCCACCGAGTCGGGACGGCGGGATTTGAACCCGCGACCCCTGCAACCCCATTGCAGTGCGCTACCGGACTGCGCTACGTCCCGAATGCCAGCGAGGCGGAATTGTAGCCACCCTACCAGGCGGTGGGAAGGGTGATCCGCCTTCCGCCAACGATTTTGGGCCAGTTTGGAGCCCCTTAAGGCGGATGGGCCCGCGACTTGCGACCCTGGTCCCGAGGGGCTGAAACACGGTTCCCTGGCAGGGCATTTCGTGGATTGGTGCCGCATGGTGCGGCGCCGCGCCGCAACGGAGGACTCTATGGGCCAACAGGATGGGCTGCCATGGGAAACCGGGGGAGATCTCCCATGGGATATGCCGGACGATGGGGAGCAGGCCGATTCAGAGACCTGGCGGGGGGATCACCACTTGGACGATTGGCCGGAAAGCCTTGCAGGTCCCGAGTACTGGCTCTACAAGAAGCAGCGCGATGAATAATACGATTTTGGTTGTATCCGCCTAATGGGGGCCGATTTTTATCGGCCCCTTTTTTCTTCCCCGAAGAAGACCCGTAACCCACGGCGCAGCAGGAACCCCGGAGCCCCTGGGGGAAAAGCGACCACGAGGACGGCCCCGGCCGGCCGTCCCTTTCTATAGATATGGGAGAAGGAGCAAAATGTCGGAAACGATGCCGACCCGAACGAGACATCGAGTCAGCCCAGGCCATGGGACCCGTTTCAGCTCATGGTGAGGACTCGGAAGCCTCGGCCTGCCAGCGAGTGCGCTGCGTAGCCAGCGCGACACCCCCGATGATCGCCACTCCGCCAACCGCGGTGTGCCACCCGATGGTTTCTCCCGCAAACAGCACCCCGAACAGCACGGCCACCAACGGCGTCACCAACGGGATCATCAGCACGCCGCTCACCGCAGTGTGCCGGATGAGCCAGTAATACATCAGGAATGCGATCACCGACCCAACGATGGTGAGGTAGCCAAGACAGGCAAGCGCGAGCGGAGTCCAATGGAAATGGAGCGGGTTCCCTTCCAGCGCAACACCGACCACGAGGAGCGGTACACACCCACCGACCATCTGGACCCCGGCGAGCACGGAGGGCTCGATGTGGGTGCCGCCCGCCTTCACCAGCACGCCCGCGTGGGCCGTGGCGAGCGCTGCAATGATGATCCCGACGCTGGCCCAGAGCGCGATGGGCCCACCGATGCCGAGCTCGCCGGAGAAGACAATGGCGACGCCGAGTACGCCCAGCACTACGCCCACTGCCTTCCATAGAGTGAGGGGCTCGCTCTGGAGATAGCGGTGGGCCAGGGGCAGCCCGAATAGCGGCACCGTAGCGCTCAGGAGTGCGGCCAGTCCCGACGAGATGTACTGCTCCCCCCAGAAGACCAGTGCGTAGTTCACCGTGATACTGAGCAGGCCGGTGTACCCGAGCAGGACCCACTCGCGCCTGGACCGGGGAAGTCTCGCACGGCTGAGCCAAATGATGGCGAGCAGCACCGCACCAGCCAGGGCGAACCGGATTCCGGCAAAGGTGATCGGAGGAAGGTCACGGAGGCCGAGCTTGATGGCCAGCCAGGTGGAGCCCCAGATACCACAGAGCGTGAGCCACACCAGCCCGGCAAGCCGACGGCTGACTCGATGGGGAGGTGGTGTACTCACGCTATCGAATCTCGCGCAGGCGTCTCAGCTCGGGCACCTTGACCGCCGTCACTGCGACGACGACGAGCGTGGCGAGCCCGCCGAGAACCACCGATGGCACCGTCCCCAGCAGCTTGGCTGCCGTACCCGACTCAAAGGCGCCGATCTCGTTCGAGCTGCCGATGAAGATCGCGTTGACCGCGGCGACCCGTCCCAATAGGTGATCGGGGGTGAGGACCTGAAGCAGTGTGGAGCGCACTACAACGCTGACGGTATCGGCCATACCGCTCACAGCCAACAGCGCGATCGAGAGCCGGAAGTCGCGTGACAGGCCGAAGCCGATCATGGATAGGCCGAACAGCGTCACACTGACCAGCAGCGTCCGGCCCGCCCGCCGAAGCGGGGGTCGGTGAGCCATCGCCAGCGACATCAGCACCGCTCCAACCGCGGGCGCGGCCCGCAGGATACCGAGCCCCTCCGGGCCAACGAACAGGATCTCCGCCGCAAACACCGGCAACAGCGCCACCGCACCGCCGAACAGAACCGAGAACAGATCCAGCGTCAGCGCACTCAGGATCACGGGCTGGCTGCGGACGAATCGGATTCCAGTCGCCAAACTCTCGGCGAAGGATTCACTGGAGAGCGGAGCGGCCCGAGGCGGCTGCCGAACCCTCGCGAGCGAGGCGACCCCCACCATCATGAGCGCGGCATCCAAGCCGTACGCGGCCCGGGCGCTGCAGAAGCCATAGACCAGGCCGCCGATGGCCGGACCTACCACCTCGGCGAGCTGCCAGGTCGAGCTGCGCCAGGTGACGGCGTTGGGATAGAGCTCCCGAGGAACCAGCTCAGCGCCCAGGGCAGAGCGGGCTGGCTGGAGAAAGCTCCGGGCCACGCCGCTGATGAAGATGACCGCGTAGATCGGCCAGACCCGACCCACGGCGATGATACCGGGCCGGAGGGTGAATGAAAGGAGTGCCAGTGAGCAGAGGAGGAGAGCGGCCAGGGACACCAGTGAGATCCGCAGGCGGCTTGCCCGGTCCGCCACATGCCCTGCGAACAAGGCGAGCCCGATGAACGGAACGGCCTCAGCCAGGCCGATGAGCCCGAGCGACAGCGGATCATGGGTGAGCTCGTAGATCTGCCAGGCGACCACGACCGCCTGGATCTGAGTGGCCACAGTCATCGCCAGGAGACTGCTGATAAACCAACGAAAATTGCCGATGCGAAGCGAAGCGTACGGATCGTGGCGAATGGGCGGGGTCATCGGCGGCGGAAGGTAACCGCGGCGGTGGCGGGCCGCTAATGCAGCGCCCTGCGTTTTGCCGCCACCGCTTGATTTTTGCCGGAGTCCGAGCGGGGTGCCCCAGCCAAATCATGAACGTAAGTGCTTGTCTTCCAACACATCACGCACCTTGCGCATCGCGGCCCATTTTGTGCAAAACAGCAAGCGGATTCCTATTCACTTTCCGCACTCAATCCCTGGCAGGCATGAAGCGGCTGATCCTCTGGACCAACCTGCTGGCCGTTGCCGCGTGTTCGCGCGCAATGCCCCCAGCCCCAAATGGTATTGCACCAGTCTCGGCGATTCCTGGTATCCGGGTTCCGCAGCCCTCCACTCCCCAACCGGAGGCGACAGCGGATGCAGCCGTCAACGATCTCGCCGATGCTGCTCCCGATTCGCGGGTAGTACCGGCGTTCGACGGCGAGAAAATCAGCTGGGACATCGACGTGCGCACCTTCGCGGACCACCCGCGGGTCCAGTACTACCTCAACTACTTCCAAGGCCCGTCGCGTGCCGGCATGACGGTCTTCCTGACCCGTGGCGCGCGCTACGAGCCGATGATCCGCCGGGTCTTCGAGGCGGAGGGTTTGCCGGGAGATTTGGGCTACCTCGCGCTGATCGAGAGCGGTTACTCGAACGATGCGGTCAGCCGGTCTTCCGCAGTCGGCATGTGGCAGTTCATGAAGGGCACGGGGCGGGGCTACGGGCTCAGGATCGACACCTGGGTGGACGAGCGTCGCGATCCGGTTAAGGCCACTGATGCGGCGGCCCGGCACCTACACCATCTGCGGGACCGATTCGGCTCGCTGTATCTCGCGGCTGCCGCCTACAACGCAGGGGCCGGCAAGGTCTCTCGTGGTCTGGGCAAGCTCGAGTGGGTGGCTCCGGCGGATACGCTGATGGAGCCCGACACCCTGATTCAGACCGACGTATCCGACTCCGCCAGCGCTGCCGAGGACTCCACGCTCGAGGCCGATGCGATCGATCCGGAGCCGGGGGTGGACAACACCGACATCACCAGCGACGCGGCCTTTTTCCGGCTGGCGGGAACCGATCTGCTGAGGGCCGAGACCCAGGACTACGTCCCCAAGCTGATCGCCGCAGCGGTGGTGGCCAAGCAGCCCGGGCGATTCGGCATCAACCTTCCGGTGGCGGCTCCGTTCGCGTACGACTCGATCGTGGTCACCTCAACCACTGGGCTCGACATTGTGGCACGGCTGGCGGAAGTGAGCGCGACCGAGATCCGGGAGCTGAACCCCCAGTATCTCCGGTTCGCTACCCCACCCCGCTCCACCTCCGTCATCCGGCTGCCGTCCGGAACCGAATCGAAGGTGGCTGACGGTTACGCGAAGCTGTCGCCCAAGGCCCGGGTGCACTTCATGAGTCACGTGGTACGCGGGGGGGAACGATTGACCAGGATCGCGGCCAGCTACCACCTGCCCGTGAGCGACATCCGCGCGGCAAATCCGAAGATCAGAGGCTCCCGCCTGAAGGCCGGCTCCCGGCTGACCATTCCGGTCGTGGCGATTCCGTCGGCGCTGGCCATCCGTGCCGCTACCGAATCTGCCTTCGGGCGGCACACCGCACGGGTCGCCACCCACCGCGTGCGCTCGGGTGAGACCCTGATTGGGATCGCCCGCCGCTACCGCGTCTCACTGCATGCGTTGCGTCGAGTCAACGCCCTTCGCGCCGAGTACACGCTGCGTGCCGGGAAGCGGCTGCGGATCCCCAGCTAGTGCAACTCTCAACCTCAGCCAGCGGAAAGAACACCGTGTCTGTCGAACCTAGCGCAGTTCCCGCCACCCCGGTCACGCAGAATCAGGCCGCCGATTTCGGTCGGGCCGCAATGGCGATCCTCGCTGCCATGGTGCTCCTCATCGTGGCGCTCACCGGCATCCTGGTCGAGACCACATGGCACAGTCCGGCCGGCGAAGTAGAGGTTCTACCGCCGTCGGCCGATCCGGGGAGCTTCGCGCAGCGTTGAAGCCGAGCACCACCTCCAGCCTCAGCCCGGCTGTCGCAGTGTTCCTTGCGGCGGCCGCTGTCTTTATCCTAGGGTCGACGGGTGTACGGACGGAGGGCTATGCACCAACCGCGGGTGCGGTCTCCTTCGACACCTTGCGCACCAGGTCCAGGTCGTCTGCCGCCCACTCGGGCCGCTCCCGCCTGGCTACCGCCGCCGTCATCCCCGGCTATCTCTCGGCTCGTGGTCTTCCCCCAGTACGGGGCCGGGTTACCCTCGCAGATAGCGGACTGGTCTTCAGCTCGGCGGAAGGCACGGTCACGAGGTTCCCCCTGGTGGGCCCGGTCCGGCAGACGGGGGGACACCCGTGGCGTCCGTACACCGTCTCGCTTGCTTATATGGAAGAGGGTAGCGGCCGGCCGATCTACGTCTTTCGCATCGACGCGGGCGTATTCGAGACCGACACGCCGGGCGCCCTGCTCGATCTGGCGACCCATCCGGAGTGGCTCGACAGTTTAGGCCCCACCGAGTGGATGGTGGACCTGCCGCTGGTGAACGGCTCCGACTCGACTGCCGTGTGGGGCACCGCGCGGGAGATCGCGAGCAGCGCCTTTGCCGATTCCCTCTACGCGCTGTTCGGCCGGCCCCGCGCGCCAGTGGGCTTGATCGGCCATCGCGGGCGTATGGCTGGACGCCTGGGTGAGTACATCGCATCGCGAGACTCGCTCGCCCTCGACCCGGGACGTATGAGTGGCAAGGCGCAGCTTCGCCACGCTATGGCGCATGAGCTGGGACACCGGTGGCAGGCTCGGGCTCCGGGCCAGCTGGCGATGTTGTGGCAAGGCGTGACGCCAATCCGGGACCCCAAGCGCTACGGCTATGGCGACGAGTCGGAGCACCAGGCCGAGGCGATCGCCTTCGCCATCAACTTCCTCGAGACCACCGCGGCCACCCGCGATTCGGTGAGCAACGCCCTGACGCTGCTCGACCACTACGAGCTCCTCGTTCCAGGGACTCGCACGATGGTCCGGTACCTCTCGCTCCAGCCGCTCTACCGGAATCACCCGCTCCGCTCCCTGCTGACGACCGGACGATAAACAGCCTCCTCCGTATCACCTTCTGACCGTGGCCGGACATGCCGCGGCAGCGCCGTTCACACAGCGGCGAGCAGATCCCAGCGGTCGAGAGCAGGTGTGAGATCGGCCCGCCCCGGCGTGTGGCCGGGCGCACTGCGGCTTTGCGGCAGGAAGTGAATGCTCTCTCTGGTGCCTTACTCAGGAGAGCCCGGTGACTGTCCTGCTTCGATGCCTCGGCTGCGGATTCAGTTTCACCGTGACCTATCCCAAGGCCGGACAGGTGGAGGCTAACACCATACCTGTCGCCTGCGGCCACTGCCGCGGAACCCGCTGGTCCTCGCACGCCGAGTAGAAACAGGCCGGGCAGAAGCCGAACCTCTGCCCGGCTCTTCGCGCTTCTCTCTGATTTTTATTTTGGCGGCGCGAGGTTGCTGCTGAACGCGTCGACTACGACTTTCCACTTCCCGCCGACTTTCTTCAGGACGTTCAGGAACTTCCCTTGGTCCTTGATGGTGTGGCCTTTGGCGTCAACGTACGACACTGAATACTTTCCCGCGTCGTAGGCCATCGTGCCGTCATCAGAAAACCTAATCGTTTCTGACTCCCCGGTGATCGCCAGCTGCGGGAGTTTCACGAAATCCTGGTTGTACTTCAGTATTGCATCGTGTCCCACGAGAGGCGGTGAATTCGGGGGCATCGATACGGCGTCAGTCGAATACAGCGCGGCAATTGCGTTCGCGTCCTTTGCCTTCGCGGCGCTGAAGAAGTCTTCATCGCCCTTGCGGATTTCGGCCTCGGCCGCCTTGGTATCGACCGGGGCGGCGTTCGCCGTCGCCTTACCGTTCTCTTCGCTTTTTTCGTCGGTATCCTTTCTCTCGCAACCCGCGACGACGGCTGACAGCGCGAACAGTCCTGCAACAATCCTCAGACGGTTCTGCATCACAACCTCCGGAGAAGGGGAATCGGGAGTGCCATAAGTGACAACGCCCGCCGAGCCGGGCGGGCGAACTCATGAATGCAGCGCATATCGTGGAGAGCCACTGGTCGGATTCGAACCGACGACCGCTCGATTACGAATCGAGAGCTCTACCCCTGAGCTACAGTGGCGGCGACGTCGGAAATGCCCTGGCGCGGATTCGAACCGCGACGCCTTTCGGCACTACCCCCTCAAGATAGCGTGTCTACCAGTTTCACCACCAGGGCGGGCGGCGGAGCAAGATAGCCGTCGCGCGGAGGGGGGTCAACGCTGCCCGCTAAGGGTGAAACGGACTGCCGGCGATGGGCAGCCCGTTGAGGGTGATGCCCACGCTGTCCACCGGCCCGAAGGTGCCGAAGCCGCCCGAGTAGGTCCCGTCTCCATTGTCCTGAAGCGCTCCAAGGTTGGCTCCGTTGAGCTGGACCTCGACGAGATCACCTCCCTTGCCCACCAGATTGCCCTGCGCATCCCTGGTTGTGACCACGATGTCCACACTGACAAAGATGAATCCGGTGCGGGTGATCTGCGCGGTGGTCGTGGCCGGGCTGGCGGGACCAGGCACCACGAAGCTGGCGTACGGACTCTCGTGCAGCCGGCTTCCGTTCACCCGAACGTCCACCACATCGAGGCCGGCATGAGTCGGGGTATACGACGCGGAGTAGGCGCCGTTGCCCTGATCGGTGACCGGCAGGCTGGCGACCTCATTGGCACCGGTCACCGCCACCGCGATCGAGCCGGCTGCTCCTTCCACCGGCGTACCGAACTCATCTTCGAGATGGATCGAGATTGAGGTCGCGACGCCGGCCGTGCCATCCGGGACCGTGGCAGTGCTGCCCTTGAGCGAGGGCGGACCGGGCGCGACGATGATCGGGCTCGAGGTGGCCGGGGAGAAACCCTCCGCCGCAAAGATGAGCGTCCGGGTGCCCGGCTCGCCACGGATGGAGAGATCGTCGAATCGCACCCGGCCATTGGCATCGCTCTTGGCACTGGTGCCACCGCCGAGCGATCCCCCGCCGTTGGCGATGCCGACGGTCACCCGAACCTCCGCCTGATTGAGTGGCGCGCCGGACGGATCCTGGAGCTGAAGCTCGGGTTGCTGGGCAAAGGGAACGCCGGCCGATGCGGCCGGTGACGGCTGCGTCACCAGCACGAGCGCGGGGCTCGGCGCTGCAACCGCGGTCGCGGTGAACGAGACCGGCGAGCCATCGAGCCCCGAGGCAGCTGCCGTCGTTCCGTAGCTGCCCGGCCGGTCGCCGAGGG
>JBBQXQ010000009.1:0-48491 GCA_038209515.1 Gemmatimonadales bacterium
GTGCACAATCTGTCCGGGGGTATTTTCGCCTGGGTCAACGAAGGTCGACCCATCTTCAGGGGAGAGACGCCCACCGCCCAAGTCCACCCCTACGATCAGAAATGGGGGCTTCTGGTGGATGGGAAGTACCGCGCTGGGGCCCCGGACCTCGAAAAGCGCTCCGCTGCCCCCTGAAAGTCGCCAATCTGTCACTTTGGCGTCAATCTTGCTAAGTTTAGGTGCGGTAAGCCCCCGGCCTGGTAGGTCAGGCCCACATCAACCTTAAGATTGGTACTCTGTGGCACGACGAACTCGAAGACATTCTGCAGTTTCAGTCCCCAGCTTCCGCCGTTCCCCTGGTCGATCTATGCAGTCGCACCGCGATTGGTTGCTTGGTCTGCACGGCCCCATCTGCGCATACTGCGGTACGGAGACGAGCGACGAGGCGATCACGCTGGACCACGTTCGGCCCCGACGGGGTCAAACGGCCTACGACCGGCCGGATAACCTGGTGCTTGCGTGCAGGGATTGTAACGCAGCCAAGGCCGACACGCCTTTAGTGGCGTTC
Organism: Gemmatimonadales bacterium; assembly: GCA_038209515.1. Taxonomy (GTDB): domain Bacteria; phylum Gemmatimonadota; class Gemmatimonadetes; order Gemmatimonadales; family GWC2-71-9; genus CAVVWJ01. The sequence goes on from JBBQXQ010000009.1 coordinate 548, forward strand.
CTCATGCAGCGGCGCTCGCGGGGGGTGTTCCTCCTGCACTATGGAGAGCACCTCTCCGAGCCCCTCAGGGAATTGGCAAAGCAGTCATCCGAACGGCCGCTGGCGGCCAAGGAATAACGCAGACAAAAAAGGGCGGCCCGGATCGGCCGCCCTTTGAGTTTTTAGTCCTGCCCCGTTCCGGCTTTCGCAGCCGTCTCCAGCGGTCCTCCACCTGCATCCGGTGACTGCAGCGCCTCTCGAATAATCCGGTTTTGTTCGGCCAGATGGGCCGCCGGATATCCCTCGGCTGGGCTCGCCCGCTCGGGACGTCCCACGTAGCGGATCTGCATGCCGTGCCCCTCCGCAACCAACTCCCTCAGCTTTGCCTCGAGGTACCGCCAGGCGCCCATGTTGAGCGGCTCCTCCTGCACCCAGATCAGCTCCGTGGCACCTCGATAACGGGGGAGCACTTGCCGCAGCTCGGCCCAGGGGAAGGTGTACAGCTGTTCCAGCCGGACGATGGCCGGGCGATCATCGCCCAGCTTTTCGGCCTCCGGAAGCAGGTCGTAGTAGACCTTGCCGGTGCACATCAGCACCCGCTTGGCGCGCTCCGGATTCTTTGCGAAAAACGCATCGTCTATCACCGGCTGGAAATGCCCGGTCGCGAGATCCTCGAGGCGTGAGGTGGCCAACGGATGACGGAGTAGACTCTTAGGCGTAAACAGAACTAATGGCCGCTGCCGCGAGCGTTTGGCCTGCCGCCGCAGCAAGTGAAAGTACTGCGCCGGCGTGGTGCAGTTGGCCACTCGGATGTTGCCTTCTGCGGCCAGATGAAGGAATCGGGCCATTCTGGCGCTGGAATGTTCGGGGCCTTGACCCTCGTATCCATGTGGGAGCAGAAGCGTGAGACGGGTGGTCAGTCCCCACTTGGCCAGTCCCGCCGAGATGAATTGGTCGATGATGACCTGGGCTGCGTTCACGAAATCACCGAACTGGGCTTCCCAGAGTACCAGGGCTTCCGATGCGGCCACGCTGTAACCGTATTCGAAGCCAAGGGTCGCGAGCTCGGATAATGGGCTGTTGTGCAGTTCGATGGGCGCTAACGCACCGGGGAGGCTCCTGATGGGAGCCGTAGTGGCGCCGGTGTTCACGTCGTGAAGGACGAGATGCCGCTGGCTGAACGTGCCGCGCTCGGTGTCCTGTCCGGTGAAGCGCACCGGTACGCCCTCGGTCAGCAGCGATCCCAGGGCCAGCGCCTCGGCGTGAGCCCACTCGATTCCTCCCTCGGGCCCAAGGGCAGCACGCCTGCGTTCGAGTTGCTTCCGAAGCTTGGGATGGACCGCGAACCCCTCGGGCCAGCCGTGGAGCTGCTCGTTCAGCGCCTTCAGGAACTCGGGCGCGAGCGCGGTCTCGACTTCCTGCCCCGGCCCGCTCAGCCGAACCGGGCGCTCCTCTCTGGTAATCCGTCCCATGCTGGCCTTGAACGCCTGCTGGATATCCACCAGCCGCTGGTAGGCTTGGGCTGCCTCCCGGTCGGCCTCGTCCTGGGTGATGACACCCGCTCCGATCAGGGTGCGGGCGTAGAGTTCGCGCACGCTCGGCAGATTCTTGATTCGCTCATACATGAGTGGCTGGGTATACGCCGGCTCATCCCCCTCGTTGTGGCCGTGGCGGCGGTACCCGACCAGATCGATGACAAAGTCCTGGTGAAACCGGTCCCGATAAGCCATGGCCAGCCGGACCGCCGAGAGACAGGCCTCCGCGTCGTCGGCATTGACGTGAACGATCGGGATATCGAAGCCCTTGGCCAGGTCGGACGCATACCGAGTGGAGCGGGCGTCCTCCATGTCCGTGGTGAAGCCGACCTGATTATTGGTGATCAGGTGGAGCGTTCCGCCCGTGCGGTATCCCTTGAGGGCGCCCAGGTTCAGCGTCTCCGCCACCACGCCCTGGGCGGCGAAGGCCGCATCGCCATGAATGGCCACGGGCAGGGCCGCGGTCGGGTCATGGTGAGCGTCCCGGCCACGACGCTGGGTCTGCTTGGCTCGGGCCCGGCCGTCCACGACCGGGGCGACGAACTCCAGATGGCTCGGATTGGGTGACAGACTCACGGTGATTGCCTTGCCTGTCGAAGTCTTATAGGCACCCTCGGCACCATGGTGGTACTTCACGTCACCGGTACCGCCCTCTGGGGTGAGCTGGCCGCCTTCAACCTGACGGCCGCCCTCGAACTCGGCAAAGATCGTTTCGTATGGCCTGCCGATGGTATGAGCCAAGACATTCAGCCGGCCGCGATGAGCCATGCCGATCACGACGTCCCGGGCTCCCGACTCGGCGGCGCTCTCGATCGTCAGATCGAGCATCGGGACCAGCAGGTCCACGCCCTCGATGGAGAACCGTTTTTGCCCCAGGTAGGCCTTGTGCAGGAAGCGCTCGAGCGTCTCGACCTGCGTCAGGCGCTGGAGGAGCCGGCGCTGCTGCTCCGGCGGGAGGGGCTGGCGATAAGCCCCGGACTCGATCTTCTCCCTGAGCCAGACCCGCTCCTCATGGGTCGAGATATGCTCGATCTCGTACGCCATGGTTCCGCAGTAGGTGGCTTGGAGATAGGGCAGCGCTTCGGCCAGCGTGCGGCCCGAAACCGCGATCCGGAGCACCCGGGAGGGGATGGCCGCCATGACTTCCGGAGTCAGTCCGAGCCCGTTCGGATCCAGAGCCGGGTCGCCAATCGGCTCGGTGCCGAGGGGGTCGAGCCGGGCCGCCAGGTGGCCGTGCATCCTGAATGCCTTCACCAGCGCCATTGCCGCGGCGACGTGATACATCATCTCGGGCGGAACGGCCTCGGGTGCACCCTGCGGCCGTGGCGCCGCCTTGGCCACCCTATAACTCGCCGAGGAGAGCTCGAGGCTCTCCGCGATCAACTCGTAGAACCCCTCCTCCCCCTGTAACAGCCGGTCGGTGATCGCCAGGAACGCCCCCGACTCGGCCCCCTGGATGATCCGATGGTCGTAGGTACTGGTGACGGTCATGACCTTGCTGAGGCCGAGCTCCGCCACGCGCTCGGCGGGAGCGGTGACAAACTCCGCCGGGTAACCGATCGCACCGACGGCGATGATGCTCCCCTGGCCGGCCATGAGACGAGGTACCGACGCGGAAGTGCCGAGACCTCCTGGGTTGGTGAGCGACATGGTTGCCCCGGCGAAGTCGTCGGGCATCAGCTTGTTGGTACGCGCTTTCTCCACCAGAGCTTCGTAGGCGGCGTGAAAACCAGCGAAGTCCATCGTGTCGGCGCGCTTGATCACCGGGACCACCAGACCGCGACTCCCGTCCTTGCGCTGCACGTCGACTGCCAGGCCGAGCGCGATACCTTCGGGTTGCGCTCGATGGGGCACGCCATCGATCAGTGCCAGCGAGTGACCCATCACAGGCATCTGCTTCGTGGCCTGGACGAGGGCGTAGGCGATCAAGTGGGTGAACGAGATCTTTTCGGCTCGACGGGCAGCCTGGAGTGCGGCATTCAGCCCGCGGCGGCGCTCTTCGAGCACGGCCACGGGAAGCTCGCGGAAGGTCGTCGCGGTGGGGATCGTGAGGCTTTCCGTCATGTTGGCGACGAGCTTGGCCGCGGGGCCTTTTATTGGGCTGAGGCCTGCAGCCGGCGGGGAAGCGGGGAGGCGGGGAGGTGGGGAAGTTGGTTCGGGCTGCTGGCCGACGGATGCGCTACCTCCTGCCCCGCTTCCCCCCCGCCCAGAGGGCACCCGCCCTGCCTCTGTTCCATTCGGCTCGCCCACCACGCCACTCTCGAACAGACGACGCCATTCGGGCCCGACGGCGGACGGGTCCTTCAGAAACTCCTCGTACATGGCCTGCGCGAACCCCGCGTTGGCCGTCTCGAACACGTTCGGATCCACGCTCACATCCTGACTGGGGTACGTGCCTAGTCTCGGTTTCGGCTCACCGAATACTTGCGAGGTCAGATGCCGGACTGGGACACAGAAAGATAACGGCTGGGCCCCCGCTGCAGACAGCGAACCTGTGGCGGAAGGTTGCCAGTCGGAGTTCCAGCCGTATAGTAAAGAAACGCACCTCACTCAATTCGTCTGCCCGAGGCCCAATATGCCCCAGCACCCTCACACCATGTTCGTGCCGTTGTGGTTGGCAGCCGCCAGCCTAGCCCTAGGGTGCGGTGGTGGCGGTGCCGACGGCGGAACGCCACCCCCGACCACCACAATCGCGAAGACCTCCACCAACAACGGTGATGCCCAGAGTGGCACGGTGGGGCAGCCGCTGGCCAGCCTCCTTCAGGTGCTGGTAACCGAAAATGGCACGCCGTCGTCGGGCGTCACGGTCAACTGGGGGACCAGCACACCGAGCGGGTCCCTGACGCCGAGCTCCGGTCCGACCGACGCGAACGGCATTGCAACGAGTGGGTGGGCTTTGGGCACCGTCTCCGGCAGCCAGAGCGCGCAGGCGACGTTGAGCGGCGCTGCAGGCTCGCCGGTTACGTTCACAGCGACCGCGGCGCCCGGGACCGCCGCCTCCTTAGCCAAAGCCGGGGGAGACAACCAGACCGCCGTCATCAATACCCAGCTTAGCGCGCCGGCGCAGGCCAAGGTGGCGGATCAGTTCGGGAATGGAGTGCCAACCGTCGGCGTCGACTGGGCTCTGTCAGGTGGGACGCCATCCACCGCTACCGTGCCGACCAATGCTACGGGGATTTCCCCGCTGAACGTCACGGCGGGAGCGACTGTCGGACCGATTACCATTACCGCGACGTCAGGCGCGCTCGTTGGATCGCCCCTCACTTTCACCGCAACGGCGACTGCTGCACCGAGCGGCTCGACGATTCAGGTGGGTAACGGTTCGGGGAGTGGGGCGACTCAGGCCGTGTTCGTTCCATCGTCGGTCACGATCTCTGTGGGCCAAACCATCACCTGGGTATGGAACAGCGGGACGACCGCGCACAACGTGACCACCTCGAGCGGGTCGCCAAGCATTCCTGGTACTCCGAGCCAGACGCACGCCACCCCGTTCACCTTCGGCCCTGTGACATTCACCGTAGCCGGCACGTACACCTTCTACTGCTCGGTCCACGCGAGCCCCACTGACCCCGTGGCTCCAGGCAGGATGGTCGGCCAGATTATCGTGCAGTAGGTCGGGAGCCTACGGGCGCGTGGTGCCCCGAAGGAACGCGCGGTAACGCTCCGCTTCTTCCGCCATCCTCGCCTGATCCCACCCCAGCTCCTCGCCCATCAGCTCGGCCACGCGCTGAGCGGCCAACGCGCCATGATCCGAATGCTCATAGAATAGATGGAAGCGTCGCACCAACACGTCTTCAACCGTTTGCGCCAGCTCACGGCGCACGGCATGCACCACCTCGGCTTCGATGGCAGGATGAGGAGGCAGCAGCCGGCGGAGCAGTCCGCGGTCTGCGCCTCCCAGGTTAAAGATGCCCGCCGCCTCGGTGCCATAGTGCCGCAGCAGATGATCCACGCTCGGAGCGGGTATCCCCAATTCGAGCCCCCGCTCCCGAAACTGGCTCAAATCGGCCGCCTCTCCACCCGGGAGGGGCTCCTCATCGGTACGCGCCTCCGCATGGCGACGACGGCCATCCCGGTGGCGGAGCTCTCGCATGGCCTGATCCACCGCCGCGGCTGCCATCGAACGGTAGGTCGTCAGCTTCCCGCCGACCACCGTCAGCATCCCGCCGGAGCCTTGCACGATGGCGTGCTCCCGTGGTCTGCTCGATGTAGAGCGACGGCCCCGGTCGACGACCAGTGGGCGAAGTCCCGCCCAGCTGGCGCGGACATCCTCCATGCCGAGTCGGGCGCTGGGAAACCGGGAGTTGACCGATCGAAGGAGGTAGACGATATCGTCGGCGGTGACTTTGAGGTCGTCGGGCGGCTCGACGGTGTCGGTATCGGTGGTCCCGATGTAGGAGAGCTCACCCCAGGGAAGGACGAACATGACCCGCCCGTCGATCGGGCTGGTAAACGCGATCGCCTGACGGTTATCGAGACGGGAACGGTCCACCATGATGTGGGCGCCCTTCGTGGGCTGAATCAGCGGCGTGGCGCCGGAGTCCTCCAGCCGCCGAACCCGGTCGGCCCAGGGCCCGGTGGCGTTCACGACTACGCTGGCTCTGGCCACACCATGCTCACCGGTGAGCCGGTCTTCCAGCTGGGCCCCCACCACCCGGCCCGCGGTGCGCTCGAGCGCCCGGACGGCCATATAGTTGGCGACCAGTGCCCCATGATGGATGGCGGAGCGGGCCGTCGCGATGACGAGCCGGGCGTCATCGCACTGCGCGTCGTAGTAGCGCGCCCCCCCGAGGAGTCCCCGATCTCTGAGCATCGGCTCCGCCTCCAGCATGGCACGCTTGCCCAGCATCCGGTGCGTCCGCACATTGCGGAACAATGCCAGCGTGTCGTACAGCAGCATTCCTGCGGCAAGCCGCCAGCGCGAGATCCTGTCGCCCTGGTGAATCGGAAAGACGAAGGGGAGAGGCCACACCAGGTGGGGGGCAATCCGCAGGAGCGTGCGGCGTTCCCGGTTGGCTTCCAGCACCAGCCCGAGCTCCCCTTCCTCCAGGTAGCGCAACCCACCGTGGATCAGCCGGCTCGAACGCGAGCTCGTGCCTGATCCCAGATCGTTCTGCTCCACCAGGATCGTGCGTATTCCCCGCATCGCCGCGTCACGCGCGATGCCCGCTCCGTTGATGCCGCCTCCGATGACGAGGAGGTCGGCTGGATGGGCGATGAGCTGTTCCATCGTCGCGCGCGCCAGAGATCGCTTCCCTTGAACCGGCCCAGCAGCTGGTTTCTCTGGCAGGCTCATCGGATACGTTCCGGCGCTCGGGTGTTGGATGTCGCCTGCGGAGCGGGACGCCACAGTCTGGCCGCAGGGGTCCTCGGGGCCGCCGTGACGGGGGTCGATCGCGATGTGACGCGGCTGGGGCCGGCGCGGGAGCAAGCAGCCGCGGCAGGGCTCTCGATCGAGTGGCGCGAGCTGGATCTCGAGGGTACCTGGCCGGAGCTGGGCAGTTTTGATGCGGTTCTGGTATTCAATTATCTTGACCGAGCCAGCATGCCGCGAATCCTCCGGCTGTTGTCGCCCGGCGGCCTGCTCATCATGGAAACGTTCCTGGAAGCGCAGCGCGACGCGGGCTGGGGCCCGACGTCGGAGAAGCACTTACTGCGTCCGGGCGAGCTGGCCCGCCTGGTGTTCCCGCTCAAGGTCGTACACGGGCGCGAGGCGCTCGAGACCGTCGACTCCAGTCGCTGGCGGGCGGTCGCGAGCATCGTCGCTAGAAACAGTAAGCGGTAGGAGGTCAGAAGTGAGAGGGGCGGGCTGGCAGCCCTCTTACCGCTCACCGCTTACCTCTCACCCGCCCGTTTCGAAGCATAGCAGTATCGATTTCTCCTCTAATTAGGGCCGCATGAACGACTCACGCCCGGGCCGGCGGGTTGCGATCATCGCCGGCGTCCGGACTCCGTTTGCCAGGAGCGGCACCGTCTTCCGGGATGCCAGCGCTGTCGCGCTCGCACGTCACGCAGCCCGGGAGCTGCTCTATCGCAGCGAGCTGGACGGGCGGGAGATCGACGAGGTCGTATTCAGTCAAGTCGTGCCCTCGGTCCTGACCCCGAATGTTGCGCGCGAGGTGAGTCTCCTGCCGCAGCTCCCGCCGAGCGTGCCCGCGTACACCCTCAACCGCGCGTGTGCCTCCGCCGCCCAGGCCATCAACAACGCCGCCGATCAGATCACGCTGGGGCACGCTGACGTGGTTCTTGCCGGTGGGGTCGAGTCGCTGTCCGACCTGCCGATCCTTCATTCCCGCCGCTTCAGCCGGGTTCTCGTCGACGCCAGCAAGGCTCGGAGCTTCGGAGCCCGAGTCGCGACGCTCGGGCGGGTGCGCCCCAGGGACCTGATTCCAGTGACTCCCGCCATCGCGGAGCCCTCGACTGGCGAGACGATGGGCCAGTCGGCCGAGAAAATGGCCAAGGAGAACGGCATCAGTCGCGAGGAGCAGGACCGGGTGGCGCTGATGAGCCATCAGCGGGCAGCGGCGGCAACGGCAGACGGCCGGCTCACAGCCGAGATTGCGCCCTGGTTTGGCGGTTCCGACACCAGCCAGGTGATCACCAGCGACAACGGTATCCGCTCCGATACGTCCCTGGAAGCGCTGGCAGGCCTGCCACCGGTGTTCGACCGGAAATACGGCACGGTGACCGCGGGAAACTCCTCTCCCCTGACCGATGGCGCGGCGGCCGTGCTGCTCATGTCGGAGGAGAAGGCCAAGTCGCTCGGTCACGAGCCGCTGGCGTATATCCGCAGCTACGCGGTCGCTGCCGTGGATCCTGGCTGGCAGCTGCTCATGGGCCCGGTGTACGCCGTCCCCAAGGCGCTGGAGCGAGCGGAAATCCCCTGGAATGAGCTGGGGCTGGTCGAGATCCACGAGGCATTCGCCGCCCAGGTGCTGTCGAACGTGCAGGCGTGGGGATCGCAGGCCTGGGCCGATCGGCTCGGGTTGCCGTTGCCGGTGGGCGACGTGGATTGGGACCGCACCAACGTCTCGGGTGGGTCCATCGCGATCGGTCATCCGTTCGCCGCCACCGGTGCGCGCCTGGTCACCACGCTCGCCCACGAGATGCGCCGGAGAGACGTCCAGTTCGGGCTGATCTCGATCTGCGCCCAGGGGGGGATGGGGTATGCGATGGTTCTCGAGAGGAGATGACGCATGAATCGAGAGTCACGAGTCGAGAGTCACGAGTCGAGAGTAAAGATTCGAGGGTTGTTTCGGCTCGCGACTCGCGACTCGCGACTCTAGACCCCGCCCGATCATGCCTGCCTTCACTACCCAAAACGAAAACGGCATCGCCGTCGTCACCTTCGACCTGCCGGGCGAGCCGGTCAACAAGCTCACCTCCGCGGTGCGGATCGAGCTCGAGGCGTTGCTGAATCAGCTGCGCGACGACGCGGCGGTCCGCGCGGCCGTGCTGATCTCGGGCAAGGCTGACACCTTCATCGCCGGGGCAGACATCGAGGAGTTCACGGCTCTCACCACCCAGGCCCAGGCGGAGCGGCTGAGCTTCGAAGGGCAGGAATCGGTCAGCCGGGTGGAGACGTTTCACAAGCCGATCGTCGCGGCCATTCACGGCGCCTGTCTTGGCGGCGGCCTGGAGCTGGCGCTCGCCTGTCACTACCGGGTCGCAACCGACCACCCCAAGACCCAGCTCGGGCTTCCCGAGGTGCAGCTCGGGCTCATTCCCGGGGCGGGCGGCTGCCAGCGGCTTCCCCGTCTCATTGGCGCGCGCGCGGCCCTGGACATGATCCTCACGGGCAAGAGCGAGCGTGCCTTGAAGGCCCTCCGCCTCGGCCTGGTGGACGAAGTCGTCCCCCTCAGTGTCCTGCGGCGAGTGGCCGTGGCGGCGGCGGATCGGCTCGTGCGCGACGGTCTGCCCCGGCGAGGAGGAGGGGGCGGCATGGCCGGATTGGTGTTGGACCATACCTCCGCCGGGCGGAGGCTGGTCTATCGCGAATCACGCAAGCAGATCCTCAAGAGAACGAGCGGCCACTACCCGGCTCCACTCGCGGCGCTCGAGGCGGTGAGGGTGGGACTGGAGCAGGGGGTTGCCGCCGGACTGGCTGAGGAGCACCGCGCCTTCGGCGAGCTGGCGGTCGGCGAGGTGTCCCGGAAGCTGGTCCAGATTTTCTTCGCCACGACTGCCCTGAAGAAAGACGATGGAGTGCCCGGGAAGGCAACGCCTCGCCAGATCCGGAGGCTGGGTATCGTCGGCTCCGGTTTCATGGGTTCCGGTATAGCGGGCACGGCCGTTCTCAACGTCGAGATCGACACCCGGCTCAAGGATGCCGACCTGGACCGCGTCGGAAAGGGACTAAAGGCGGCCAACGCCCTGCTAACGGAGCGGTTCGAGCGGCGGAGACTGACCCGGCCCCAGTACGATCGTCTGAGTGCGTTGCTCTCCGGGTCCGCTGATTATCGCGGCTTCAGCCGGGCCGACCTGGTGATCGAGGCGGTGTTCGAAGACCTGGAGACCAAACGCCGGGTGTTGGCGGAAGTCGAGGAGCAGGTTCGCCCGGAGGCGATTTTCGCCACCAATACCTCCACCATACCGATCCGCCAGATCGCCTCTCATGCGCGCCGGCCCGAGCGAATCCTCGGCATGCACTTCTTCTCTCCCGTAGAGAAAATGCCATTGCTCGAAGTCATTCCAACCCTGGCGACCAGTTCCGACACAATCATTACCGCCGTGCGGTTTGGCCGGCGCATGGGCAAGACGGTGATCGTGGTGGCGGACCGTCCCGGCTTCTGGGTCAATCGCATTCTCTCACCATATCTGAACGAGACCGGTCACTTGCTTCAGGAAGGTGTGCCGATCGGGCTCATGGATCGCGTGATGACGGACTTCGGGTTCCCGGTCGGTCCGGTCGCGCTTCTGGACGAAGTCGGGCTGGACGTAGCGGAGAAAGCCGGAACCGTCATGTATGAGGCGTTTGGGGAGCGAATGAAGCCGGCCGGCGCACTCGGCCGCATGCTCGGCGCCACCCGGCTGGGACGCAAGAACGGGCAGGGCTTCTACAAGTACACCAAGGGTCACAAGGCCGGAGTCGACAACAGTGTATACCCGCTGCTCGGCGTGCGGCCCGGCGATGCCGAGCCGGAGCTGGTCGAACGGCGGCTGATCTATTCGATGCTCAACGAGGCGGCAATGGCCTGCGCCGAGAATGTCGTACGAAGCCCCCGTGACGGTGACGTCGGCGCAATCTTCGGGATCGGCTTCCCTGCCTTTCGCGGTGGTCCCCTGCGAATGATCGACGATCTGGGTCCGGCGCGGGTGGTGGAGATCTTGTATCAGTTGCAGGAGCAGTTCGGTGAACGATTCCGGCCGGCCGCCTCCCTGCTCGAAATGGCTCGGGGCTCGCGGCGATACTACCCGGCTTGAGCCCGGCCGGGGTCTGGATCCGACGGATGAGCTGGACCATCCTGGCAGCAGCGGTCCTGATCTACGGCGGTATCCTCGTGCTGTTGCGAGTGTATGAATCGCGGCTGATCTACTTTCCAGGTCCGGCGCGCAGACTCGTTGCCCCACCTTCTTCGCTCGGCCTGCCTATTCAGCGGGTCGAGATCACCACTGAAGACGCCGTCAAACTCGTCGCCTGGGTCATTCCGGCGGAACCTCTTTCATCATTGTGGCTGATCGTCTGCCACGGCAACGCCGGTAACCTCTCGGAGTTTGACCGCCCGCAACATTACGCCGGTCTGCAGCAGTTGGGCCTCAACCTGCTGGCGTTCGACTACAGGGGCTACGGGGAGAGCGGGGGGACGCCGAGCGAGACGGGACTCTATCGCGATGCCGATGCGGCTTACCACTACCTGACGAATCAACGCGGCGTTCCGGCCAGCCGGATTGTCATATTCGGTCATTCGCTCGGTTCCGCCGTCGCCATTGATCTGGCCAGCCGGGTTCACTCTGCCGGGCTGATAGTGGAAGGCGCGTTCACCTCGGCCACTGACCGGGGGCAGGAGCTCTATCCTTATATACCAGTCCGCTGGGTCGCGGCGAGCCGGTTCAGCTCGGTCGACAAGATCTCCCGGATAACGGTGCCGAAACTCTTTCTCCACGCGCAACGCGATGAGGTGATCCCGCTGGCGCACGGCCGGCGTTTGTACCAGGCGGCCGCACCGCCGAAAACGTTCGTGGAGTTGCGAGGAGGACACGGCGATGCCTTTGACGTCGACTCCCTGAACTACTTCGGCAGCATTCAGCGATTTCTCGCGGGCTTACCTCCGCACGAGTAGACTCTCTGCTCCTCCCCCCGCGCGTGCGCAGCGATGGTGGCGAGCGGCACCCGGCTGAGCCGCGAGGGCTGAGCGCAAGGGGTTGGGACGGGGGAAGTCGGCGCTCGAAGCCGGAGCGGCTCAGCGGGTGCCGCTAATGCTAGCGCCAAGTCTTGCGAACTTGTGAATCGAGCGACGAAGGGTTCCCTTCCATAGAACCCGAATCACGAGCGCATCACTCTGCCTGCCGTGCCTGAGCGCCTGCGAGCCGCTGTGGCGGACCGCTACCGGATCGAAGAAGAGATCGGTCGCGGAGGCATGGCCTCGGTCTATCTGGCCGAGGATCTCAAGCACGGCCGAAAGGTGGCGCTCAAGGTGCTGTTCGCGGGCGGCAACGCCCAGGGGTACGAGCCCCAGCGCTTCCTCCGCGAGATCCGTATTGCCGCCCGGCTTTCCCATCCCCAAATCCTGCCTGTCCATGACTCCGGGGAGTGTGACGGACTGCTGTACTTCGTGATGCCCTACGCCGGATGCGAAAGCCTGCGGGACCGGCTCACGCGCGAGGGGTCACTGCCGATAGATGCCGCGCTGAGGATCGCGCTCGCGGTGGCGGCAGCGCTTGGATACGCCCACCGGAACGGCGTGATTCATCGCGACATCAAGCCCGAGAACATCCTGCTTCAGGAAGGCGAGCCGGTGGTGGCCGACTTCGGCGTAGCCACGGCGATCTCGGCCGCCGGCGGCGACAACGTGTATATCACCGACCGCGGCTTCGCGGTCGGCACGCCAGCCTACATGAGCCCGGAGCAGGCCAGCGCCGAACGCGATCTCGACGGCCGAAGCGATCTCTACAGTCTTGCCTGCGTGCTGTTCGAGATGTTGAGCGGGCAGCCGCCCTTTGCCGGCACCAGCCCGCGCGCCACCATGGCGCGACATGCCATCGAGCCGCCACCATCGATTCGCTCGCTCCGGCCCACGGTTCCACTGGCCGTGGATCGGGCCCTGGAACGCGCTTTGGCCAAGGATCCAGCCGCCCGCTTTGCCACGATGGCGGATTTCTGCGATGCGCTGGTGACGCCGGTGCCCACACCGATGCCGGTACCTGGTGGACAGGAAAGTCGCGCCATCGCAGTTCTACCGTTTGTGAACGCCAGCCCCGATCCCGACAACGAATACTTCAGCGACGGCATGACCGATGAACTGATCACCGCCCTTACCAAGGTCGAGGGGTTGCATGTCGCCTCGCGCACCTCTGTGTTCGCCCTCAAGAATCAACGTGAGGATGTGCGGGCCATCGGGGCCCGGCTCAACGTGTCGGCGGTGCTCGAAGGATCAGTCAGAAAGGCCGGTAACCGGCTGCGGATCACCGTGCAGCTGAGCAGCACCAGTGATGGCCGGACATTGTGGTCGGAGCGGTACGATCGCGAGATGGCGGATGTGTTCGCTATCCAGGATGAGATCGCCCAGACGATCGTGCGCACGCTCCGCACGACGCTCCTGGGCGATATCGGTAACACCACGCCCGTGCGCTACACCGAGAACGTCAAGGCCTACAGCCTCTATCTCAAGGGCCGATTCTGGTGGAACCGGCGCACCCAGGCCGACATCGCCGAGGGTGTCCGTTACTTCGAGCAGGCGATCGCGGAAGATCCCGAATACGCCCTGGCGTACAGCGGCCTGGCCGATTCCTATGCCCTCGATCTCGACTACCGCGGCGTTCCGGTCATGGAGGGAATGGAGCGGGCCAAGGCGATGGCGAGACGGGCGATCGCGTTGGATGAGACCCTGGCGGAGGCCCATACCTCGCTCGGGTGGGTCACCTTCATCTATGACTGGGACTGGCCGGCTGCCGAGCGGGAGTTCAGCCGCGCGATCCAGTTGAATCCCCGCTACTCCACTGCCCGGCAATGGTATGCCTGGTTCCTCGTAGCTATGGGGCGTTTCGAGGAGGCGCTTGCCGAGGGACGGGCCGCCATCGACCTGGATCCGGCATCGGTCTCGATCCGGCGGAGCCTGGGCTGGCTCCAGTACTACGCCCGACAATACGAGCCCGCGCTGGACAACCTGCGGCGCTCATTGGCAATGAATCCGACTGCGGAGGAGACCCACCGGTTGCTTGGGCTGGTGTACATGCAGCAGGGCTTGTACGACGACGCGGCCGCTTCGTTCAAGGAGGCGATGGCCAGCTCCGACTACGACGTGATGGCGTTTGCTGGCCTGGGACACGTCGCGGCCCGGCGCGGACGGATGGAGGAGACGGGTGCCGTCCTGCACGAGCTTCACGAACGATCGAAGACCGGCTACGTATCGCCGGTGGCGCTCTGCGGCCTTTACGTTTCGCTGGGTCAGGCAGACGCCGCCTTCGAGTGGCTGGAACAGGCTTACCGTGAGCGGCGCGGTTGGCTTGCCTACCTGAAGATCGAGCCGATCCTCGATGGACTGCGAAACGACCCGAGGTTCTCCCGCCTTGTGGAGCGTATGCGGCTGACGTAGATGCCGCGGAACGACGCTGCTACGTTTGGACATGCTCATGATTTCCACTGAGGCCGACGTCGCCACCGCCCTCGCAGAACCCCTTGCCGTCGTGTACAAGCACAGTCCGATCTGCCCCACCAGCGGCATCGCCTACGAAGAAATGCGCTCGCTTCGCCGCATCCACCACGACGTGCCGGTGTATCTGGTCGACGTGATTCATCACCGTCCGCTCTCCCGCACAATCGCCGAGCAGGTCGGCGTCGTGCACGCGTCTCCTCAAGCGATCATTCTCCGCGCAGGCGTTCCTGCCTGGCACGGCTCCCATTTCGACCTGCGGGCCGAGGAGATGGCGCGGAGGCTTCATTCGTTAAAAGCCGAAACCGAAAGAGGCGTCGAGCGCTCGAAATGAAACATCAATAGGTCGTGAGGGTTCCAGACCCGCCACGTGCGCACCACCACTTCGTACCGTCGAACACGCGCTTCAGGCACGCAGAGCAGCAGTCCACTCCCAATCTGTTCCTCACCAACTCGGCAGCACCTAATGTGGTGATTCCGCTATACCAGATGGCAGGATACCAGTATCGGGAAGCAGACCCGTGAGTCACAGGGAGTATCGAAACGATGGTGCGTCGCGACGTCTTCGCCCTACAAAGCCGCCGCGTGCCGGGCTACCTTCTGTGCGCTGTTCCACGCGGCTTCACTAACGCGTCAGGGTACCGATCTGATCATGCGACAGAGCCTGCTCTGGCTCTCAGAGCAGCGGCGGGTCTTCAACTTCGTTCGACGCAATCGTCTCGCCCGGAAGTTCGCGTCGCGGTTCGTCGCCGGAGAGACCATCGAGGAGGCGGTCCGTGCGGCTCGAGACCTGGCTACGAAGAGCATCACCGCGTCCCTCGATCTGTTGGGCGAAAGCGTCACGGTAGAGTCCGAGGCGATCGCGGCACGGGACCAGTACCTGACAATGCTCGATCGGATGGCCGCGGCCGGGGAGGACGTAAACGTCTCAGTCAAGTTGACCCAGATGGGGCTCGACATCGGCGAGGACCTCTGCCACGCCAACATGGTCCGTATTCTGGAGAAAGCCAAACTGCTCGGCGGGTTCGTTCGGCTCGACATGGAGGGTTCCGCATACACCCAGCGGACCCTCGATTTTTTTACCCAACGGCTCTTCGGATCCTATGGCAGCCACTGCGGGGTGGTGATTCAATCGGCGCTCCGCCGGTCGGAGGGCGACATCAACGATCTCATCGCCCTCAAGGCCCGGGTGCGCCTCTGTAAGGGCGCGTACCTGGAGCCCCCCGACATCGCCTTCCCCGACAAGAAGGACGTGGACCGGAATTATGTCCGGCTGATGGAGCGGCTGCTGCGCGAGGGGAACTATCCCGGTCTCGCCACCCACGATGAGACAATCATCGAGCACGCCCGCCGGTTGGTGAGCCGGGAACGGATCCCCTCAGACCGGTTCGAGTTCCAGATGCTCTATGGGGTGAGGCGCGACCTCCAGGGCCGGCTCCGCCACCAGGGATTCAACATGCGGGTCTACATCCCGTTCGGGACCCAATGGTATCCTTATCTCATGCGGCGGCTGGCCGAGCGACCCGCGAACATCGCCTTCATTTTGGGAAACCTCATACGAGAGTCGGTGCCGGGCCGGTGAGCGAGTTTACCCTGGGCGGATACATGCAGAAGCACGACCGTGCTGCGGCCTTCGGCGGCAGCGATGGCCAGGCGTACTCGGTGGCGATCTACGTGGACGAGGAGCCGGATGTGCGGGGCCTGTATGGGGCCGCGTTGCTCTTCGTTCGATGGTCACCCGGTGGAGACCGGCCCTCCGGACACCTCGAGTCCGAGACCCTCGTATGGGGCAAGACGGCCGGCGAGGCGCAGGCCAGACTCGAGTCACTCTCACTCTACGATGTGAAGGCGGCGCTCGAGGAAGCCATAGCCCAAGCGCCAGGGGCCTGGTGACGCTCCAGCTCGGCACGGTTCTGGAGCGCGATGGCGCCGTCTACCGGGTGTCGACGGCCGATGGCGAGGTGCGGGCAGTGCTTCGGGGCAAGAGCAAACGGAATTCGTCCCGCGTGGTGGTCGGCGACCGGGTCAAGCTCGAGCCCGAGCCAACCGGCGAGGTCTACGGCGTGGTCGGCGTGGAGCCCCGTACCAGCCTGCTGGAGCGCCGGGTACCCGAAGGCCGTGGGACCAGGCCGGTGGCCGCAAACATCGACGAGGTCCTGGTCGTCACCTCCGCCGCCGACCCGGCACCCATTCCCCAGCTCATCGACCGGCTCCTGGTGGTGGCCGAGGCCAATTCGATTCCCGCCGCGGTCGTCGTCAACAAGACCGACCTCGATCCTGGCCACGCACTGGTCGCCCGCTGCCGTTCGGCTGGGTACGTCGTGTATCCCACGAGCGTGAAGAGCGGCGAGGGCATCGATGCCTTCGCCGCGGCCCTGGCCGGGCGGATCTCGGTGGTCACCGGCCCGTCGGGGGCCGGGAAGTCCAGTCTTCTGAACGCGATCCAACCGGGCCTCAAGCTCAAGATCGGGGAGATCAGCGCCAAGCTCCGCCGGGGCAAGCACACGACCGTGTCCGCGGTGATGCTTCCCCTCGATAACGGCGGCTATCTGGTCGATACGCCCGGCTTCAGCGAGGTGGGCCTCTGGGGGGTCGTGCCGCGGGAGCTCGCCAGCTGCTTTCCCGAAATGCGCCCGTTCATCGGCGAGTGCCGCTACGGCGATTGCCGGCACATGACCGAGCCCGGGTGTCGGATCCAGGCCGCGGCGGATGCGGGAGAGGTCCTGCCGGACCGGCTGGAGAGCTATCGAATTCTGCTGGCCGAGTTGGAGAGCGCGCCCGAAGAATGGGAATAAAAAAGCTCACGCCTTTTTTTTAGTCCATCGTGACTCGTCGCGGGCCTCGACTTTACGCATCATCCGATCGAACGCCTCCTGAAGATCCATGCCTTCCCGGTTGGCCATGCAGATCAGGACGAAGAGGATGTCGGCCATCTCCATTGCCATGTCACCCTCCGGCTCCTCCTGCTTCTTGGTCTTCTCACCGAACCGGTGATTCACCTCGCGGGCCAGCTCCCCGACCTCTTCGGCGAGCCGGGCCAGATTGGTCAGCGGGTGGAAGTAGCCCGCCTCGAACTGGGATACCCACTCATCGACGCGATGCTGTAGATCGGAAAGAGTCGGGAGTCGCGAGTCGCCAGTCGCGCGATTTTCAGAGGTCATGCTTGGAGCCTCGACGGGAGATTTAGGAACGGGCTCCAGTTGCAGTCTTAGGCCGAGACTCGCGACTCGCGACTGGTGACTTCTCCAACGCAGCGATGATCGCCTTGCAGAACTGCGGCAAATCCGCCGGCGTCCGGGACGATATCAGATTCCCGTCCACGACGACCGCGCTGTCTTCCCACAGCATGCCCGCGTTCACCAGGTCGTCCTTGATCGCGCCGACGCTGGTGCCGCGCTTGCCCTTGACGATCCCTGCGGAGATCGGCACCCAGCCGGCATGGCAGATGAATGCGACCGGCTTGCCCGCCTGGTAGATCTCCCGGGTGAGCTGGAGCAGCTTGGGCGAGCGCCGCATGATGTCGGGCGCATACCCGCCGGGGATGACTAGGCCGTCAAACTCCGACGCGGTGATCTCGTCCACGCTGGTGTCTACCGTGATGGGGTAGCCACGCTTCCCCTGGTAGGCCTTCTCCCCGGTCCCCGCAACCAGGGTGCTGGCGCCCTCTTCCTCTAAACGGATCTTGGGATACCACAGCTCGAGATCTTCGTACAGAGGGCCGGCGAAAAAGAGGATGGTTTTGCCCTTTAAGCTCATGACCCGCTCGCAGGAGAAATCGAAAGGTACGTGATCGATCGTCTGCTTGTTCGATCCGAATTATATGGTAAGGATGCCGAAAACACATCGGCGGTCATCGGAGAACCGATGACCGCCGAGTACACCAGCTTGAAGCTGCGCGGCTTAGTAGCTCGACCAAGTATCGGTCCAGCCGTTCCGGACCCGCTGGAGCGAGCCGACATGACCCAGCGCGCGGGCGAGATTGCAGGAGTCATACTGAAAGGTCTTGGTGCCGTTGCCAACCGACTGCACCGGAATATTCGTCCCTAACTTTACATTCAGCCCGGTAATGATCGCCCCGAAGATATTTGCTTGACCGTTCGACAGGAGGGTTCCCCCAACCAATATCAGCCCGTTCCAGGTCTTCAACGGCGTTCCATTCCAGGTAAGATTGCCCGTGACGATAAGAATCCCGCTCCCGCTGCCGGGCATCGTCAAGTCTCCGGTGATTTTGGTCACTGGCCAGTTCGCGAAGGAAGCGGGCCAAGCCGTGTAGTCCGGGGGGAACGTCGTTCCCGCCACGATCCCGGCCCAATCGATCTGCACCGAATCTTTGGCGGTGCCTCCCGTGCCCGGCGTGCCCATCTCGTGAGGAGTATCGTCCGGGTTGCCGTCAATGGGAGCGGTCGACCCCGAGTAGGTCCCGACCGGCACCGCCACACCCGGGATTGCCGGCTGCGAGCCGCCGGCCGCGACACAGCGGTCTACCCCGCTGAGCCCCCCCGAGCCGGCACCGTTCTGCTGGACACCGGAAAGACTGGTGAAGGCCCCGTTGAGGTCGAATGGCGCCGGGGTCCAGAGAGCATATGTCGCTACGGTGCGTTCGGCCGGCGCGGCAGCTGCGCTATAGCGCTTGGCGGTGGTGTTCGTGCCCCGAGAGGTGACCACGTAAACCGCGGGCAAAAGTGTCGTGGTCGATTCCCGCAGCATCCGCACGGTTACTACGGCGGTGCCGCCGGGCAGGTCGTTGTAAGTAATATCCGCCGGGCTGGCCGCGGGCTTGGCGGCGACGGCAGACATGTACCGCGAAAGCCCCGATTGCGCCACGGCAAAGGCGTTCAGCTGGGCCTGGGCATCGCCGGTGGTGCGCCGCTCGGAGGAAAGCCGCATATACGCAATCGCGACCGATACGCCGAGGAGTACTACGACCAGGATGGTGAGTGGGAGCGTTGCTCCCCGTCTATTCAGCCGGGCAGACATGTATGCCTCTCTCAGAAGTGTCAGTCGGGCCGGTTCTGGAAAAAGACTGAAGTAGTCACGTTGGCCGTCTTCGGCGCAGTGCTTCCGCCTGGTGTCCGCTCGCTCATGCCGTCGAGTACCAGCTCCAGACCGCGTATATCCGACAACAGTGCCGGCACGGCTGCCTGCGCCGTTGCGGTGTTGAGAACGTAGAAGTTCACCCTGGCGGTGTTGGCGAAGGGGGCCGCGAGCTCCTCCGTCGTTCCTCCGATCCCGAGCGTGGTTCGCCACAATGCGGTGCGACCCGGAACGCTGACCGAGTTCTTGAACTGATACCGCACCTGGCGGTAGAGGAACACGATGGATCCCACGTCAGGGCCGGCTGGAGGCGCGAGCAGGCCAGCCGCGCTCGTGAGGTTGACTACCTGACCGGCGGGCGAGCCGTTGATCGAGGCGACAGTTGTGATCCCGAACCCCACGGGAAGCGCACCGGTGCAATCGATCACGGTGCCGGGTAGGACAGGCAGCGCTGTACCTGCCACGTAGGTGTAAGCTCCCGTGGTGTTTTTCCGCCAGGCGAACCCAGAGTATCCGGGACCGTTGTACATCGCGGAGTCTACCGGCAGCAGACTCACTGTGGTCACGTTCGCGTTGACTCTACAGAGAACACCAAAGGCGTAAGGGACCCGGATGGTGAAATCCTGCCCACCCGCCACGGCAGCTTCGACGCCGCCCACCGCCTCTACGTTTCTGAGATCAGATACCAGGCGATTGATCCCGCTGCGCGAGACGCTGCGGGCGCTGCGCCAGGCTTCCTGCTGGTCCATGAAACGGGCCTGCGCCAGCGTCATCCGCACCAGGGCCCCTCCTACGATCGTGGCCACGATCAGCGAGACCATAAGCTCGATCAGGGTAAAGCCTCGTCGGGACATCAGCCGGGTCCTCATGGAGTGTTCAGCGGAGGAACCGCGTCGCCCGAGATGCTGCGCTCGAACATGGTCGAGTCCGCCGTCAGGAGAGGGTTGCCCGAGGGGGTGACCTTCACCTTCACGGTTTTTCTCTTCGCCGATATGTCCGTGATGGTACTACACCGAGTATGGGGCAACGGGCGGGCTGTCACCGTGACGCAAGTGGTTCCGGCCGCAAGCGCGGTAAACGGCATTGCGCCGAGACGCCCGACCTCTTCCGTCAGAGCGGCGATCTGATAGACGCTCGCGGAAGCGGCCGTGGCCTGGCGTGAGGAGCGCGCCAGCAGCGTGGCTAACGCAAGCGTGCTGAGCGAGAGAATCGTGATCGAGATAAGAACCTCGATGAGGGTGAAGCCCTCGCTTTGTTTGGCTACCTGGAGTCGCCGGATCATGGCAGTATCCTCACCTGGCCCGCAGTGGTCATGACAATAGTTCGCGTACTGACACCGGAGGTGATCGTCACCGTCTCCGCCGCGGTAGCAACGCCCGAGGGGTAGATGTCCACGGGTGTAGCAGAGAAGGTCAGCGTCATGAGCCCCAGGTCGCTATCGGCCCGGAGATTGCGCGAAAGACGGACAGTGCCACCGGTGCGGTCCGCGATGGTGTAGGTTCCCGAGCCGCATACGCAGGAGAGCCGCATCGGCTTGCGGTAGCGGGCAGCTATGGTGAAGGCCCGTTCCAAGTCGCCCGCCACGATGGTGGCTGATCGCCGGACCTGACTTGCCTGGATTACTCGCCCGATCTTAGGAACCATCATGGCGGTCAGGATGCCGATGACGCACAAGGTCAGCGCCATCTCGACCATGGTGAAGCCGCGCCGCCCCCGGCTGCGGGGCTGCCCAGGAAGTAGTCGGGTGGTCATAGGGCATGGATTGAGCACGAAGGGTGCCGTTATGGGGGCGGGACTTAACTCGTTGCGGCATCAAAGGTTCCCACCACCGAAAAGCAGAGGTCACAGGCCAACTACCGCAAAGTGAATGACTTCGGTACGACGGGTCTTGCGTACGCAATTACTCACTCACTGCGGCGACCTCAACGCCGCCAGGGCCTGAACTCCTGATCCGGTAGAGCTTTGATTTGTTATTATTTGACATCATGCGCTCCCGCGAACGCATCCTCGCCAACCTCGAGTCGATCTACCGGGAGTCCTACGATCGGGCCAAGCAGGCCGCGGACCAGGGTCGCATGATCGATCTGGACAGCGCCTTCATGCGTGACCAGCTCATGCTCGAGATTCTGCTCGATATCCGCGATCTCTTCTCGGTGGCACCCGCGGCGTCCGGCGGTAGCGCGCTCGAGAAGCTCGAAGCCATCCGCCGGCTCACGAAGCTCCCCTGAAAGGCTTTGCCTTGATGCCTCAGACCCCGCTTACTTGTCTGCCGTTGATTGCTCTGGCAGGGGTCCTCTCGTGCCGGGCTGTTCCCGCTTCATCTCGCCCGGCCGACCTGGTTGTGTACGGCCGGGTCTGGACCGGCGACTCGGTCAGGCCGTGGGCGGGGGGTGTGGCGGTGGTCGCCGATCGGATCGTGGCGGTGGGGGACAGCACGTCGATTGCGAAGCAGGTGGGGAGCAGCACCAAGGTGATCAGCAACGGTAAAGCGATGGTGGTGCCCGGCTTCATGGACGGACACCTGCACTTCACCGACGGTGGCTTTCAGCTCGCGAGCGTGGACCTACGTCCGGCCGACTCGCCCGAGGAGTTCGTGGCTCGGCTGAAGGACTACGCCCTGGAGCGGAAGCCCGGGGAGTGGATTCTCGGCGGAGACTGGGACCATGAGCGTTGGCCGGGTGCACCGCTTCCCCGGCGCGAGTGGATAGACTCGGTGACACCCAACAACCCAGTGTTTGTCAACCGGCTCGACGGCCACATGGGCCTCGCCAACAGCGCCGCCCTCCGGGCCGCGAAGATCACCCGCGCCACCAAGGACATTCGGGGCGGCGTGATCGTGCATGACCCGGGCACCGGCGAGCCCACCGGTATCCTCAAAGACGAGGCGATGGGACCGGTGCTGCGAGCGATCCCTCAGCCCAACGGCGGACAGCGGGACGCGGCCCTCCGCCGCGCGCTGGCTTACGCTGCGTCCAAGGGCGTCACGGCCTTTGCGCACGTGAGCGTCGCCCCGGCTGACTTGGGTACCTACCTGCGCGCGAAGCGGGCCGGCGCGCTCACCGCCCGCGCGGCGCTCTATTTTCCGCTCGAAACCTGGCACGCCGTGGCCGACACGGTGGCGAAGCTGGGCCGCGGCGATGACTGGGTCTGGATTGGTGGGGTGAAGGGATATGTGGACGGTTCGCTCGGCTCGACCACCGCGCTCTTCTATAGCCCGTACAACGACGACCCCAAGACCTCCGGCGTGCTGGTCACGCCGGAGGACTCACTGCGTCGCTGGATCGGCGCCGCGGATTCGGCGGGCCTCCAGGTGGCCGTCCACGCCATCGGCGAGCGGGCCAACGGCCTGCTGCTCGACATCTACGACAGCGTAGCCAAGGCCCATGGGCCACGAGACCGGCGCTTCCGCATCGAGCACGCCCAGCATCTCCGCCGGCAGGACATCGTGCGCCTGGCGCACAGCGGTGATATAGCCTCGATGCAGCCCTACCATGCTATTGACGATGGCCGCTGGGCCGAGAAGCGGATCGGTCCAGAGCGGATCAAGACCACGTATGCCTTCCGCTCACTCCTCGACAACGGGGCCCACCTCGCGTTCGGCTCCGACTGGACCGTGGCCCCAATCGACCCCATCCTCGGCATTTACGCCGCTGCCACCCGGCGGACACTGGACGGGAAGAACCCCAACGGCTGGGTGCCGGACCAGAAGATCACGGTGGAAGAAGCGCTCCGGGCCTATACGGTCGGCAACGCCTACGGAGTCTTTGCCGAGCGGTCCAGAGGCAAGCTCGCCCCGGGCTACCTGGCGGATCTCGTGGTGCTCGATCAGGACCTGACGGCCATTCCACCCGAGGCCATCGAACAAGCTGAGGTGCGGGCGACGATTGTAGGCGGCAAGGTCGTATATCAACAGCCCGCCGGTGGGGTTGCGAGAAAGCATTAACCCCCCACGCTGATTCCTGTCGTAAAGCGGCCAGAAGCCCTGAAGGCCGCCTGCCAGCCCGGTCAGGCGACCGCTATCTTTGAAAGGTGTTCAGCCGTCTGTGACCCTGACCTCGAGTTCCATGGCCACACGCACTTCGGGTCGCCCCAAGACCTCTGCCAGGCTCGACAAGCCGGATCTGCTCGACCTGTACCGAATCATGCTGCTCGCCCGGCGGATCGACGACAAGGAGATCCAGCTCAAGCGACAGAACAAGATCTTCTTCCAGATTTCCGGGGCAGGGCACGAAGGCGTCCTGGCGGCCGCCTCCAAGGTCTTTCGCCCCTCTTACGACTGGTTCTACACCTACTACCGGGACCGGGCCCTCTGCCTCGGCCTCGGTATGACCGCTACTGAGCAGTTCCTTTCCGCTGTTGCCGCCGCCGACGATCCCAATTCCGGTGGCCGCCAGATGCCCTCGCACTGGGGGCATAAGGAGCTGAACATCGTCAGCGCCTCGAGCCCCACCGGGACCCAGTTCCTCCAGGCCGTCGGGTGCGCCGAGGCGTGGCTGCGCTACAGTCGCATCACCGGCATCGCGGACAAGGAGCAGCTGATCCACGGGGACGAAGTGGTCCTCTGCACCACGGGTGACGGCACCACCAGTGAGGGGGAATTCTGGGAGGCGCTCAACACCGCCACCAACCTCAAGCTCCCGGTGGTATTCCTGGTGGAGGACAACGGCTACGCGATCTCGGTACCGGTCGAGGTCAATACGCCCGGCGGCTCGATCTCCAAGCTGCTCACGGGATTTCCCGGCCTCTTCATTCAGGAAGTGGACGGCTGCGACACGCTCGCTTCCTTCGACGTTCTGACCAAGGCTGTAGAGTACGCCCGGGCCCGGAAGGGGCCCGCGCTGGTACACGCCCACGTCATCCGTCCCTACAGCCACTCGCTCTCGGACGATGAGGTTCACTACCGGCCAACGGTCGAGCGCCAATCGGATGCGGAACGGGATCCCCTGGTGCGGTTTCCCAAGCACTTGCTCGGCCAGGGCATCGCCACTCAGGCTGAGCTCGATTCCATCGTGAGTCAGGTGGAGGAGGAGGTGCAAGTCGCCGCCGACGTGGCGCTGGCCTCGCCCCAGCCCGGTACCGATACCGTTTACGACTACGTCTACTCGCCCGACGTCGACCCCACATCGGAGCAGTTCGACACCGAGGACGATCCCCGCTTCATCGGTGACCCGACCACCATGGTGGACCTGCTGAACATCTGCCTCCGGGATGAAATGGCTCGAGATCCCCGGATCGTGCTCTTCGGCGAGGACGTGGCCGACTGCAGCCGCGAAAAGAACCTCGGCGACGTCAAGGGCAAGGGCGGGGTCTTCAAGGTGACCTGGGGACTGCAACGCACATTTGGCAGTGACCGGGTCTACAACTCGCCGCTTGCCGAGGCCAACATCATCGGGCGCGCGATCGGACTCGCCACCCGGGGGCTCAAGCCGGTTGTCGAGATCCAATTCTTCGACTACATCTGGCCGGCGTACATGCAGCTTCGCAACGAGCTGGCCCTCATGCGGTGGCGATCCAATAACGCGTTCTCGGCTCCGGTGGTGGTGCGGGTTACCTACGGCGGCTATCTCAAGGGTGGCTCGGTCTACCATTCGCAGACGGGTGCGGCGGTCTTTACCGGCGTTCCCGGGCTCCGCGTGGTCTGCCCGTCGACGTCTCTCGACGCCAACGGGCTTCTTCGCACGGCGATCCGCTGCGAGGACCCAGTGCTCTTCCTCGAGCACAAGCACCTGTACCGCCAGACCTACAACAAGGCGCCCAATCCCGGCCCCAACTTCATGATTCCGTTCGGCAAGGCCAAGGTGGTGCGGGAGGGAACCGACCTCACCGTGGTGACCTATGGGGCCGTGGTCCAGCGCACCCTGCTTGCCGCCAAGGCGATGGAAGACCAGCACGGCGTCAGCGTCGAAGTGATCGATCTCCGCTCGCTCTCGCCGGTGGATTGGGACACGATCTACGGCTCCGTGCGCAGGACAAACCGGGTGATCGTCGCGTACGAGGATTCGCTGTCGTGGGGCTATGGAGCGGAGATAGCGGCTCGGATCGCCGACGAAACCTTTGCCCATCTCGACGCGCCGGTGAAGCGTGTGGCAGCCACCGATACCTTCGTGGCGTACGCCCCCGACCTGGAAGAGGTGATTCTCCCTCAGGTCGAGAGTCTCCAGCGCGCAATGATGGAGCTGGCCGCGTTCTAGACGTAGCGTGCTATTTCATGACTTCCCGGATCTCTCCAGCGGCCGCAATGACGTTGTCGACATCCCGGGAGAGGGCCTTCGCCTTCTGAGTGGCCTGGGTCAGATCGCCCAGCACCGCCGCGACTCCCGCCGACCGAAGCCTCAGCAGGTCGAACCGGACGTTCTGCATGGCCAAGACACAGGACTCGAGGTGGCTCGCCACCTGGCTCCGGCGGCCGCGCAGATCGGCGATCGTCTGTCGCTGACGCTCCAGCAGTCCCAGACGGCGAGCCCGCTCGGGATCGTCCGGCTCCCGCGCCAGTGCCGCGATGCGCTCGTCGATCTGTGCCAGACCCTCCGAGTCCAGATTGCTATCCATGGCGTGCACGGTGCGGGCAAGATCGGTGGCCCTGTCGTAGAGCGCCTCCGCCGTCTGCTGAATTTCGGGTAGCATCTTGCGCTCTGATGCCGGCAGCTTGGCCAGGAGCTTGAAGATCGCGACCCTGTCCCCGTGCACCTGCATCACCGCCGGCAGCTGAGACCCGTACTCTTCCGCGCTCGGCAGGGGAGCTGGACGACCCGCCCGCCCACCTTTGGTCATCGTCGTTTCGAGCGCATCCGCAGCGGGTGGACGACTTAATACGTCTCGCCAGCTGTAGCCCGCCTGCCAGAGTGTGGCGTAGTTCCGGAGCAGCCCGATTCCCATGCCGAACATCGGGAACAGAAACCAGGGATGATCGAGCCCCGTGGCCACGTTGATGCCCATGCATCCCGCTGACACCGCGGCCCAGCTGGCGAACTGGCCGCGTACCTTCTGAATGATCCGGGGTTCACCGGTGTCGGGCACCGGCATCTCGTTGTGGCGATCGCGTCGACGTGGGGCGGTGTGGCGGCGGGGCGGGGCGGCGGCAGGCTGAAGCTCCCGGTTCCGGGGCGGAGCATTCACCGATCCCCGTTGCCGTGCTAGGTCCTTCGGAAAACGCTCAGGCCGTCTTGCACTTTCGTTTTTCCACTGCCCACCCGCCCGGGGGGCACCCGCCCCGCTGCCCCTCTGCGCCGCTGGAGCGCCCCGCTGCACCCCGGTGGGCTCGTACCCTGCGGTCGTCCGGCTCTCCAACGCCCGGCGCAGCGCATCTGCCGTGGGCCAGCGGTTCTGGGGATCCTTTTCCAGGCAGCGCGCCACAGCCAGGGCCAGGTCTTCCGGGATGTCGGGCCGTTTGCGACGCAGGTCGGGTGCGGCTTCGGTGATCTGCTTCATCAGGATGCCGGCGACCGACGGCGCGTTGAAGGGCAGTTCTCCGGTGAGCATCTGGTACGTGACAATGCCGAGACTATACAGATCGGAGCGGCCGTCGATGTCCCGCTCGCCCGCCGCTTGTTCCGGGCTCATGAACGCCGGTGTGCCTATCGCCACACCAATGCCGGTCAGCGTGGCGCCGGAGGTGGACGAAAGCGCCTTGGCGATGCCGAAGTCGGTGACCATGACCCGGCCGCGGGTGCCCTCGAGCAGGATGTTGTCGGGCTTGATGTCGCGGTGAATGACCGAGAGGGAATGGGCGGCACTGAGCGCGTCCGCCGTCTCCTTCATGATGCGCCGGGCTTCCTCCACCGGGAGCTGGCCGCGCCGACGGATCCGGGCGGCCACAGACTCGCCGTCCACGTAACCCATGACGAAGTAGACCAGGCCCCGGCCTTCGCCGACGCTATGGATGGGAACGATGTGCGGATGGGAGAGCCGGGCGGCGGTCTGCGCCTCCCGGGTGAAGCGCTCACGGATGTCCTGCTGGAAGGCGAGCTCGGGGGGAAGCACCTTGATGGCGACGCGGCGCTGAAGACGCTCGTCGCGCGCACGGTAGACCACCCCCATTCCACCCCGCCCGATCTCCCCCTCTATGGTATACGCGGCGCCCAGGGCCTCGGCCAGACGGGTGGGGAGCGGTGTCTCGCTCGGTTCCGTCATGCGCCTCGCTGCCTCTCGTATCCGAAGACAAGCACGCCCAGCATGGCAGACAATCTGTACTCCTAAAGGGCGAGCGGCAACCGAATAAGCTGGGAGCTGGGAGCCAGGAGCTAGGAAGTCTCAATCTCAGGCTCCAAGCTCCAAGCTCCCACTCCTAACTCCTAGCTCCTTACGGGCCATATTGGCAGTCGCGGCCCCCCGCTACCGACAAAAAGAGGTTGCGCCCGCCGACTTCCGGCGAGAATGGGAACCGTAGGGCCGCCCAAGTGGTTCTAATGGGTCCCAAACCATTTTCGCCACGGCCTTTGGGTGGCACGGACGGTGCAAATCATCCGCCGTTCGATCCCGTGGGACTGTCATTTCGCCCCGAGTGGGGCTCTTAAGGAGTAGTTGAATGGCTGAAAGATTGACGCTACCGGTCCTCCCGTTGCGGGAGGTCGTCCTTTTTCCGGGTGTCACCGCGCCGATCGGCGCTGGGAGGCCAGCCACGCTGCGCGCAATCGAGGCGGCGCTCGCCGGCCCAGAACGCCTGGTCTTCGCCGTGTCCCAACGGCAGAACGTCGAGAGCGTGACCTCGGAGGCACTCTATACCATCGGCACCATCGCCCGCATCGGCCAGCTTCAGCGTGGGCTGTCGGGCATGCAGCTCCTGCTCCATGGCGAGCGGCGTGGCATTGCCATCCACTATAGCGAGCGGGATGGCTACCTCCAGACGATCGTTCGTGAGGCCGAAGAGATGCCGCCGATCGGTCCCGACGATCCGGCCTTCGTCGCCTTGCATAAGGAAGCCCGGGTCCGGGCCGCGGAGCTTGGCCAAAAGTCAGGCCTTCCCGACGACGTCGTGCAACAAGTCCTCGCTGGGGTCAACGAACCGGGCAAGTTCGCGGATCTCGTGGCCGGGTACATAGACATCACCCCTGCCCAGCGCCAGATGCTGCTGGAAACTCTGAGCGTCGAAGAGCGGCTCCGGCGGGTGCTGGTTCACGTCCAGCGCCAGATCGGCGTGCTCGATGCGCAGGAGGACATCAAATCGCAGGTGCAGGAAGAGCTGGGCGAGCGGCAGCGGGAGATGTTCCTCCGGGAGCAGCTCAAGACCATTCAGCGTGAGCTGGGCGAGGGCGATGAGCGGGATGACCTCCAGGAGTTGAAGGAGAAGCTCGCCGCGCTCGACTTAACGCCCGATGCACGCAAGGAAGTCGACCGGGAGTTCAGCCGGCTCAGCCGGATCGGACGCGAGTCGATGGAGTCGCAGGTCATCCGGACGTTTCTCGAGAACGTCGCCGAGCTGCCCTGGAACGAGCGGAGCAGAGAGCACCTCGAGCTGCCGGAGGCCCAGCGTATCCTCGACGAGGATCACTACGCACTCGGCGATGTAAAGGATCGGGTGCTGGAGTTCCTGGCCGTTCGGCAGCTCCGGCTCCAGCAGGAAGCGGCGGAGCGGGCGCGCGAGTCGGGAGTCCCAGCCGGCGCGGGCCAGGTCGAGGGGACCAAGGCCGAGCAGAAGGCGGAGGAGGTCGCCGCTGGCGAGTCCACCGACGTACCGCAGGCCACCGCCACGGTGCCGGCTCCCAATGCGCCGACCCGGGGCAACGAGGATGACCGGATCGCCAAGGGCCCCATCCTTCTCTTCGTGGGGCCTCCCGGTGTCGGCAAGACCTCGGTGGCCAAGTCGATCGCCCGGGCAATGGGACGCAAGTACGTCCGCATCTCACTCGGCGGCGCGCGTGACGAGGCCGACATCCGGGGTCATCGGCGCACCTACGTCGGTGCTATGCCGGGACGGATCATTCACGGCATGAAGCAGGCTGGCACCAAGAATCCGGTTTTCCTGCTCGACGAGGTGGACAAGCTGGGTGTCTCGTTCCAGGGCGACCCGGCGAGCGCGTTGCTCGAGGTGCTCGACCCGGCCCAGAACGATACGTTCGTGGATCACTACCTCGGCGTGCCGTTCGATCTGAGTGAGGTGCTGTTCATCGCCACGGCCAACTTTATTCAGAACATCCCCGGCCCGTTGCTTGACCGGATGGAGATCGTCGAGTTCGCCGGGTACACCGAGCGCGAGAAGCAGGAGATCGCCCGGAAATACCTCATCCCTCGCCAGTTCAGCGAGAACGGAGTCAGTCCGGAGCAGTTGACCATCACCGACGATGCGCTGTCGGAGGTCATCACCAGCTACACCCGCGAGTCGGGAGTTCGGCAGCTCGAGCGCGAGATCGGCCGGCTGGCCAGGAAGGTGGCCCGGAAGATCGCCGCTCAGGAGGTCGAGCGGATTACGATCGAGCGGGAGATGGTGAACGACCTGCTCGGGCGGCCCAAGGTCCATCCGGAGAAGAAGGCCCGCGAAGACGAGATTGGCGTGGCCACCGGGATGTACTATACCCCAACCGGCGGCGACATCATGTTCGTCGAGGCTTCGACCATGCGCGGGAAAGGCGAGCTGGTCCTGACCGGTCAGCTCGGTGACGTCATGAAGGAGTCGGCCCGGGCCGCGTGGACCTACGCCCGCTCACATGCGGCGGCGCTGCAGATCCCGGACGACATGTTCGACCGGGACATCCACATCCACGTCCCAGCGGGAGCAATTCCCAAGGACGGACCGTCGGCTGGAGTGACGATGGCATCGTCGGTGGTGTCTGCCTTGTCCGGGCGCTCTGTCCGGCACGACATCGCCATGACGGGCGAGATCACCCTACTCGGGCGCGTTCTGCCGATTGGTGGGGTGAAGGAGAAGGTGCTTGGCGCCGTAAGGGCCGGGATCACCCGCATCATTTTGCCCAAGGCGAATGAGCCGGACCTCGAGGACCTGCCGAAGGAAGTGCGTGACAAGATCGAGGTCTTCCTGGTCCAGGAGCTGGGGGAGGTGCTCGCCTTCACGCTCCGTGGCGCCACCTTCCGCGAGGGGCGGTTGCTCTTCGGAGACGAGAAGAATCCCCGGGATGTGCTGCCGCTGTCGACGGGGTTTCGGCATTAACGCAGGTGAGAGGTAAGAAGTAAGAAGTAAGAAGTAAGAGGTGAGAGGGCGGCTGGGGAAGAAAATCTCCCTGGCCGCCCTTTCTGCTTTCCACCTCTGACCGCTCACTTCTCACCGCTTACCTCTCACCTCTGACTTCGAAGCGCCCTGTCCGCTGCCTGGGTCAGCTCAGCCGCGGTCGTGCCATCGCGGGGAAACACGGCCGATCCGACCTTCACCTGAAGTGAGACCACCTCGCTGGCTGTGGTATGAGCCGGTTGCTCACTGAGCACCCGATGAAGCTTCTCCGCAAGGACCGCGGCACCGGACGTACTGGCACCCCGCAGAAGCATGCCGAACGCCTCCCACCCGTACCGGCCGATCACATCACTGGCTCGCACATTGGATCGAAACACCGAGGCTGCGTGGAGCAAAACCTCGTCCCCCGCCCGTGGCCCAAGTCGTTCGCTCAGCTTGCGGAGCCCCTCGAGCTCGAAAAGCACGAACGCGAGCGACTCGCCGTGGCGCCGGCTGTAGTCAACCGCGGCCTCCAACTCCGCCATCAGGGTTGCCTGGTTGAGGAGACCGGTTACGCCGTCACGATGGACCATCTCCCGTAACCGCCGCCCCCGGGCCGCGCGCGAAATAACGGTCTGCGCCACAAGCTCAGGCTCGGCGGCCACCGAAAGGAAGTCATCCGCGCCGGCTCTGAGGGCGGCTACCCGGTCGGGGGCCGCGTCCTCACCGAGGAAGACGACGGGAAGCAGGTGGTAGCGGGAGTCCTGGCGTATCAGCCGGGCGAGCGCGAAGGGATCCGACCCGACCAGGCGAGTGTGGAGCAGCAAGAGGTCCGGCATCTCCCGCTCGAGCATTTCGTGGACTACCTGCGTCGGCAGACAGCGGGTCACCCGGACGTTGGCCTGCTCCAGTGCGGGGATAATCCGGGACGCGAGCACCGCGTCATGATCCAGCAGCAGCACGTTCGACGGCGGAGGGCCGATCCGGGCGAAGGTGCGGGCGTAGCGAGGAAGCTTCTGCTCCACCTGTTCGGCAGAAAATACGGCGTCTACCCCCGCGGCGATGGCACGGAGGCGGTCTACGCCTCGAAGGGTCTCCACCAACACGACCGCTCCCGGCCGCCTGCTCGAGTCATTGGTCCAGGCCGACGCTACGGCAGAGGGGTCGCCATCGCCGGCCTCGCCTCCGATCACCAGCAAGTGGGGTAATTCCTCGATCGGTGTCGCCGCAGGGTCGTCCTGCCGGCTGCCGAAGCGAACCTCGTATCCCGCGCTCCGCAATTCCTCCGCGATTCTCTCGCGCTGCGGGCTCGGCCGCATGACGAGCAGAGCCCGGGGGACCACCTCCGGGGGCTTACCCGCTACGGAGGCATCGAGGTGGGTATCCGAGCGCCGGACGGCTTCCTCCAGTCGATCGAGGATGAGAGCCAGTCCGTTGGAGTCCTGCAACCCCGGGTTGAAGGCGAGATAGTGTTCGCCTTCCCGAGCGATGGCACTGAGATCCAGAAAGCCGAAGGAGCCGCCGGAGCCGGCCAGTCGATGGAGACGGGCCTTCAGCGAGCCGGCGGCCTCGGTACTACCCTGGCGCATCGTGGCGAGGTCGGAACGCAGCTCCTTCAGACGCGCCGGCATGGACGCGAGGTATTCTCGCTGAAGGTCCAGAAAAGCGGCGTCGAGCGGATCACCCATTTGGCGAACCAAACCGCTCCAGGGCCAGCCGCGCGGCGGCCACAAAGGCCGGCGCAGTACTCCAGTGGCCGCGAACCTCGTTGCCCTGACGGAACCCCACCATCGCGCTGCGGTCGTCCACCACCGCAATGATCGGCATACCAGGCCAGCCGTGATCCCCGGACACTAGCTCGACCGTAGCAAACCCGAGATCGACCGGGCCAGTGGACCAGAGCGAGACCGGCAAACCCGCCGACACGGGGCGACGCAGAGCCGGGGCGAGGAGAGGAAACGCGTCGGGCGGGGCAAGCAGGCCCACCGTGCGGCTTGCCCGGGCGACATCGTGCGTGATCAGCTGCAGCACGGCTCGCCCGGATTCGATCTCCACCACCGTAGGCGTGCTCGGAACGGCCATCGTCTCCAAGTCGGTGCTGAGCCGATCGAGGGCAAGGCCATGGTTATGCGCGATACGGGCTATGAGGCCGGCCGGTGCCTCGGGGCGGTACTGTCGGGGTCGCCCTCCCTCCACCCGGGCAGCTCCCTTGGCGACGAGCCCCTCGAGGGCGCTGTAGGCGTTAGCCCGCGCCAGACCGGCCGACCGCGCGATCGCGTACCCGGTCCCGGGTCCACTGGTCAGGAGAACCTCGTAGACCCGGCTCTCGGTCGGGGTGAATCCGAAGTGGGTAAGATCGATGCGAGGCACGGATAGTAGTATGACATACTACCCATTTGCTCGCAAGACTTCCTCAGGTATAGCCGAGAGACCAGCCGAGCACCTTGGCGATGACTGCCAAGCGAAAGGTGATATCCACTTCCTTTCCCTCGGTGGTCTTTGCATCGAGGTGAAGGGGGTAGTAGTGGTAGGTGATCTTGTTGCCCTGCTTAGGTAACGACCGGAGGTTCTTGGGCCGCCAGATTCCGTTCTCGTCGCAATCCTTGAGTAGCCGCGCCAGGACCTTCGTCGCTACCGGTGCCCACTCCAAGGCCCCCATCCGGGCGAGCAGCTCTATGTAGTACAATGCCAAGGGAATGTCTTTGGCTTGTCCCTTGGCGTCAGCCTCGATGGGTTCGCCGAGGATGAGGTGCTGAGGTCGCACGGTCTTCTTGCCGACCTGAATCACGAAGGCCTTCTTCGGCGCGGGTTGGGCAAGGTAGTGGCCCAGCCGCTCAGTAAAGCCGGCCCTCTCCCGTTGGAGGTTTGGCATAGATGCCAGCATTGCGACAGAATACCAGCTCGGCGGGTGGGCTTCCGGATGCAGAACGATCTGCTTGCCCGCCTTAACGAACGGCTTCTCCGCCAGAGGGCTCCGAAGAAATTGAGAAATGGCGCTGGCAATCTTGTGTCCTGCACCCCTGAGGCGGGGATCATCGGCGTATCCCGCCTCGGCGAGGGCGGCTGAGGACGCTTCTCGCATGATCCCGCGGGCCCAAGCTTCAGCCTCGGGGTCAGACTTGACGCTCTTCTGGAACTCGAACAGGAGCGTAGGGTCTTCGTCGCGCGACAGGAGTCGGAAAAGAACCCGGTCGGCAAGCTTGAAGGGGCGGCCCGATCGCGGCCACTCGAGCTGGAGAAGACGCCGGTATTGGGGGATGGTCCCGACGTCCTTGACCCCCTGGGCGAGCGACGTGGCCAAGCCAAGCAGGTTTCCACCCCAGACGCCATTGTCCTTCTGTTTCTTCACGACAACGAGGGCGGCCTTGGACTCTAGAATGGTCGCCTGAGCGGCCTCGACAACCTCGGGAGATACGTGGCCCTCGGGCGCCAGCTCACGGTAGGTACGGTACCGTATGGACGCCCCGGCGTTCTCGAGCAGCCATGTCAGGGGGATCCGGTGCTCGGAAGGCAGGTCCAGAATAGCTCCGGGGGATCAAGGGGCAGGCGCTGGGCGGCGGCAAAGATAGTGCGAGACGGGAAGGACGGGAAGGACGGGAAAGAAGGGAGGGAGGGGAAGGTGGTAACCGGCAGTGAGGAGGCGCTCTTGGTCCGAGTAACAAGGGCCTTGCTCAATCAAATCAAGCGATAACGAAAGCGCGAAAAACAGCCGAGGGTGCAATTAAACACAATTTTTTGGGGCATTTTTCGTGTTTTAGTAGCCTTTTTCGGGGTTTTCGTGACCCCTTACCGCACCTGCTGCCTCGCCTCCCCCGCTTCCCGAAACTCTGAGGACCTGTTCCAGCTCGGCTGGTGGGGGGCGTTTGCTATTGCCACCGCTGTACGCACGATGACTCGAAGCTGCTGTACAGCGCCATCGTGGCTGAACCAGGGCAACAGCTCGTCGCTGGGCTGGTGATACCGCTTCTCGGTGTACTCGTCCGACTTCTTGCGGCCGTAATCTGCCGGCTGACCGACGTACTGCTCACCGTTCTCGATCGACGTCCCCGGGACTCCCGCCTTGGCAAAGGGGAAGTGATCCGATCTGAA
The DNA here is from genome assembly GCA_038209515.1 of Gemmatimonadales bacterium. Taxonomy (GTDB): domain Bacteria; phylum Gemmatimonadota; class Gemmatimonadetes; order Gemmatimonadales; family GWC2-71-9; genus CAVVWJ01. Next base: position 35,092 of record JBBQXQ010000009.1, read on the forward strand.
GTAGGACCCACGAATCAGGGCGTCACGGTTTACGGTGACGGTGAGCCCTTCCGCGGCTGCAGCACGGGTGAACACGCCTCCGAGGGAGGACTGATCCAGCCCAAGGGCCGACACGTCTCGGGTGCGCCCATACATGTTCATCACGTCGAGGTTCAGAATCGCAGCGATGCGGCTCAGCGGTATGGTTGGCTTGGCGACAAGTGCCTGGGATCCGAGCAGCCCGGCTTCTTCCGCCGTAAACCCGATGAATACGATCGACCGGCCGGTCCGGACGCCGCTCCTCGCGAAGGCCTCGGCCGCGGTCAGAACCGCAGCGGTGCCCGACCCATTGTCTTCGGCGCCGTTGTAGATCGAGTCGCCGTCCACCGGGGCGCCGATCCCGAAGTGATCGTAGTGACCCCCGATCAGCACTGCCTCACGCGCCAGCGGCCCCCGGCCGGGCCACCGGCCGATGACGTTGCTGGTCTCGGACCGGCGGATGTCGCTCTGCACGGTAGCGTCGATTTGTAGCCCGAGAGGCACTGGTCTGAACCCGCGCCGGGCCGCCTGGTCCATGAGGCTCGCGAGGTCCTGGCCACCCTGGCGGAAGAGCTTGGTCGCTGCATCCTGATTCAGCCACCCGGCTATGAGGAGCGACTTTGGCGGCTCCTCGACCCGAACCTGGGGTCCGGTCCAGCTCGACTGTACCGTGCTCCACGGATAAGTGGCGCTTTCGGTCGTGTGGATCATGAGGATGCCGGCGGCACCCTGGCGTTGCGCCTCCTCGATCTTGTAGGTCCAGCGTCCGTAGTAGGTGAGGATCCGTCCTCGAAAGATCGTTGAGTCGCGAAGACCGGGATCGTTCACCAGCGTCACAACGATCTTGTTCTTGACGTCAATGCCCTCGTAGTCATTCCAGTTGTATTCTGGTGCCACGATGCCGTACCCGACAAAAACAAGATCACCCTTGGCATTGACCGTCGAGTCGTTGTGCATCGACCAGAGCACGTAGTCGGACCGATACGCCAGCTCGGTCGGGGTGGCGCCACCCACCTTCACGGTCGGCCGAGGGGTGAGGGTGATGATCGGTACATGGTGGTAGTAGGTGCCGCTGTCGCCTGCGGGCTGGAGCCCGAGCCGGGCGAACTGGGCCGCGATGTACTTGGCCGCCAGCTCGCCTCCGCGGGTGCCTGGCTTCCGGCCTTCCAGCGCATCGTCAGCCAGGAACTCGAGGTGGGCGCGAAGGACCCGCGGATCGACGGCCCGGGCTACCCGGGTTCCACTCGCAGTGGCCGGCGAAGGCTGCTGGGCGGCGGCTCCCACCGGAAAGGAGCAGAGGAGAATCCAGATCGGGAAGCATCTACGCATGTAAATCCTAGAGCTGAAGGCGCTTGAAAATATCTTCCGGGAGGCACTTTATCACTGCCATGATCGGCCTCCAGAACCACGGTATGTAGACGACGCTCCGCCGGCGCTCGATTGCACGGTGAATCCCGAACCCAACCCTCCGAGCACTGGCAAAGAGCAGACTCTTCTTCATCCCGGCGGTCATCGGGGTGTCGACGAAACCGGGCTTGATGGTCAGCACCGCTACCCCGGACCGGAAGAGGCGGTTCCGCATACCCTGGAGGAATCGGTCCACTCCTCCCTTGGCCGCCCCATACACGTAGTTGCTCTGCCGGCCCCGGTCTCCCGCTACCGACGTGATTACGGCGATGCAGCCGCTACGCTCGGCTTCGAAGTAGTTGGCGAGCAGCGTCAACAGTGCGACAGTTGCCGTGAAATTGATCTGGATCGCATCCAGCGTCTCGCTCACCTCCTGTTGGCAGAGTGCCTGGTCCGGGAGGGTCCCATGAGCGATCAGCGCCACGTCCAGTCCGCCCAGGGCTGCGATGGCTGAGTCGATCACCGGGCGATGACTCGGGATTCGGGCGACGTCCAGCTCTGCGGTCTCGACCTGCGCCGCGCCCCGAACCAGCAGGTCATCCCTGACCGAGGCGAGCCTGGCGGCATCGCGGCCGGTCAGGAAAAGCCGGCCGCCATCCCTGGCATACGCCTTGGCAGTCTCACCGGCGATGGCCGAGGTCGCTCCGACGATCAGCACTCTCATGCCGTCCCGTCAGGCAGCGGTGACACGCCGCCAGAAGGAAGAGGAAAACTTGGGGTCGACGTGCGATGCGAACGCTTCCCAGGCGGGGAAATAGCGGCGGAAGCTGGCGCCGCTCATGCGGGCGTCCTTGGCAGGGTAAACAGCACCCCCCGCGTCAACAACCAGGCGATCGAGCTGCTCCAGGAATCCCAGCGTGGCCGGTCCGCGATTGGCGAAGTCTATCGCCAGAGTAATGCCGGGCCGGGGGAAGGACAGAAGCCCGGGCGACTGGATTGTGCCGAACCGCTTGAGGACCGCAAGGGCCGGAGTTTCGCTGGATCGCGCTACCTGCGACAGCAGCGCCGCAATGGTTCGGCCGAGGTCATCGGGAACCACGCACTGGTACTGAAAAAAGCCGCGTCGGCCATAGAGCCGGTTCCACTCTCCGATCCCGTCGAGCGGAAAGAAGAATTGCTGGTAATGCACCGTCTTGCGGAGCTTCGTCCGAAGCTGACTGCGATAGTAGCACGCGTTGAAGAGGGCCAGGGTCGTCCGGTTGATGAAGCCTGAGGGCAGATCGATCGGAACCTTCAGGCGAGCGTCATGGGCCTCGCTGGACGTGAGGGATCGGGAGGCGTGGTCGCCGCGCAGAAAGAGCCCTCGTCCCAGTCGCCGCCCTCGCGCCAGACAGTCCACCCATGCGACGGTATACTCGTACGCCTGGTCGCTGCTGGAGAGGTCCAGGAACTCCTCCAGACAGGCAAACCGGACCCGCTCCATGGCGATCGCCGGACCAGGAACCCGCTTCAGCCGGATATCTGCCCAGAGGATCAATCCAGTCAGGCCCAGGCCGCCGATGGTGGCGCGGAAGAGGTCGGCATTTCGCTCGGGAGAGCAGAGTACCCGCTCCCCAGTGGAACGCATGAGCTCGAGGCAGGTCACATGGGTGCCGAAGGTGCCTGCCCGGTGGTGGTTCTTGCCGTGGATGTCGTTGGCTATCGCTCCCCCCACCGAGACCCATTGCGTACCGGGAAGCACTGGAACAAACCAGCCGCGCGGTGCCATCAGGCTGAGGACGTCTGCCAGAGTGACGCCTGCCTCGCAGCGAAGGAGAGCTTGGGATTCGTCGAATGCGATGAAGCGTCGGAGGCCGGTGACGTCGAGCAGGGCGCCGCCGTCATTGAGACAGCTGTCACCGTAACTGCGGCCGCAGGCGAAGGGCAATACGCTCTCGGTGATGCCTCCCAGGGCCGGCGGCTCCGAGCGCCAGAACACCGGCAGTACGCGGGTGTGCTGGGTGCGCGGATAGCGACCCCACGACTGGTACGCGCGCATCTCCTGGGCAGTCCCCAGCTACGAGGCGGCGTAGAGGACGAGCGCCACCAGGCCCCCGATGACGTAGCTGACCGGGTCGCGCACGGTGGCCACGATTGGGTCCTGGTCGATGCGGCCGCGATGGGCCAGCAGCCACATCCGGCTGATCCAATAGAGCAGCAGGGGACAGATCAGCCAGAGCAGGAGCGGCGTGCGGTAGAGCGCTATGACCTGCTCGCTGTTGATGTAGAGCGCGAGTACCAGGACTGCCAAGTAACCGCTGGCTCCGCCCATAGACCCGAGCCACTCGCGATCGCTGCGGAGATACCCACGACGCTCGAGAGCCTCAGTGGCGCCACCCTTCAGCTCACTCAGCTCAGCGTAGCGCTTAAGAAAGGCCAGGCTCAGGAACAGGAACATCGAGAAGGCCAGAAGCCAGGTCGAGAACCGCACATGGCTAGCCGCAACGCCGGCCAGCACCCGGAGGGTATAGAGACCAGCCAACAGAAGCACGTCGAGAATCGCGATTCGCTTGAGGTAGATGGAGTACGCGCTGGTCAGTACGACGTAGGTCACCAGCAGGATCACAAACTTCGGCGAGAGCCAAAGCGAGCAGAGCATGGCCGCAAGGAAGAGGAGCGGCACCATCGAGAACCCGAAGGAGCGGCTCAGGGTTTCCGCGGCGAAGGGACGACTACGCTTGGTCCGGTGTCGGCGATCGGCGTCACTATCGAGCAGGTCGTTGAGGACATAGGTGCCGGAGGCGGCAAAGCAAAACGCTGTGAAGGCAACCGTTGCCTTGGAAAGCACCAAGGGGTCGAAGATCCTGTGATCCAACAGTACCGGCACAAAGACGAGGAGATTCTTCACCCACTGGTGTGCCCGCAGCGCCTGGGGCACGGCCAGCAGTTGCGACTTCGTGGTCGAGCGAAGGTCGAGTGTGGTCATAGGTGTCTCGGTTCCACCCATCGGTTCAGGCACGAGGCATCGACCGCAGGCGAAAGTTGGCGATGGCACCCGGCAAGTCCGTCGACCGCCCGAGGGCCTGGAGCACGGCGCTGCCGGTGGCTACTCCCGAGCCAAGAGCGGTGCCGGTGGATACGATCGAGGGAAAGGTGCGGTAGTTCCCGGCAAAGTACACGTTCCTCCATGAGGCGCTGGCGATCGGCGGATTGCGAAAGCCACGATCGAACACCGGCGAATACATCGGCACCCGCGCGACATGGGTCCAGAATGGCTCCAGCTCGAACCCGAAGACCTCGCGAAAGTCCTCGGCATACTTCGCCATCAGGTGCTCATCGTTTGCGCTAAAGAGCGGCCGATCGCGACCTCGAAGGTGGGTAACGAAGTTGACGCAGGTATCTCCCGGCCGCCCGATAGTAGGATTCAAGGCGCTGAGCAGGAAGATGGCTCCCGCGGTGCGGTCCATCGAGGCCAGGTTGATCCAGTACGCCTCGGGCCGGACCACCTGCCGAGTCGCGCAGACCACCGAGATCAGAGCGGTATAGCGGATGCTGGCCAGCTGCGGAGTGGTGTCGTCTGGCAGCAGCCGGAGGTAAATCTCCGTCGGTACGGTACTGACGAAGAGGTCGCCCCGGATCCGCTCGCCGCTGTCCAATTCGGCCTCGATCACCCGGTTCCCCGCAGTGTGAAGCCGGGCGACTCGCGCCTGAGTCCGGATCCTAACGCCGTCCTCCTCCAGGAGCCGTGTCACCCCGTCGCATAGCACTTTGGTCCAGTTGGCATGGGCAATGTACCCGAGAGGCGCCGACCCCTCGCGGTAATGAAGGCGCGCGCCGAGCCAGGCACCGCTGACCTCGGCGCAGGGCATTTCGAACTTGAGCCGGGTCAGCCGTTCGAACAGCACCTCTCGCACCCCGGGACCGGCATAGTGATCGATCAGCTCTGCGGCGCTCCGATCCTGCCAATCCGACCAGTCGCGCTTCCCGAATGCCTTGAGCATGAGGCGCACGAACCGCGCCTTGTCGGCCGCCGGCATCGGGAACCGCAGGAATCCGCCCGGGCTTCCCAGGTCGTAGGTCTCATCTCCGAGATGAAACAGCATCCGGATCCGCCGCCAGACGACTCGGGGCAAGGCGCCGATCAAGTCGAGGAAATAAAGAAGCGTCCGGTCCCGGTGAAGAATGTGATGGTAGCCCAGAGGATAGAAGTGACCCTCGCGCTCGAAGCTCCCGGCTAGCCCGCCGAGCGTGTCACCGCGCTCCACCACGGTCACGTCGCTGATGCCGCTCCGCGCTAGCGTATACGCCGCCGCGACGCCGGACAGCCCCCCACCGAGCACGACCACGGACGGTGTGGCCATCCTAATCCTCCGGTACCAGCAGCGAGAGCTCATCGATCTTGAACACCGCCGGCCGAAAATCAGGGGTAATGTCGACCTCCCCGATCGTGTCGGAGATCCAGACTGTAAGCGTTGTCGCGGTGTCGTGGATGCTGTCCCAGGTTCCCCGCTCCCAGTTCGCCCGGTCGCCGGTCGGCGAGTACTTGTAGAACCGTTCTGGCGCGAATTCGGCCTGGGAACCCGGCTTCCAGCGGATACCGATGTAGGGCAGCGTGCCGTCATCACTCCGGTAGCGATACCTGAGACGGATACCCTGGACGACGCGGTCGCCGGGTAGCCGGAACAGCAGCGCCGGCCGTGGTCCAAAGACTCGCGCGGTGCTGTCATGCCAGGCGAGCTGCGTAGTCTCCACCGGGTGCAGGTCGAGCGGGACTACCCGAAAGGCGGGATCGAGTTGGAGCGCCGTATAGTTGCCGACCCGCGCGCGTTTGAGCATCGGCAGGTAGCGCTGGGGCATGTCCTGGTGGGGATGCAGCCAGGGTCCGTATCGGTGAAGCAGTTGGTGCAGCGGAACCCCGGCGGCCAGGTCGCGTTCGAACCCGCCGAGCTGCCCCCGCAGCTCCCGCGCGTAGTCCAACCCGAACACGGTGTTCCCCCATAAGGCGGCGAGCGACGCAAGCGTGAGCGCCGCTGGGGCCCACCGGCGCGCCCGATCGCCGTAGAGGGCCCAGGCGAAGTACAGCACGCACCAGGCCGGTAAGGCCAAGGTGACGTAGCGGGTCTCGAATCCGTTGCGGCCGAGACCGAGTCCGAGCGCAAGCGACGCAAGCGCTGCCAGGAAGCAGAGCAGGCCGGCCACGCGGGCCCGCTCGGCTGGCCGGTCGCGCCAGACCCGAATCAGGAGCAGCGTTGTGACCCCGAGCGCCGCGAGCGTGGCCAGTCCTGAGAGCGGCCAGGAGTTGCGAGTGGCCGGCCCCAGCCCGATGGTTGCGAACTGAACCGAGGTCTTGAGACTCTGGTAGACGCTCTGGCTCTTTGGGTGGTAGGGTACCCGCTCCCAACCGACGAAATAGAGCGCAGTGAGCGCGAGCGCTCCCACGCCGAGCGCCGCAAGCATGCGCCTACCGCGCGTGTTGGCACCACCCGACCAATCCGCGGGAAGCAGCGCCAGCGCAAGCGGCCACGCGGCCAGCGCGGGAACCATTCCGAGACCGTTTGCGCCACAAAGGGGCAGAAGCAGCGCGCAGACTCCCACTGTCACCGCCGCGCGCCGTACGGGCAGCGTCGTCCCTGCGCGCACGATCGACAGCAGCGCCACGCAGGCCAGAGCCACCGACGCGTAGAACTGGAGTTGCCAACCCCATAGCAGGTTGGGCGCCTGTCCCCAGTGCAGGAGCACGAGCGGGAAGAACGCATCCTCCGCGCCGGGGCGGCCTCGGAGGCGGGCGGCGGTGAGCATCATCGCGGCCGCCAGTGCCGCCATGACCAGCACATCGAAGTACATGGTCACCCGCATGTCGACCAGGGTGAGACGGTTGAGGCCGAGGAAGATCAGTCGCGGAATAGGCACCCGGTGCTCGTTATGCTGCGACCAGAGCCAGTCCCAGGTGACCGGCTGATTCCGGGTAAGGGTCGGGACCATGTCCCAGTCGTCCCACGAGGGGACGTTGCTGGCGTAATGGGCCACGAAGAAAAGCGCCGCGACGAACATGGCTGCCCAGACACCCCAAGCAATAACGCCGCCGAAGCTGGAGCGTGACGCACTCATTCAACGGACCCGCTCGTAGACCCGCGTTTTGCTGCCGGGCGCGGTGTAGACCAGACGCCAGGATGCGGGATGGCGGGCGACAACGGGCGCCGCATAGCGCTCGGAAATCCCTGGCAGGCCGAGCTCGTCGAGAACCAGAAAGGAAACTGGCACGGCATCGAGATAGCGCGCTGCCGTGTCGGGATTTGGCTCGAGTGGCGGCAGAATGGCCAGGTGTCCGGTCCGCAGGTACGCCAGGTGTGGGACTGAAGTCGCGATGATCTTGCCGGACTCTGCACGGCGCCGGATGTACTCCAGCGCGGGATCGAGCGCGTGCCATGCCGGTTCGTAGGTGAGGAGCCGGCCCGGCTGCTCGGTCCCATCCGCTGCGTAATAGCTGATTGGGAGGAGGCGGAGGAAGCCGGCCGCGATGACCACCTGGACAAGCAGCATCGCTGCCAGCGGAGCGGTGGCCACTAGGGCGCCTGTCGTCCTGCCCGTCTTTCCCTGCCGTGCGAGCCGGCGCGCCACGGCGTCGAGCGCCAGGATGAGAAACATCAGAGACAGCGGCGTCAGCGGGGCGAGGTATCGCCAGAATTGGCTCGGCCAGGGTGTCAGCGAGATCATCGCCAGGGAAAGTCCGAAGTACAACGGGAACACCCACTCGCCCCGTTTGAGGAGCAGTCCAGCGCCCACCAAAGCGCCTGCGCCGATGAGCGCCAGCAAGAGACCGGTCACGGCGAGGACGGCCTCGCGCGGCGGCTGGGACCAGGGCAGGTGGAGACCGCGGTACAGCTTGTCGACGAGATAGGGCCCGCTGGCGACGGCAATCCAGGCGCTCTCGCCGATGCTCCTCGGGAGGGCAAGGAGATTGCGTCCGACCCGCACCACGAGGTCAGGCGGCGAGGTCCGCCCCAGCTCCGGCTGGAACGGGTCAACCAGCCAGCTATTCTCCCCGTAAGTGACGTTGGAGTAGTAGTACGGTGCCCGCTGGTAAGGGTACGCCGGCTCGTGATACGCCGCACTCCCCGACACCCGCGCGGTGTACGCCTGCCATGCGATTACCGGAAGTGCGGCCGCGGCCGCTCGGAGCGCCGCCTGGCGAAACCGCCGGCGCAGCAGGCTGTCGACCACCCATACCGCGAGCAGAGCAATGCCCGCCGTCCGGATCAGATACGCGGTTCCGGCGAGCAATCCCGCCACGGCGCCGTAGCCCGGTTGCTCGCGGCGGCGGAGGCAGAGCAGGAAGAGCATGGAGACGAGCGCGAAGGGAATCTCAGCGTACAGCGAATCCGACGGGTAGAGAAAGCTATAAAAGGAAAAGCCCGTCCCGGCGATGGCTGCCAGGGCCAGCGGTGGATCCAGAAAGCCACGCACTACGAGATAGGCCGCCAGCAGATAGGCGCCGGACAGGAGGAGATAGCAGCGCCGGAGGCGGGAGCCGACGATCACATAGTCGTTGGTGCCCAAGACCCATTGATGAGCCGCCACCAGCGCCGGAAGCAGCGGGGGGTACTGGACCGCTTCGATTTCCCCCGGCTCGTTGAGCAGGCGGTAGCCTTTTCCTTCCGCGAGCGACGTTCCGAGTACGAAATAGGTGCTCGCGTCCCAGCGCAGGTCGATCGGACCGTGCAGCCGCGCCGCCCATACGGCGATCCAGAGCAGCAGCACGCCCCCCACGCCGACGACGTCGTGGCGTCCCAGGCGCCGGGGCTTTCCGGCGACGTTATGTTGCACGGCGTTCTGCATCCATCAGGAGAGATCCTCCGTGAAGGCAATCCGGCCGGCCCTCGGCTCGGTCCTGCTCGTCATCATCGTCGCCGCGGTGCCTCGTCTATTTCTCGCAGCCCGACAGGACTTGTGGGCCGACGAGCTCTTCTCTCTCGCAGTGGCCACCGGCCACAGCCTGGAGCACCCGGCATCCGCCGCGGTGCCGGCGCTCGGCGACTTCGTCGAGCCCGCGACAGCCGTGTCCCCGGAGACCTTCCGCCGGTACCTGGAGCACGAATCGCCGCCCGCCGGGCCGCGGCGCGTGATCCGAGCGGTTCTGCTCTCCGACACCAGCCCGCCCCTCTATTATCTCGCGCTGATGGCGTGGACTCGCGGGGCCGGGACCAGCGACTTCGCCCTCCACGCCTGCTCGGTTGCCTGGGCGCTCGCCACGATGCCGCTGATCTGGCTCCTCGGGTATCGGCTCGGCGGCCCCCGCGAGGCGCTGATGGCGTGCGTCCTCTTCTCCCTCGCACCGGTCAGCCTGTACTACTCCGTGGAGGCGCGGATGTACTCGCAGCTCTGGTTCATGTCCGCGCTGACCGCGTGGCTCACGCTCCGGCTGCATGATCGCGAGGGGACGGGAGCGCTGGCGCTCTGGGCGCTCGCAAGTGCCGCCGGCTTCCTCACCCACTACTTCTACGCCTTTGTCTGGGCCGCGTGTGTGCTCTGGCTGGCCGCTCGCCCGGGTCGCTGCTCGCGCGTGCAGTTGGCCGTCGCGGCGCTGGCGACGCTGATTCTCATCGCGCCCTGGTATCAGCTCGTGCCCGAGAGCCTCGCTCGGTGGCGCGTCACCGGCTACTGGCTCGACGGCCGCCCGCCGGTCGGCGCGCTGGTGACCGCGCCGCTAGTGCTGGGCTGGAGCCTCCTCTCCGGCCGCGGCGTGTGGGGCGGCGTGAAGGCGGTCGACACCATCGGCGCGGTGCTCGTGCTGGCACTCGGCCTTGCGCTACTCCGGCGAGGGCGCGAGGCGGCCATGGGTGGCGGGCGCGACCTGATCTGGCTCTGGGCAATCGCGTCGTGCGCCGGTCCCGTGATGTTCGACCTTCTCCGAGGAACGTCGACCTCGCTGATCAGCCGCTACGCGCTCGCCGGGATGCCGGCCGCTATGCTCCTCGTCACCCTCGCCATCGCGGCACTCCCCGCCGGACTCGGCTTCGGCGCCCTGCTACTGGTCGTTGCCACCTGGACGCCGGGGCTACGCGACGTCTTCCGCCACCGCGCGCGGGCGTGGGAGCCGTACCGCCAAGCGGCGGCGCAGGTGGGTGCGTGGGCCAGCCACGATGATCTCATCCTGGTGCATTCCATACCGTCTGGCGTGCTGGGCATCGCGCGTTATCTCCGAGCCGACGTGCCAATCGCGGCATGGGTCGGCCAGCTCGGAGTTCGCCGGGTGCCCCACGACCTGACTGCACTGCTCGCGGGTCGGGACCGGGTCGCGCTGATCCGCATCCACGACGTAGGCGAGCCGGCGCCGGAGGAGCAGTGGCTTCGTGCCAATGCCACGGTGCTCCGCGACGAGCGGCGGGACGGTGCGGTCATCGTTTACTTCGCGCTGTCGCCCACCCGCCGGTAGATCTTTGGTCCACTGTCGTTGACCGCGTAGATCAGCTTCCAGTGATCCCGCGCAGCCTGGATCGCCGGGATCGTGTAGCGGCGGCCCACGTCGAGGAAGCTGAGCTGGTCGACAATCAGATATGTCACGGGCACCCGGTCCAGCAGCGCAGCGGCTCGCCGAGCATCCGCCTCATAGGGCGGCATCACGGCGGGTAGCCCGGTCCGGAGATAGGCCCAGTGCGGCGTAGACGTGGCCACGATTTCACCCGGCCGGGCCTGGTGGGCGAGCCAGTCGAGTCCGTCGTCGTGGAGCCGCCAACTCCGGTCGTAGAAGAAGAGCAGGTACTCGTGCCGCTTCCCGGCGCGGTCGGTAAAGATGGCGGGGCTGGGGTATTTGCTCATCGAGCGGTACAGAGTCACGATCTGCTGGGCTCCGATGAGCGCGACTATGCCGACCAGCGAAACCTCGAGCGCGCGCCACCTCCGCAAACCGGTAGCGTTGGCACGCTTCGCGGACGCGGCGAGTACCACGACCACGGCCAAGGTGAGGAATGGGGTCAGCGGGACCAGATACCGCACAAACTGGATCGGCCACGGCGTCACGGCGATAATGATCAGCGACCCCACGACGTAGAGTACCACCAGGACTTGGCCTTGCAGGGCCAGCAGCACCAGACCGCAGAGCACGGGCACGCAGAGTATGATCATGGCGGCGTCCGCCACCCATTTTGGGACCTGCATACCGGTCAGCCGCTGGTTGAGCTTCTCCACCTCGCCGTACCACCAGCCACGGTGCACGCTCACGCCTTCACCCAACGTCATGGGCATGCCGCGCAGGTTCTCCAGTACGCGATTCAGTGCCTTGCGTCCCGTCACCCGCCCGAGCTCGGGGCGGAATGGGTCCACGTACGACATGTTCTCCGCGTAGTCCACGTTGTAAAACTGGTATCCGGCACGCTGGTATTCGTAAGTTGGGCGGGAGAAGGTCGGGCTTGCCTTCACGTGGGCCGTGTACGTCATCCAGGTCAGCACCGCCGCGGCCGCCGCAGCACTCCGCACCGCCGCCTGGCTGAACCGCCGCCGGATCAGGCTCTCGCTCACCCATGCGCCGAGGAGGGCGATGCCCGCCGAGCGAACGCCATAAGCCCCGACCGCGAGGAGCCCGGCCGCTGACCCACCACCGACGGCGAAAAAGAGCGTACTCAGGAAGGCATAGGGAACGTCGGCGGAGAAGAAATCCGAGAGGAAGATGGTGTGGCTGTGGACCACCGACAGCAAGGCAACGAGGCAGGCATATCCGGGTGTGAGCCATCGGCGGCTCATGGCATACACGGCAGCGGCATATCCAGCGTAAAGCAGCACGCTGCCCAGCCGAAGCCAGTGGCCGACCGCCGCCGGGTCGTTAGTACCCAGGGCGCGCTCGAAGACCGCGCCGACGGCCGGGATCACCGGCGGATACTGAATGGCCTCGATCGCGCCAGGCTCGTTCAGCAGTCGGTAACCGCGACCCTCGGCGAGCGAGGTGCCGAGGATGTAGTACACGCCGGCGTCGTAGCGCAGATCGAGTGGCCCACGCAGCCTGGGTAGCCAGAGGCCCACCGCGACGGTGAGGAGCGCGGTGAGGTAGCGCCAATCAGCACGGCCCCACCGGAGAACGGTTTCGCTCACGCGCCGTCGCGCGGACGGCTCATCGACATGGCCGATATGAAGAGCGAGGAGAACAGCGTGCTACATCCGACAATGAATAGCGTCGCCCCGAATGAGGCCCATGCCGGATTAGGCAGCGGCAGCAGAGCGGAGCGCAGCCATTCGATAATCAGTCCGCCCAGCACCACGCCACCCGCCAGAACGAGCCCCCCTCCCAGGAGCAGCCCGGTTTCCAGATTGAAGCGGCGATAGAAGCGCTCCAGCGATCGGTTGTGGGGATCGAAGCGCCGGCTCCAGGAGTACGTCTTGGCGTGGAGACCGAGACTGAGGATCTGGAAGCCCACCACGCTGAAAATGGTCGCGAACACCCCAGTAACCCCCGCGGCCGGCCGCCCGTCCCATCGCACGGCGCCGAGCAATGTGGCCAGGTGAATCGCGAGGCCGAGAGCCAGAAGAACGGACCCCGGCAGGAGGAACACGGTGTTGGGCGAGTAGAGCAGCATCATACGCAGGCTGCGCCACCCGTCGCGGAACGTGCGCAGCTTCGATTCGCCCTTGCGCGGCCCCAGCACGATCGGGATCTCGCCCACCCGCAACCCCGCCAGCCCGGCATTGATGGCCAGCTCGAGGTTGAACTCCATTCCGGGAGTCATCGGGCGGATCAAGTCATAGGCCCGCCGGCTGAAGCCCCGGAATCCGCAGTACACGTCGGTATACCTGGTGCCAAAGAGTCTGTTCAGGATCGCGGTGAGCGCGGGATTCCCGAAGATCCGGTGCAACGGCGTGATGTGCCGGTGCCCGCCGTTGAGATAGCGGCTCCCGGTGACGAAGTCGTACCCCTGCGTGGTGAGCAGCTCGAGGAAGTTCGGGATGAGGGTGAAGTCATAGGTATCGTCGGCATCTCCCATGATCAGAAACTGCCCCCGGGCGCTGGCAAAGCCCTTGAGGTAGGCGTTGCCATACCCGCGCACCGGCTGGTGCACCACCCGGGCGCC
>JBBQXQ010000010.1:0-46968 GCA_038209515.1 Gemmatimonadales bacterium
AGATGCTCACGGAGCTCAGATGCACGGTTTGACTGGCGAACGGGTGCTCATGCGCATCCATATCGGTGAGCGGGACAAGCACCATGGGAAGCCGCTCTACGAGGCTATCGTTCACCTCCTGCGCGAGCGTCACTTTGCCGGTGCGACGGTCCTCAGGGGTATCATGGGATTCGGGGCCAGCGCGGGAATCCACACGGAGAAGGTGCTGCGGCTCTCGCTCGACCTTCCACTCGTTGTGGAGTGCGTCGACACCGAGGAGAAGATCCAAACCATCCTCCCGGAGCTGGACCAGATGATTGGTGGAGGCCTCATCACGTTGGAGCGAGCCCGAGTCATCATGTACCGCCCGGAGAAAGGCGAGAGGTGACTTTGCCAGCAGCATTCCAGGCCGTAAGCGGTGTCGCCAACGCCTGCCAGATACTCCCCAACGTGATCACCGGGGGCCAGCCCAACGCGCAGCAGCTCCGGGCGCTGAAGGAGGCCGGGGGCGCCATGGTCCTCGACGTGCGCGATCCAATGGAGTCTCGGCCAGTTGACGAGCCTGCTCTGGTGCAACAGCTCGGCATGGAATACGTGAATATCCCGGTACGGGCAGGCTCCCTCGACGATGCCACGCTCGACCGGATCCTCGCTGTGTTGCGCGGAGCCGGCGAGCGGACAGTCTTCTTCCACTGCGGCAGCGGCAACCGGGTCGGCGGCGCACTCCTCCCCTACTTCATGCTGGATCAGGGTATGGAGGAGCAGGATGCGGTCGATCAGGCCATGCGTGTCGGTCTTCGCAGCGCCGAGATCCTGGAATGGGGACTGAGCTATGTCCGCCGAAACCAGAAGGCAGGTGAGCCGTAGTTTGTGCTATTCCGTGCCGATATTGCCCAGCCCCCGGGGGAACCGATGCATCCGATAATTCGTCCGTCTCTTGCCGGCGCACTCTGCACCCTCATTTGCACCTCTCTGGCCGCGCAGGTGCAGACAAAGCCGATCGATCCAGCCAACCTCGACACCACTTGCTCACCCTGCCAGAACTTCTTCCGATACGCCAACGGCGGGTGGCTCAAGCGAACCGAGATCCCGGGTGATCAACCCAGGTGGGGAGGCTTCACTGAGCTGCAAGAGCAGAACTATGCGTACTTGAAGGACGTGCTGACCGATGCCGCCGCAAACGCCTCATCTACCAAGGATGCTAATCTGCGGAAGCTCGGGATCTTCTACGGCACCTGCATGGATTCCTCGACGATCGAGGCAACCGGCACGCAGCCGCTCAAAGTGGAGCTTGACCGGATTGCCGCCATCCGCGATCGCCAGGGAGTCGAGGCGCAGATCGCCGGACTTCATCAGATGGGTATCCCAGCTGGGTTTACCTTCCGCTCGACGCCGGATGCGAAGCAGAGCTCCCGCACTATCGCCGAGACCTATCAGGGTGGTCTCGGCCTCCCCGACCGTGACTATTACACCAAAAGTGACTCGGCCTCGCAGAAGACCCAGCGCGAGTATGTGGAGCACGTGGCGAGGATGCTAGAGCTTTCCGGCGAGGACAACGCAACCGCCAGCCGCTCGGCGAAGGCTGTAGTGCAGCTGGAGACCGCGCTGGCCCAGGCGTCCATGACCCGGGAAGCGCAACGAGACCCGGAGGCGATCTACCACCTCACCACGGCGGCCGCCCTTCAAGCGACCACGCCCAGTTTCGCCTGGAGCTCGTATCTGGGCACGCTCGGCCTCAGGGACGTCAAGGACGTCAATGTCGCTCAGCCCAAGTTCATGCAGGCATTCGATTCGCTGCTGAGGGTGGCGCCGGTTCCGGACTGGAGGGCCTACCTGAGGTGGAACCTGATCTCAAACACCGCTCCCGCGCTCAGCTCGCCATTTGAGCAGGAGAGCTTTCGGTTCAACTCCGCCGTTCTTCAAGGGGTAAAGGAGATGCGCCCGCGTTGGAAGCGGTGCCTCGGCTTCAGCGACGAGGCTGTGGGAGAGATTCTGGGACAGGCCTACGTCAAGAAGAATTTCACTCCGGAAGCCAAGGCGCGGGCACTCGAGATGGTGCGGAACATTCGGGCGGAGATGCGCAGTCGCCTGGGAGCGCTCACGTGGATGAGCCCCGAGACCAAGGCCAAGGCCCACTCCAAGCTCGACGCATTCATCAACAAGATCGGGTATCCAGATACCTGGCGAAACTACGCCAGACTCGAGGCCCGGCCCGGCCCCTTCGTAACCAACTTCCTCCTGGCGAGGCGGTTCGAGACCGAAAGGCAATTGAAAAAGATCGGCCGACCCACCGACCGAACCGAATGGCGCATGACGGCGCCAACCGTCGATGCGTACTACAACCCTTCGACCAACGAGATCACCTTTCCAGCCGGCATCATGCAGCCGCCCTTCTTCAATCCCAAAGCGGACGATGCGGTGAACTACGGCGGGATGGGGGCAGTCATAGGACATGAGATCACCCATGGCTTCGACGACGAAGGGCGCCAGTTCGATGCCAAGGGCAACCTGAGCGGCTGGTGGACCGGGACGGACACCAAGGAGTTCAACCGGCGGGCGGAGGTGGTGCAAAGACAGTTCGACAACTACGTTGCGATCGATAGCCTGCACGTGAATGGGAAGCTGACTCTGGGCGAGAACATCGCGGATTTCGGCGGGCTCCTGATTGCCCACGGAGCATACCACCGGTCGCTGCAAGGAAAGCCGGAGCCCGCGCCGATCGATGGGCTAACTGGTGATCAGCGCTTCTTCCTGGCGTGGGCGCAGATCTGGCGGTTCAAGACCAGGCCGGAGTTCGCTCGTCTGCTTGTCAACGTGGATCCCCACTCGCCCCCCGAGTTCCGGAGCATCGGCCCGCTATCCAACATTCCGGCCTTTGCCCAGGCGTTCGGCTGCAAGGCTGGCGATCCGATGGTTCGGCCGGAAAGCGAGCGCGCACAAATCTGGTAGTGCTCTAGCGCCGGCGCCGATCCCCATCGTTGGAGGGTCGGGAGCCGCCGCGGTCTTGCGGCGGCGGAGCGCTGGGCCGTTCAACCTGGCGGCGCTCGGGTGCGGCCTCACGGGCGGGCGCCCGCTCCGGCTCCCGGGTTGGCGCGGCTTCCCGGGCAGGGGCCCGCTCGATTTCGCGGCGTTCCCTAACCGGCTCAGGACGTTCGACATCCCGCCTTCCCACCGGTGCGCGCTCCGCGCGCGGCTCTTGCTTCTGCTCGCGCCGCTCCGCGGTTACTTCGCGGCGGACCAGTCTGGGCTCCTTTTGGCCTGCATCGACCGAGCGGGTGTCGTTACCCCGAACATCAGGATCCCGTGCGCGGCGGGCCTCAACCCAGCCGCGTTCCCCGCGGTTACCATCGATAACGGCACGCCGGTTACTCGGCGGATCGGCCACTGGAGACTTGAGCCGGCGCACCGGCGTAGCGACCGCGGGCTCCCGGATGTGCGAGACCGGGGGGTTGTACACCGTATTCACCCAGCGAGTCGGGCCGAAGCGATCTCTGAACCCAACGGTGGCTCCGTCAGCGCCACGGAACCGGTAGGGCGTGTTGGGCTGACGATATGTGCGATACCGGTCGTAATAGTACTGATCGTGGTAGTAACGCGAGTACGGATAGACGTAGCGCGGCCGGTAAACCGGCGCGTAGTAGTAGGGATCGTAGAAGAACGGATTATAGAACGGATCGTAGGCGTAAAAGTACGGATCGTAGTAGTAGCGTCGATAGGGACGGCCGAAGAAGAGCCCGATCGAGACGTTGAATGGTGATCCGTAGTACGAAGAGCAAGAGAAACGGTAACACCCATCGTAATAGGACGACCCATAGTACGGCGAATAATCCGAACGGTAGGCGACCCGGTCGGAGACATAGTAGTTGAGCAGATCGTAGTCGAAATCGCCTTGCGCCACACGGCGGACGAGCTCGTTCAGATCCTGCTCCGGGTCATTGGGCAACCGGGAGGGCGCCAGTGCGCGGTAGTCCCAATGGTCCCCCTTCTCGAAGCCGTCGAAGCGGAACGCGTCGCGCGAGACGGCGGCATAGACGGTGCCCTTGCCAGTTGTATTGTCGATTTCGAAAGACTCACGGCCGCCTCGTCCGCGGATTTCGTACTTCTTGCCCCCGCGAACGAAGTTGTCCCGATCGGGATCGAGCGGAAACAGCACCCGGAGATGCCCTTCGGGATCCACGTGGAAGACGAGCAGGTAGCCGTCATCTCTGGTGCGGACCTCGACTTTAGCGCGGTCCCCAGGAAGAAAACGGCGATCGTTGTTGATCCAGAGGCGGATCGGTGGGTCGTCATGCGGCGCGACCGCCGGGGTGGGGGCCGCGTCGATAAGCAGGGGAAGGAGCAACGCGGAGATCATAGCAGCACCTCCCAACGACCTTTAGTTACAACCTGGAAACCGCAACGGGACACGGAGATACACGCACCAGCTACCGCGCGCCATTCTGCTAACCCCGTGCCATCGCGTAAGATCTTGTAATCTAACAGCTTAGGAATGGGTGCCGCCGCGTAAACGTCCCTTTTCGGGCAATAGGAAACTACGAATGGACAGTCTACGGCTTGCTCGTCTCCCGACCGCCGTTCCACCGGTGCCAGTACATCCTCATTTCGGTAATCAGCCGCGCCGAGGTCTCGCAGAAGATGGCGCCTCGTGCCTCCACCCATTCCCCAGTCCGCCGGCGGCGGAAGACGCACTTGAACTCGGTCGAGAACCAGGGGCCCGCGGCGAAGATCTCACCGGAGCTGAAGGAGATCTCCGATTGGTTGTAGGGCACATCCAACCAGTACCGTCGAACTTCTTCTTGCCCCCTGAGGGGCTGGGTGAACGGAGTCTCGATGAAGACCGGGTCCGGCGAGTAGACGGACATCAGTAGATCGATGTTCTCCTTGGACCACCCCCTACCGAAGGTGTCGATCAGGGATCGACCCAAGGTGCGAGTATCGCCAGATTCCCCGGTCTCCATGACTCTGAACATACAAGCCGCTCGTGCCCTGCGCGCACTCCCTGCGCTCGTGCTTCTCCTGCATCTGCCCGCCAGGCTCACGGCCCAAACCCTATGTTCGCCACCGGGGGTGTCGGCACTGGAAACGGGGTGGACGGCCTATCGGGCCGACTCGAACCGGGTGGCCGCGGCGCGATTCGATGCAGCCTTGCGGCTCTGTCCCGATAATGTCGACGCCCAGGTGGGGCTGGGATTCTCTCTGCTGCGGCTGGGACACGTCGCCCGCGCGGACGCACTGTTTCGGGTGGTGCTCAGCCGTAGCCCGACCAACTCGGACGCGTGGGAGGGACGGGCGCGAGCGGCGCTGCGACTAGGCGACACCGCAGGGGCCGCGGCCGCAGGACGACGCGCCCTGGTTCTGGCCCCGAACAACCAGGAGTTCCGCTCGTTTCTCGACCGGGCTGCACCGGACTGGAACCGGCCGGAAGCGGGGAGCCGGCTTCGTCCGGACGTGCTTCAGCTGGTCGCTCGAACCCGGGGACAGGGCTTCGAGGTCGCGACGGGAAATGGGTGGCGGCCGTTCTACGTCAAAGGGGTCGACCTCGGTGTCGCGCTGCCGGGACGATACCCCTCCGAGTTTCCCCAGGATTCGACCCTCTATGCCGGTTGGCTCGATACCCTGGCGGCGATGAACGCGAACACCCTGCGGCTGTATACGATCCTGCCACCTGTATTCTACCGGGCCCTTCGCGGCTGGAATCTCTCGCACCCGGATCGCGTGCTCTGGTTGGTCCCCGGAGTATGGACCGAGCTCCCCCCGCGGCACGATTTTGCCGATCCGGCCTGGGAGGTTGGCTTTCAGCGCGAGATGCGGAGCGTGGTCGATGCGGTTCACGGGGCTGGCACGATTGCCGTCCGACCGGGTCACGCAGGGGGTCGCTACGATGCCGACGTCTCGCCATGGGTCCTGGGCTACATCATAGGAAGAGAGTGGGAGCCATTCGCGGTCAAGGCGTTCGACGCCCGTCGCCCGTCAGGCTCGTACTCCGGTCGCTATCTCCGGGTGCAGCGGGGTCCCGCCATGGATCTCTGGCTCGCCCGACAATGCGATGCGATGCTCGCGTATGAAGCCGACAGCTACAACGCCCTCCATCCTATCGCCTACACCAACTGGCCGACGCTGGACCCGCTCAGTCACCCAACGGAACCCACCACTGCGGAAGAGGCCTACTGGCGAAAACGCAGTGGCCGCAGAAGCGAAGCCCAGAAGCTGGAATACGAGAACGACGCCGTCGGCCTGGACGCCAATCTGATCGAACCGACCCCAGCCAATCCGGCCGGCTGGTTCGCCAGCTACCATGCGTATCCCTATTACCCAGACTTCATGTTGCTCGACCCGCGATACCAGCAGGCGAGATCCCAGGAGGGACGCTCAAGCTACTTTGGCTACTTACGGGAGCTGGTGGCGCATCATCGGAGCATGCCGACGCTGATCGCCGAGTATGGTGTGCCCTCCAGCCGCGGCGTAGCCCACCTGCATCCGGAGGGATGGGGTCACGGCGGGCACGACGAGCAGGAGATGGCGGCGATCGATGCCCGGCTCACCCGTGAGATCCGGCAAGCCGGTGCTGCCGGATCGATCGTGTTCGCCTGGTTGGATGAATGGTTTAAGAAGAACTGGGTGGTGACCGACTACGAGATTCCGCTCGACAACACCCGAATGTGGCACAACGTCAT
Organism: Gemmatimonadales bacterium; assembly: GCA_038209515.1. Lineage (GTDB taxonomy): Bacteria > Gemmatimonadota > Gemmatimonadetes > Gemmatimonadales > GWC2-71-9 > CAVVWJ01. Next base: position 6,654 of record JBBQXQ010000010.1, read on the forward strand.
GGATGCCGAGCAGAACTATGGCATCCTGGGTGAATACGCTGGAGCGGCAACGACCCCGCGCCTGGGAGAAGATCCGCCGCGGTGGCGCAAACTGCCTCTCCTGCAGATCACCCCCGACACTGCGGGCGGTCTCAGGGGGCTTCGGGCAGGCGCCGATGAGTCCTTCGTGTATCTCGCCGTGGAGCTCGCGCCCGGAAAATTCCCCTGGGCAAGCCGGGGAATTCAGTTGGCAATCGATACCTACCTTGCTGGGGTGGGACAGCACCGGCTTCCGCAGAGCGACGTGCAGAGCGAGGTCGGCTTCGAGTTCCTGATCGATCTGGCCGGACCGGAGCGCGGGACCATGGCGGTCACTCCCGATTATCAGCGCCACGAATTCCGCATCGATCCGGCGACGGGCGATGACTTCGGCCGTTTCTTCCGGAGGCCCGTGGTCACTCGAGACCGGAAGGACGGCCGATTCGATTCGTTGTTCGTCGTTACCAACCGGGCGAGATTCGGCCGGGACGGCACCTTCTTCCCTGCCCGCGCCTATGACCGCGGGCGCCTGATGTACGGGACCGAGGCTGTTTCGACCCTGGCCGATTGGTACCTGGACGAGGAGTCCGGCCTTCTTCAGATCCGGATTCCGTGGGACCTGCTGAACGTGACCGATCCATCGACACGAACGCTGCTCTTCGATCGGCAAACGAGCGGTAAGTATGGGACCGCCACCGCTGGTGACTTTCACCTCGGCGTGGTGATCTACTCGAAAGGAGCCGGGGCGACGCCCAACGTTGTCGGGGCTCTGCCTGCATTGGCGCGAGGAATGTGGCGGAAGGATAACTTTACTGGATGGCGCTGGCAGGGCTGGATGGAACCGCACTGGCACAGCCGGCTGAAGCCGGTGTACGACAGCCTTAGGATGCTGTGGCGGGAGGCTCCTTCCGGAGCGCCAGGTCAACCCGTGCGGCGAGCTCCTTCAAGCTGAACGGCTTCACTACGTAGTCCACGGCCCCGCCGCGGAGACCGCTGAGCACGTCCCGCTCGTGGCCCTTCGCGGTCACCATGATGACCGGCACCGCGCGTAATGCCGGATCGCTCTTGAGGCGCCGCAGTACCTCGAATCCGCTCAACCCCGGCATCATCGCGTCGAGCAGGATCAGGTCGGGCAGCTCGCGGGCGGCGAGGGTGATTGCCTGCTCGCCATCCTCGGCCCGGATAACCTGGTGACCACCGTTGGTCAGCTTGAAGGCGATCATGTCAGCGATCTGCTTGTCGTCTTCGGCCATCAGGATTTTCGCCATTCTTCGCTCCCCTACGCCGCGGGCGGGCCGATAGCGGCCCGGTCATTCAGCGGGAGTACCACCCGGAATCGCGTGCCCTCGCCGGGCTGACTGTCCACGTCTATGGTCGCGTGATGGGCCTGGAGGATCGCTCTGGCAATGACCAGCCCCAGGCCGGTTCCTCTCGACTCGGTCACCACCGGATTGCTGCCCCGGAAAAACTTGGTGAAGAGCTGGGCCCGCTCCTGCGACGTCAGGCCGATGCCCGAGTCATAGACGATGACCTCGACGCCATCCCCGACCGGCGCTGCGCTGATCCCGATCTCGCCTTTGGGCGTGTACTTGATAGCGTTCGAGACCAGGTTGCAGAACACCTGGATCAGTCTTGACTTGTCGCCCCGAACGAGGGGAAGCTCGGGCACCTCTTCCCGGAGCACCAGCCCCTTAGTGTAGGCCTCGAGTCGGAAGGTTGCACCGACATCGGCCAGCACAGCGGCCAGATCTACCGGCTCGGACTTCATCTCGAGACGGTCAGACTCGATGCGACTCACGTCGAGCAGGTCGTTGATCAGCGCTCCCAACCTATCCGAGTTCCGCACGGCAATATCCAGGAACTCACGCTGGGTCTCATTGATCGGGCCGGCCTCACCATCGACCACGAGCTCGAGGAACCCCTTGATTGCGGAGAGTGGGGTTCGGAGCTCATGCGACACGGTTCCCACGAAGTCGCTCTTCAGCCGGTCCAGCATCCTCTCGTCGGTGATGTCGCGGGCAATGGTCGAGGCTCCCACGATCTCACCGGTGCGATCGAGAATGGGTGAGATGGTCATCGAGACTTCGATCTTCCGCCCGTCCTTGGTCAGGTTAATTGTCTCCAGCCGGCTGACCCGCTCTCCTGCCGCGATGCGTTGGAGCAGATCGGCATCCTTCAACTGCTCCGCATGAACCAGCGAGACGTGCTTGCCCAGCACCTCGTGGCGACTGTACCCGTACAGCCGCTCCGCGCCGTGATTCCAGTTCTGGATCAGCCCGTCGAGCGTGGCCCCGAAGATGGCGTCGTTGGAAGACTCTACAATCGCGGCGAGCTGGAGCATCGTCTCCTCGGCCCGTAAGCGGGTGTCGATCTCATCGTGCAGGCTCAGGTTGGCAGACTCGAGCGAACGGGCGTGGTGTCCGGCAATCTGCCCCGCTCGGAGCGACCAGGCCAGCAGCAGCGCGCTCAGCAGGCCGGTACCAAGCGTGACAGTCGCTACGGCGGACTCTCGTCCACCTCCGCCGTTCAGCTTCAGCGCGTACCACAAAAAGACCGTCACGCTGATGACGGCTATCGCCGAGAGACCCGGAAGCCAGTCGGGCGTCTCACCGGATTCGCTCTGGGCTTTGTTCCAGGCCAGACCGACAATGCCGCCGCCCAGCAGGCTGAACCCAACGGCGGAATGGAGCGCCATGCGATTGAAGTTGCCCCATCCATAGGCGTGGGGGACGCCGGCGGCATAGCCGACCAGAGCCGCCGTGCCCAGCGCAACCACGATAGAGCCGAGGAGCGCAGGCCAGCGATGCCAGGAACGGGAAAGCGGTCGCCAAGCCAGCACCAGGAGAGCCAGGCCGCCCAGGCTCAGGGCCAGAGCGCTGTTGGGCGCCATTCGCCCGGGGTCGGAGACGCCGGTGAAGATATACGTCTCGACCAGGAGGTCGTCGATTCCGAGGTTGCTCTGGGACAGGTTCTCGACCAACGTCGCGAGCCCGATGACGGTTGCGAGTCCGCCGAGCAACGCAGTGGGGCGGCGAAGATCCAGAGTCGCCGCCAGCAGTGCGGCTCCGCAGATCATGAAGCCGAGCGCGGTGTTGTACTGCATCGGCGGCATGCCGGGAAGGACCTGGATCAGGGTGACCGCGACCGCGAGCCAGCCGGCGACCACCAGACCGCCCAGGACCGCGACGCTCGCACCCGACGCGGCGGCAACCAGGGCCGCCACGTTCTTGGGATTTGCCGGCCTCCGGACCGATGCCGTCATGCGGCGCTTACCCCCCGCCGCTCCATGGCACCCCAGGAGAGGTCTCCCCGCCAGTACTCCCAGAATGCGCGAACCCGCCACCAGACCGTGAGCTGCCGGTAGCCGAGGTGTTCCAGCATGGCCGCACCGACGAGGACTGCCATGTCGCGTGCCTTGGGGTAGCGACGGAAAGTGATGTCTTCGAGAAGTACCGCGAGGACCGACACCAGAATGGAGTAGAGGACCGACAACACCATAAACGGATTCGCGTACGAGGCGGGGAGGTAGCCGAGCAGCAGGAGCAGGGGGAGCACAATGTAGCCCGAGAACTCGATGACTGGGCTCAGCATCTCGAACATGAAGAACCCCGGCAGGGCAACCAGCCCGATAATTCCGTAACGCGGCCGTCCCATCATGCCTCGGTGACGCCAGAGCGTGTCGATCAGACCCCGCTGCCACCGCGTCCGCTGGCGCCGCAGCACGCGTAGACTTTCCGGAACCTCGGTCCAGCAGATCGGATCCGGCACGAACCCGATCCGATACGGCTGCTTCCGATCGTGGAGGTGGCGGTGCATGCGCACAACCAGTTCCATGTCCTCGCCCACCGTATCGGTGGCATAGCCGCCGGCCCGCACGACCGTGCGTTTATCGAAGAGGCCGAAGGCCCCGGAGATGACCAGCAGGCTATTGCCGCTGCTCCATCCCATGCGGCCGAACAGAAAGGCACGGAGATACTCCACGATCTGGATCAAGGGCAGCACCCGCTGCACCAGCTTGACCTCGCGCACCCGGCCGGCTCGGATATCACATCCATTGGCCACCCGAATCACGCCGCCGGCCGCAATCGTCACTCCGGGCGCCTCGACGAATGGCCGCACGAGTCGGAGGAGCGCATCGGACTCGAGTATGGAGTCGGCGTCGATCGCACAGAACAGGGGGTAGAGTGAGAGGTTGAGCCCGGAATTGAGGGCGTCGGCCTTGCCGCCGTTGACCTTGTCCACCACCACCAAGTTGGGGTATGCGCTCGACTCGTACACTCCGCGGATCGGCTTGCAAGGTACCGTGTACTCGAAGCTACGGCCGCTGGGCTTGAGCTCGAATGCCGTGATCAGCCTGCCGAGTGTCGCATCCTTCGACCCGTCATTCACCAGAATTACTTCGAAGAGCGGGTAGTCGAGCATGAGAAGCGAGCGCACGTTGTCGACCACGTTCGCCTCCTCGTTGAACGCCGGGGCGAGCACCGAGACCGGTGGTGTCAAGGGAGACCGCAAAAGCCGGCGCTGGTCGGGGCGCTGAAGCTCCTGGACCATACGAAGCGTCCGCCAGAAACCCGCGATGGTGAGGGCGAGGTAGTAGGTATTGATGGCAAAGAGATACAGCAGCATGAATCCGGCGTACCACAGGAGCACTGCTTCCAACCCCGGCCAGGTCATGGTAACACCGGGATGGTACTGCCCCGCTCCAGGAGATACCGTGCCATGCTGCGGACCGGCGGGTCGGGATCGGCCAAGGCCTTCTGCAGGATCTCCTCGCCGCGGGGCCCCGCCTCGGACAGGGCGGTGGCGGCGTAGAGGCGGACCCACCATTGCTGATCGTGCAGGGATTTCTCTAGGAACGGGACCGACTCAGGGCTACCGAATTCGGTGAGCCCCTTGGCCGCCTGGCAGCGGACCTCCCATGTCGGATCGTTCAGCAGCCGGTGGAACACCTTCATGAACCGCGGGTCGCCGACCGCGGCAGCCGCTTTCACACTCTTCACCCGCACTTCGGGATCGAGATCACCCATGAAGTCGAGCAGCAGTTCCGCGCTGCCCGCAACGCGGAGCCAGCCCATCAGCTGTATGGCGGCCAATCGGCCGGACCGGTTGGCACTTTTTCCGGCATAGGTCAGCAGCACATCTTTGACCTCGTGGCCCCGCTCGGCCAAGACCTCCTGGGCGCGGCGGGCGACGGTGACGTTGGGGTCACCTAAGACACGGACCAGTGCAGTGAGGGTATCCGGCCCTCCAGCCTGCCCCAAGGCCCATACGCATGCCTGTCGCACCCGGACATCGGGATCATCGAGGGCTTTGGTGAGGGCAGGCAGAGCTTCAGCCGCTCGCACGAGCCCGAGGTCCGCGGCCGCGTTGGCCCGGGTGATCGCTCGCCACGACCGCAGACGTTTGAAGTCTGCCCGGAGCAACCCGAGCCTGCGGTAGAGCTCCGCGATGCCGACACTAGACTCCCCGCGGAGGTCGGGCGCGAGACGTAGCAGGATCCCGCGAGCCACTCGGCGCTCGAGCCTTGAAAGTGCCGCGACCTCGGCAATGCACAGCTCCCCCTGGATGACTCGGTACACCAGCTTGGTGAGTAGAGCCTCCTTCCGTCCGGCGCGTCTCTCCTGGAACGCCGCGACCGCCCGCTCTACCTGGAGAGCCAGCGAGAGGAGAACGATGGCACCCGCCAGGACAAAGACAGCATCCCTGAGCGGCTCCAACGCGATGAGAGGCGACATGCCGAGACAGGCTCCGTACTACGTTGCTGCCGATCAGGGTCAGGGGTGGTGGGCTCCAAACTTGCAAGGCAACTTCCGTTCCCCCCGTAGGTTCCGTCAGCCGAGCGGGCAACTCGTTGAGCGATGGCACATTGCACTCCCAGCGGCGGTCTTCTGATCACCGGTTGAGCACGGGCCCGTGCAAAACGCGCCCGGATCGGTCGCGCCGCGGTTTTCTGCTGCTCGGCGCGATTCTCCTCGGGTTCTCTCCTCTGCACGCCCAACAACCGCAGGCGGACGATGCTTGGAACCAGGGTCGCTATGATGAGGCGCGAGCTGCATACACGAGAGAGCTGGTCTCGAACCCCCGGTCCGCGCGGGCCAACCTGCGTATTGGCGTGCTGCTCTCGTGGCAGGGAAAGCTCGACTCGTCACTGGTCTTTCTCGCCCGGGCCCGAGCCTCCGAGCCAACCGACCAGGACATCCGCCTGGCGCAAGCCCAGGTGATGGCGTGGAACAAGCAATACGCCGACGCTCTCCTCCGTTACGACAGCGTCCTCGCGGTCCAGCCCGGATCAAGGGAGGCCCTCCTCGGCCGGGCCCGCACGCTTACCTGGGCGGGACGGCTGGACGAGGCGCGGTCGGTCTATCGCAGCATGGTCGCGAAGGACTCCACCGACCGGGACGCTGTGCTCGGCGTCGCGCAGGTCAACGCCTGGAAGGGCGATCTGGCCTCTGCGGAACAGGGGTATCGCTCGGTACTGATGCGAAATTCACGGGACGCCGACGCCCGAGTGGGCCTGGGGTATGTGTACCTGTGGCAGGGTCGAACGGGAGCAGCCGGACGGCAGGCGGGCTATGCGCTCGCAATCGACTCCACTCACAAGGCAGCTCGTGAGCTCAAGCGTCTGGTCCGCGCCAATGCGAGACCATCGGTTGAGAGCAGCGCCAACTGGAGTAACGACTCGGATCACAACACGAGCTTCTGGCAGACCGTGGCCGCATCGGCGCCCCTGGGCGGCGGGGTCGGTATATTCGGCTCGGTGAACGCGCTCGAAGCCAGCGACCCGGTGCGACAGGCTACTCGCGTCGGTGGCGAGCTAGGGATTACGATCGCAGCAGGTCACTTCCAGCTCACCGGGGCCGCCGGCGCCCGGCGGCTCAACCCTGAGATCGCGGACCCGCGCACGGTGGCCACCTATCGCGGGCAACTCCGCTACCGTCCGGCTCCGTCTCTGGGTTTTGGCATCAGCTACTCGCGCGTGCCCTTCGACGAGATCGCATCCCTGATCGAGCGGGAACTGGACATGGAGCTGCTCGAGGGAGGCTTCGATGCCCGGCCCCTCTCAGGCCTCACGGTTTACGCCGGTGGCGGTGAACTCTGGCTCAGCGACGGGAACAGCCGGTGGAGCGGAACCGCAGGGCTCACCCAGAAGATTCTCCGCCACTTCTTCATCGGAGCGTTTGGTCGAACTTTGTCCTACGACCATCCCGGGGTTGGATATTTCTCGCCCGACCGCTTCTCCGTGCTCGAAGGAATCGCTGGTTACAACCTGGAGAGCGGCTCCTGGATCGGCAGCCTGAGCGGCGGGGTCGGAGCCCAGCAGGTAGGAAAGCAAGGAGTCGCCCAAAGCGAATGGCATCTCGAAGGCCGGCTGGGCCAGCGCTGGGGGGACGGCAATCGGGTCGAGGCGTTCGGATTGGTCACCAACAGCGCGGTCAGCTCTACGACCGGCGCATTCCGGTATCGGTCGGCCGGCTTACTGGTGAGGTTGGGCTTGTAGCCCTGACACTCGGCCGTCGGGCTCGCCCAGCTTCCTCGGCTTAGTTGACGTAGGTCTCGAAGAAGCCGGTCCCCGAGTCCGCAACTGTCTGCCCGAGCACATGACCCGACAGTGAGAAGCGTCCGCGCATCTGGAGAAAGACGCGGCGGAATCCGCCGGTGCCCATCTCGGTAGCCAGCGCGTCGACAACTCGCACCTCGAGCCGCAACGTATCGGATTCGCGGTTGGCCACGATGGTGAATCGCTCCGGCGATGTCTCACCGATCGTGCCTGAGGCAGGCCGCAGACCCTGGTAGCCAATCCTGCCAAACCTGAGGACTTGCTCCACACCGAGTGAATCCACCAGCGTCAGGAAGAACGGGGAGCTGATGTTGGAGGCCCCGGCGGCGCCGCTGCGTTCCGGGCCATACACGCCTCCATAGAGGAGGCTAAGCCTGCTCCCCCGAGCGGCACCCCACTCCCAGGTAACATCCCGCCAGATGCCCCAGTTGTGATCGTGGTATGCCGGGACGTCGGTGAACCGGCTGCAGTGAAGCCCGACACAGATGTTTCCCGAGCCGTGAGCTACAAGACCGGGAACGACGTAACCGGACACAAACCCTTCATCCCGGAGCTCGACCGGAGGAAAATACTGGTTGGGTGTTGGAGTCACACTCAGATCGAGGCTGACCTGCCCCGTTCGCCCGTGTGCGAGGCCCCGCAATCGATAGGCGCCGTTTCTCTGGCGCACGAGGTTGCCCCCGATGCTCACGTCGGCGTGGGTCGTGTCGAATGCCACCTGGTCGGACGGCACCTGGGAGACGTACCGGTCGTAGGCGCCATCGGTTCGGCGATGAGTGACCAGAAGCTGGCCGAGCGACGCCTTGCCGCCGATCAGATAGGTGAGGTACCACCACTCGTCGGGTGAAATGAGCAGGTTGAAGTAGTGCCACTCGCCCCATGATGAGTCCGGACTGGCCGGCACGTGAAAACGGTCGAGCTCGTCATAAAGTTGTTGCCGGGTTGGAGCGATGTAGCTCGAGTCCGCCCCGGAGTCCTCCCAGCGACCGCTGCGTACATCCAGACCCGATCCGACGGCCAGAGCTCGGCTGGGAATTTCGCCGCCCGCGCGCACCGCAATGGTGCGATCGCCGCGCCGAAGATAGAGGAGCTTTCCCTCGATCGCCGGCGAGACGACCCGCACGAGACTCCGTTGCCGTTCACCTCCGAGAATCTGGCGGACGAGAAAGCGAACTCGATCGATGCCGAAGAACATCCCGCCGAGGCCGCCGGTCCGCATCGCCTCCACATCGATGCCCTGAGGCAGCACCGTGACCTCACCGCCCCCAACGAGCGACGCGTCGCGTGACTGCTCGAGCATCGCCTGGCCCACGGAGAGCAGGACGATCATGACACCCACGCCGAGCGAGAAGCCGGCGAGCAGGAAGAGAGAACGGAGCTTGCGGACCAGAAGATGGCGAAAGGCGAGCGTGGTTATCACAGCGGGGTAATGCGTCCATCCAACATGTGAATCACGCGACCGGCCTGGGCCGCGAGCCGCTCGTCATGGGTGACGACGACCAGAGTTGTGCCGTCCCGGTTGAGGCGGCTGAACAGCGCAAGGATCTCCTCGCCCGTGGCGGCGTCGAGCTCACCAGTGGGCTCGTCGGCCAGCAGCAGCGCCGGCCGGTTGGCCAGCGCACGAGCGATGGCGACCCGCTGCATCTCTCCGCCGGAGAGCTGGGTGACCCGATGCCCGGCCCGATGCTTCAGCCCGACATAGCCCAGTAGCTCGAGCGCGCGTGCTCGTCTCTCTCTACCCTTCATGCCGGCCTCGGCCATCGGCAGCTCCACGTTTTCCCGGGCGGTGAGAACCGGTAGCAGGTGGAACCGTTGAAACACGAAACCGAGGCGGTCGAGGCGGAGACGGGTGAGCTGGCGGTCGGAGAGCGAGCCGAGCGAAGTACCCATGATCTCGACCGATCCACCCGAGGGGATGTCAATCCCCCCAATCAACTGGAGCAACGTTGACTTCCCGCTTCCGGAAGGGCCAACTACCGCGACGTATTCACCGGATCGGACCTCCAGCGAGATGCCCCGCAAGGCGTGGACTGCCTCTCCGTTCATCGGATAATCTTTGGAGAGATCATCAGCCAGGAGAACTGTTTCCCCGCTCATGTCGCCTCGGCCCGAAGTGTGGCCGCGATGGGGGCCCGCGCCGCCAGCCACGCTGGATACAGGCCGGCCAGGGCACCGGTGAGGAGCAGTACTACGCCCGCGGTGGCAAGGCTCTCAAGTCGGGGAACGAAGAATGAGAAAGCCGCGGGCAAGCCGGGGAAGCTCGTCAGGATGCTATCGAGATACCGAGCCGTGGCGATGCCGAGCACGATTCCCAGCGCGCCGCCGATGATGGTGAGCGCAGTACCTTCGACCAGGACCTGGCGAATGACCGTGGCCTGACTGATCCCGATTGCGCGCAGGGTGGCGATCTCGCCCAGGCGCTCATTCACGGTGATGGTGAGCAAGGTGGCGATTAGAAGGACCGTGACGATCAGGCTCATGCTGCCCAGGATGTAGGAGAGCTGGCGGAAGTAGACCAGCCGTTGCTTGAAGTGCCTGACCAGGTCGGCCACGCTGTTCACCTCGAGTCGCGGGAGCGCCGTGCCGAGCCGGCCAGCCACCCCGTCCACCGCGCGGTCATCCCGCACTTTCACGATCAGCAGCGAGGCGCGGTCCCTTGCCCGTTGATTGGCCAGCGTCTGCATGACCGGCAGCACGGTTCCAACGGAAGGCTGCCCCCTGTAGTCATAGACCCAGTGAACCATCCCGCGCACGACGAGTCTCTTGCCTACCGACGCCGTGACCACCTGGGGGTCGAGTCGCCCGACCAGCGTGACAGTGTCCCCAATGCTCGCGCGGAGCAGGCGCGCCGCCGGGATACTGAGAAGGATGCCCAGGCTGTCGCGCGGCGTGAGGTCTCGTCCCGACTCCAGCACGTATAGCGACTGCGCCTCCGGCTGAACTCCGTAGCCGAACAGCGTCACCAGCGAGTCCCTGACTCGTCCGTACAAGGAGGTCCCGAGCACCGCGCCGGCCGATTCGATAGCGGTATCCCGACGAAGGGTGGCAATCAGCTCCCCTGCACCAGAAAGGGTGGCCTCGGTGTCGAACGGCAGGGTGCCCTTGGGTGTGAGCCTGATCTGATAGCCCCGAGCCAGGAGCATCTCGGCGAAAGATTTCTCGATCCCGCCGCTCAGCATCACCATGTCCAGCAGCATCGCTCCCGAGATGGCAATGCCCGCGATCGAGACGGCGGTACGGAGGGGATGACGTCCCAGGCTCTTGAGCCAACCGAGTCCACTCACCCGCGGCCCCAAAGCACCAAAGGGCGCGTGTGCACCAGGCGCCACGCGGCCAGCGCCCCGGCGGCTATCCCGAGAGCCAGGGACAGGGCCACGCTGAAGAGCACCAGGTCCGGCGTAATCAGGGAAAAGATCAGCGTCGTATCGAAGAAGCGGCCGTAGTAGGCATTAGTGGCTGCTCCCGCGAGATAGGCCAGGCCGGTCCCGACCACTGAGCCAAACGCCGCTACCACTGCCGCTTCCAGCAGCAGCGCACCGAAGATGGTCCGCCGCCGCACCCCAACAAACCGCATGACCGCGGCGTCCAGGCGCCGCTCCTCCACCTTGAGTAGCATGATGCACAGCAGGAACACGGCGCTGGCGACTATGGTGATAACCGCGATCGCCCGGTGGAAACGGCTGACCACCAGGAACGTCTGGGAAGACTCCGAGGCTATGGCAGTAGTGGCGTACGCCCGATACCCGAAGGCAGTGCCATTGAGGGCGGCTACAGCGGAATCTGAAGAAATCCCGGGGTTCAAGCCGATACTCAAGCGGTCAACCCTATCCGGCAGCCCCAGAAGAGATGCCAGATCTGGCACGTGCATCCTTAGGTGGCGCTCCCGTTTGGCGATCTCGGCCGGGTCCGGCCGAGGCTCGTACACTGCGGCAACCCGGACGAGCGTGGTGACGGAATCGGGGGTGGGTCCGAGTCGGAGGGTGTCGCCGACCGACAGGTCCAATTCGCGGGCGAGGTGCCGTTCGACGGCTATCTCCGAGACTTGGGCGGCCGCCGGGGTCAATCGAGCCGCAAGCAGCACCGCCGGCAGGCAGCACCAGTGGCTTACGCGTATGGCCATGCATTCCTTCGAGTTCCGTCAGGCCGGGACTGCGGTGTACCCGTAGTAAAGTAGTGGAGCCGGCGGGCCGGCCGGCTGCGATATCTGCAAGGAGCCTTCATGAGCGTTCAGAACGAACCGAAGGTCGCCATCCTCGGCATGAGCGAGGCGGGTCGGGGCTGGGCTACCCTCGTGTCAGGGGCGGGCTGGCAGGTCACAATCTACGACCCGGACGCCGCTCAACTCCACGGGGGAGAAGAGGAGATCGCGACCAGGAAGCGACACTCCCACGGGTCGGGCATTCCCGCGGTCATGGACGACAATCACAACCAGCCGCCCGGCGAGCCGAGGCTGGGACGGAGCCTGCTGGATGCGGTAACCAACGCCGACTGGATCATCGACGCCACTACGAGCGATCTGCTCCACCGGCAGCGCCTGCTGGAGCAGGTTGAGAGCGTCTCGAGGATGGCAGCCATCGTGACCTGTAGCGCCGCCGGGCTGTCTCCCACCGACCTTTGCGCCCGGCTCCGCCGTCCGGCCCGTCTGCTGGTGGCATATGCCCTCGACCCGGTCGAGCAGATTCCCGCGATCGAGGTGGTGCCCGGACCGCTCACCGATCCGGTCTGCCTCGACACGGTGCGCAGCTGGCTCCGGAGGCTCGGCCGGATCCCGGTCGTGCTCCGAAAGGAGATTCCCGGCAATGCGATCAGCCGCATCGCCGTCGCAGTATGGCGGGAGTGCATCCGGCTGGTGCTGGATGGTGTGCTCGAGGTGCGGGACGTGGACGCGCTCATCTCCTCCGGCCTGGCAGCGCGCTGGGCCGCGGCAGGACCGTTCCAGACGGCATATCTGGAGGCGGGAGCGACCGCGCAGCTCAGCACCGTGCTCCGGTCGGTCGAGACCCGCTGGGACGGAGACAACGGTTTTCACATCCCGCCGGCCGAGCATGCGCACCTGATTCGGATGATTCAGCGGGCGTACGAGGGTGAGGGAGACGTGCTCCGTGGCGCGCGCGATGAGCGCCTGGCCGAGCTGAAGAGGATCGTCGGCTACTGACGGCTGAAGGGGTGCTCGAAGCTGAGATAGAGGAACAACGCGTTTTCATCCGGGCCCTCTCCGAGCCCGATTGTGTAAGCAACGCCAGGTACGATCTGCAGATCACCCGGCAGGTCGAATGCCCACCGGACGCCGGGGCTGAGCACCCACCCTGTCACACCAACGACGCGTCCGTCCGCGACCACCGACCTAGCATCCTCCAAAATCGTTTCCAGCAGAAAATTGAACGATGGCCGAAACAGCCAGACCAAGCTCGCGCCGAAATTGAGGCTGTGGGTAGTGGCCCTCTCGCCTAGTGCGTTCCGCGCTGAAGGCGTCAGCGTGACTCCCGCATTCCAGTGGGTGACGATCTCCTTGCTCAGCACCAGAGTCACCGGAAGGTTCACCTGGAATCCCAGAGCTCCCGCTCCGCGCCCCACTTCCTCATCATCCGTCGGAAGCAGAACACTCAGACGGGGAGCAGCAACCGTTCGCGCATCAGGATTACCCGCCAGCTGATACCGGTAATTCAAGGCCACGTCACCTAGCCCGGTGCCGAACCCTTCGATGTTCTCAACCGGGATCGTATAGCTGAGCTGATGACGAATACCGCCGAGCGGCCATTCCTGGGTGAAGGTGTACGCCCAGTCGCCGCCATCTGCGCGCTCGAAGGCGCTGATATGCTGGACGACGCCACGCTCCTGATTGTATGCCTCCTCCATCAGGAAGCTGTTGTCCTGGATCTGGCCGGTGAGAGGTGAGAGGTAAGAAGTAAGAAGTAGGCAACTGACCAGGACCGACTTGCTCAGCCTCCGAAACGTCTCACTTCTCACCTCTCACCTCTTACTCGTTAGGAAAGCCACTCTCTGAACGTCCCGACCAGCAGCCAGACATTCAACCCGATGATCATGACCGCGACGGTCCAGGCCACCGTGGCGAGGGGGCGGCTGTTCACGAACTCGCCCATCTTCCGCCGCTGGCCGGTGAAGTAGACCAGCGGCACCACGGCAAAGGAGAGCTGCAGGCTGAGGATGACCTGGCTCAGGATGAGAAGCGAGCCGGCCCCACGTTCCCCGTACATCGCCGTCACGATCACCGCCGGGATGATCGCGATGAGCCGGGTAATGAGCCGCCTGAGCCAGGCCGGCAGCCGGATGTTGAGGAAGCCCTCCATCACGATCTGACCGGCGAGGGTCCCGGTGATCGTCGAATTCTGACCGGAGGCGAGCAGCGCCACCGCGAACAGGGTGCTCGCCAGCGTGGTGCCGAGCAGCGGGGTCAGGAGCCGATAGGCATCTCCGATGTCGGCCACCTCCTGGTTCCCACTGTTGTGGAACGCGGCCGCGGCGAGAATCAGAATCGACGCGTTGATGAAGAAGGCAAAGAGCAGCGCGACCGTTGAGTCGAGCGTCGCAAAGCGGATGGCCTCGCGTTTCGACTTGGAATCGGGCAGCACCTTCCGGGTCTGCACGATGGAAGAGTGCAGATAGAGGTTGTGAGGCATCACCGTGGCACCGAGGATGCCAATGGCGATGTAGAGCATCACCGGGTTGGTTACGATCTGAGTTGTCGGCACCAGGCCGCCCACGATCTGGGCCACCTCCGGGTGGGCCATGAGCAGCTCCGCCGCGAAGCATACGCCGATGGTCGCAACCAGGGCGATCACCAAGGCCTCGAGATAGCGGAAGCCCTTGTTCTGCAGCAGGAGAATCAGCAGCACGTCGAGCGCGGTGAGACAGACGCCCCAGATCAGCGGAATTCCGAATAGCAGATTCAGGGCGATTGCCGAGCCGATCACCTCCGCCAGGTCGCAGGCCGCAATGGCGATCTCGCACATCACCCAAAGCACAAAGCTGACGGGACGCGTATAGTGGTCGCGGCACGCCTGGGCGAGATCTCTGCCGGTGGCAATGCCCAGCTTGAGCGAAAGCGCCTGGAGCAGAATGGCCATCAGATTCGAGAGCAGAATGACGCTGAGCAGGGTGTAGCCGAAACGTGCCCCACCGGCGAGGTCGGTAGCCCAGTTGCCGGGGTCCATGTACCCGACAGCCACCATGTATCCGGGGCCGGCGAAGGCGAGTGCCTTACGCCAGAACGACACTCCCGCGGGCACGTGGATCGTTTGATACGACTCCGGGAGGCTCGGAAGCGTGCGAGGGTATCGCCAGGCGGCGAGATCGCTGACCGGACGAGCCGGGGCAGCGCTCATGCGTCCTCCGCCGGTGCGCACTGAAGCACGTGGCCGAGCTCCCGGCCAATGACATGCCGTATGCCCCCGACCTCGATGGTCACCAGATCATCAAACGGCTGGCGATCGACCACCGTGACCCGAACTCCGGGTCTCAGGCCGAGTGAAGCGATGTAACGAAGCCGTTCCGGCTGGCTCTCGTGAACTCTGTGGATTTCCACGGTCTCACCGATGGGGATCTCAGTCAGCGCGCTGCAGGCTAGCTCGTGAATGGAGCCGTCAGGTGCGGGAATCGGATCGCCATGGGGATCGACGGTGGGGTTGCCAAGGGCTGCTGCCATCCGCTCGATCATGGTATCGGACACGGCGTGTTCCAGGCGTTCCGCCTCGGCATGCACCGTGTCCCAGGAGTAACCCAGGAACTCGACGAGGTAGGCCTCGATCAGCCGGTGGCGCCGGACCATTCTCAAGGCGGCCCGCCGTCCCTCTTCGGTGAGTTGCACCCCGCGATATGGGATGTGCTCCAGCAACCCATGCTCTGACAGCCGCTTGACCATGCCGGTGACTGAGGGGGCAGAGAGGGCGAGCAAATGAGCGATCTCGCTGGTCGATGCTGGGCGGCCCTCGGGCGAGAGTTGGTAGATGGCTTTGAGGTAGTCTTCGACCGAACGGGTTAAGGTCTCGGACTGGAGGACTGGGCTCATGTTGATCCGCAGTTTTAGGTTGGCCTAAGACTGTTGTAAGAATCTCCTAATGTCAACCTGGTGGGATGCCAAAATGTGCATCTGATCGGTGACTTGGCCGCCCCGCCCAGCCAGCGGTACTGGGCCGACCCTTCGGCTTCAAGCGCCGACTTCCCCCCACCCTCCCCCTTGCGCTCAGCCTCAGAGTTCGGCCCAGTACCGCTTGCCCCCCAACCGGCCTACGCACCACAGGCCAGCCGGAGAACCGGTGCGGGTGTGGGTTCGAAGGCAGGCTCCCAGGGGGTTAGGGAACCAACGTTCCTAGCCGAGTTGTTGAAGGAGGCTCGTGATGATCCGCTCGGTCATACCCCAGACAATCGCATTCTCGAGCTCGTAGGCTTGGACTAGGCGGGTATCGCCGGCTACATCCAGCCGGACTGGATGGTGAGTGCCAGGCTGGACGAGGTGATCGATCGTGACCCAGGTGGCGGCGGCTACCTCGGCGTTGAGTGTCAGCACCGGCCGGACCGGGGCCAGAAACACGAAGGGCCTGACCGCTACGGGTGGGAGGACGGGCGTTCGCGGCACAACGTCATCAAGGGTTCCAGCCAGATGCTCGCGATCCAGCTGGATCCCGACTTCTTCCTCGGTCTCGCGGATGGCGGTCGCGAGGAGATCCTGGTCGGTCGGCTCGCGCCGGCCTCCCGGCAGGGCCATGTGGCCGGCCCAGGGGTCTCCGGTGCGCCCGGCGCGCCGGATCAGAAGGATGCCATCGGGTTCGGGAGTGAGGATGACGGCGACCGCGGCCCACAGGAGCGATGCGTCGTCGTCGGTGTTGGGTTGGTAGCCGGCCAAACGCTCGCGAAGGCGAACCAGCCGGGTGGTCAGTGCGAGTGCGATTGGCAACCACCTCCACAGCAGCCGCCGCCCGGGGGTGGACCGAGGCGGCTATAATCGGGCTGTTTGCCGCCGGAGACCGGTCGCGCCGGCAGGGACATCAGCCGCTGGAGACTGGAGTTCGCGCACCGAGGGCAGGCCACCTCCTGCTCACCCCGGACGAGCTGCTCGAATTCGAGGCCGCACCCGGTGCAGCGGTAATCGTAAATGGCCATGAAAGAGCTTCGCCGATGCCCCGCTTGTGGTCAAGTGGAGAGGCCGGTCAGCCGCTCGCTGACCTCCCATAACCGTCGCGCTGCCGCCTCATCGTGGGACTCGCGCGACGAAGCGGCCGGCTTCTTTCTCACGAAATATTTGCCCGTCACCCTCTCTACATCGGGCGAGGCGGCGAGGTAGATGCTCGTCTCCGCACCTTCTTTCGGACTGGCACCGAAGGTGCTGTCGACTCCTGATCCTGGGGGAGCTCCCATGTAGTCGCCCAGCATTCGGGTCGCGACCACTCCTGGGGCCAGGCAGTTGACGGTGACGCCAGTCACGCCGAGCCGCCGGGCGAGCTCGTAGGTGAACAGGATATTCGCCAGCTTGGTCCGGCTATAGACGTCCTTGGGATCGTAAGCACGCTCGGATTGAAGGTCCGAGAAATCGAGGCTGGCGTGCGAGTGAGCGCCGGAGGAGACGTTGACGATCCGGGACGGAGCTCCCGTCCGGAGCTGGGGGAGCAGCAGATTGGTGAGGAGAAAGTAGCCCAGGTGGTTGACGGCGAACTGCATCTCCAGGCCATCGACGGTGACCTCGCGCCGCCGGGATATGATTCCAGCGTTGTTGATCAGCACCTGCAGCCTGGGATATCGCGCCTGGATCTCGGCCGCAGCCTGCCTGATGGACGCCTGGGACGAGAGGTCCGCGCCGACGACGTCCGGTACGGGCCCGCCCTTAGCCGCGATCTCCCGGGATACCGCTTCGCCATCCTCGCGGCGGCGGCAGACCAGGACCAGACTGGCACCGAGCTCGGCCAGACCATCTGCAGTGGCGCGGCCGATTCCCCGGTTGGCCCCGGTGACCACACAAATCCGGCCGGTCAACTCGGCAGGCATAGGGAGGCCGCTACTTCAGGCGGGTAGTGAGCCAGGCGAGCGTGGCATCGAACACGGTAGCGAGCTCGGGTGTGGCGGCGCGCCACGGATGCACCGCGCCGAAGGTGTGGCCTCCGCCCTCGACCGGCAGGAGACGGGTGTCGGGCCGCGCGCTGGCCGCCTTCAGACGCTGGGCCTCGGCAAAGCGCACCGACTCGTCCTCGGTCCCGTGAATCACCAGCCAGGGTATCCGGATCCGCCGACCCGCGCCCTCGATATCGAGAGCCGATGCATTCTGTTCGATGTCGTCCAGCACGTCGGTGTATAGCGGAAGCACCTGTCCGGTTCGGGCGTTCTGAATGTCGGTTTGCCCTGCCGCGCGCCAGGAGTCACGCTGGGCGGAGGGCCAGCGCTCGACGTTGGATATGGCGGCCCACGTGACCAGGGACCTAATTCGCGGATCCCGCGCGGCCTGAAGGATCGCGATCCCACCGCCCCGGGAATGCCCGACGAGCCCGAGGGTGGAAGGTGCCGGGACGCCGAGCTGACCGGCCATCAGGGCATCGATGACGCGGCGTACGTCCTCGAGCTCCGCACTGAAGGTGTTGTGGCCGAACCGCTCGGGCAGGGAGAAATCTCCCTCATCGTCTACGCCGCTGCCGCTCAGGTTCGGACTGACGACGATGAAGCCGGCCTGCGCCAGCCGCTGGGACAGAGGGGGAAACATCCCCCAGTCCTTGAATCCCTTGAAGCCGTGCAGCACCAGAACGGCTGGCCGGGTAGACGCTCTTCCGCCGGCCCGCACATCGATCAGGATCTCGCCGAGCGAGCCGGGCAGAGAATGTTTCGTAAGAGTGGGTGTTGCCATGTTGAATGGTAACCGCGGCAGTCAGGCTACTGCGGGTTCGAGCAGCTCGACCTCGCCGGCATCGGCATCGAGCCGAGCCCGGACCCCGAGGGGCATAGTCCACTGCGCATCGATGTGACCGATCGGGAACCCGTAGGCGACTGGTATGTCCAGCGGCGCAAAATAGGTAGCGAGGACCTGGTCGAAGCCGAGCGCGCCATCTCGCCCTGCGCGAACGAGATCGGTGAACCGGCCGACCATGATTCCGGCCAGGCGTTGGAGTGCACCGATTGTGCGCAGATGGGCGAGGGCGCGGTCCACCCGATAGAGGTGCTCACCCACGTCTTCGATGAAGAGGATGGCGCCGGTGAGATCGGGGAACCACGGCGTGCCGATCAGACATTGAAGCAGGGTGAGGTTGCCCCCTGCCAGTGGACCCTCGGCGGTTCCACCGCGCAGCGTCACGATACGGTGCTCCTGCGGAACCAGGACGCCGGCCGGTCCCGGAAGTCGGCCCAGGCGCCCAGGCGGCTCGGCCCGGGTGAGGACCCGCTCGAAGTGCTCGCGGCTGAATGCCGGCATGCTGGCCCGAGCTACCGGCCCGTGAAAGGTGACTACGCCGGCGGCGCGGCCTACCGCATTGAGAAGCGCGGTGATGTCGGAGAACCCAATGAGGGGTTTAGGTCGGCGGGCCATGGCACCAAAGTCCACCCGCTCGAGCAGGCGAGTGACTCCGTATCCGCCACGGATGCACCATAGCGCCGCCACGCTGGGGTCTTGCAGGGCCTGGTTGAGGTCGAACAGTCGCTCGTCATCGGTACCCGCCAGGTAGCCGTAGCGGTTGTGGGCGTTCTTGCCTAGCGCCGGTTCGTAGCCTAGCGCGCGGCAAAGGGCTTCGGCCCTGGTTAAATCGTCTCTCTCGAGCAGTGGGCCCGCCGGTGCGATCAGTGCAATGCGGCTGCCCGGCACCAGCTTGGGAGGTCGAATGAGCGGTTTTGACCCCATAGTGTCCCCGCTGTAAATTCACGGACCTTTTTCAGGGAGAATCGGTAAGTGCGTGCTTCGCAGCCCGATTTGCTCGCCGCCGGCCGCGTCATCGCCGAGATGCGCGACTCGGTGGTGTCCCAGTGGGTTGTCTGGCTGGGAGACCGGGCCACCGGCGCCCACACGATACCGCGTGCTACCGTCGAACGGGAGTTCCGCCTTTTGTTCGACGTGATGACCGAGATGGTCGGGCCGCTTCGGCGCGAAGTCAATGCCGTCTGGTTCCACGCCTGCGAGCATTACGGACGCATTGCGTCGGCCCGCGGTCTCGCTGCCGGCGAAGTCGTCGAGGAGCTCACCTTTTTCCGCGAGATGCTCATCCGCAATCTCGCCCCGGTGCTTGTCGCCATGCGCGCGCGGCAGGGCATGGCCATTATGCTCCGGCTGAACCGGGTGATCGACAAGGGAATCGCAATCGCGGTCGTGGGCTACACCGACACGCTCGTTGCGACACTCTTCTCCCAGAACGGGGTTACCTCGTTCGGCGCAGACCAGGACTTTGCCGAAGTCGAGCGTCAGCTCGATGCGTTGGAACAAGAGCTTCATACTGTCTCCAAGCAAGTAGAGTAGCAGGGGCGCACGTCGGTGCGCCTCCACCATGCAGTCGAATTGCTTCCGGCAGTTCCCTGGCTTCTTCCCTTCCTCACACTCCCGCGGCTCACCCGGCGTACTCCTAGTCTCTCCGATGCACCGGTAAGATCCGGACGGCTCGTGTCGGTCATTGTTCCGGCGCGCAACGAGGCAGCCACGATTGCCATCGTCGTGCGCTCGGTCCTGGATACGAGCTACAGCCCATTCGAACTGCTGGTCGTGGACGACCGCTCCAGCGACAGAACCACGGCCATCGTCGAGAGCCTCCCACCCGACCCCCGTCTCCGGCTGGTCCGGGGCGAGGAGTTACCCGATGGCTGGTACGGAAAGCCGTGGGCCTGCTTTCAGGGCTTCCGTCATGCTCGGGGTGACCTCCTGCTGTTTACCGACGCCGATACCAGACATCATCCTGCGCTCCTGGGGCAGGCGGTCGGTGCACTGGAGCAAGAGAATGCGGCACTGGTGACCGTGTCGCCCACTCAACAATGCGTGACGTTCTGGGAGCGGGTGGTCATGCCGCAGATCTGGTTCCTCTTGGCGCTGCGCTATCACCCGCAGACGGTAAACCAGGCACGCCGAGCCAGCGACGTCATCGCCAACGGGCAGTTCATCCTGACCAGCCGTAGCGCGTACGAAATCGCCGGTACTCATGCCGCCGTGCGTCACGAGGTAGCCGAGGACCTGGCGCTGGCCCAAACGTATCTGGCGAAGGGTCTCAAACTGCATTTCGCCTTCGCCGAGCGGCTGATGGAAACCCGGATGTACCAGGATCTGGCTCACCTTATCGAGGGCTGGTCCAAGAACATCTACCTGGGCGGGCGGCGTTCGTTCCCCGATGAGCCACTCAGACGGGCGCTGGTGCCGATGATGCTGGTCCTGGCCATGCTGTTCTGGCTGGCACCAGCCGCCGTACTGCTCGCGGTGGCCGTTGACCCGGCGCTCGGGCGATTCGCGCCGCCCGCACTGGCCGCGACGGGCCTCTCGGCCCTGTTCTGGATGCTGATCTGTTATGGGATGAAGATTCCGGTGCTCTACGGGTTGGGATATCCGTTGGGTGCCCTCATGGCGCTGTACATCATCTTGAAGTCGACCTGGCGGGGTGGACGCCGAGTGGAGTGGAGAGGGCGAGTGTACCAAGACAAAAGCGTGAGCGGGAAAAGCGAAGAGCGTGAGCGGTAAGCGGGAAAGCAAACAGCGTGAGCGGGAAGCGAGGTTGTCAGGGTGACACTCGTTCAACCACCAGATTCTGCGATGGTATCCGCCCCCCGAGTACCCTGCCCTGCCGATCGACCCTGAGATGAAACCGGATATCCCCGATGTCGAACTTCAACGAGTCGCTGCCGAGCGGTGACATCCTGGCGCTTAGCGTCTGCCCGCCGCCGAGATTGAAGAAGGCCAGATGAGAGGCTCCCCGAGTCATCCGTTCCCGGCGCACCGCCTGCTCCAGTAAGGCAAATGAGAGATTGAGGTAGGGCATGGCTCCCTGCTTGGTACCGAAGACACGGGTCACCAGGCCGGCATCACTGACCTCGTCCACGGCTGCACTGTCTTCCTTGAAAATCACCCGGGCACGCTGGACGATCTTCGCCTTGACAGGACCGCTGTCGGCGCCCTGCCGGACCGTCACCTCGATCAGCGGCAGGGTGGCATCGGGCGCGATCACCGCGGAGTAGTGCTCGGAAGTCTTCTTCGGATTTCGGAGGGCGAGAGTGCCCTCGAGCCTGGTCCCCGTACGGGAGAACCGCTCGATGGCAACGGTGTCGCTGGCATGACGCACCACGAAGCTGCCGCTGTCGGCCGTTGTCTGGGCCAAGAGCGGGGTGGCTACAGCCAGGATGAGTGCAAGAAGAGAAAGGGAGTCAAGTCGAAGCATAGAAGTTTTGTGTTGGAGATGGGTGTCAAGGTAAAGACGTCGAGGTACTGAAGTCTAGGAGTTTCTCGACTAGTAGACCTCTCCTATCGACCTGTAGACCTCTCCTATTTCGATACCTCAGGCGGCATTCCGGTGCAGTGACCCGGTCCACCACTCCATACCGTGGGCCTCCGCCTTGTCCGGAGCGCCCCACGGATGGATCTCGAGACCTGCCTCTCGTCGATTCACACCCTGTCCGATCTGCCGCGCCTGGTCTCTGTGCTTGGCCACGAGCCGCTCTGGGAGGCGGCTCCGCCCGAAGCATGGCACCGAAGCAGGAATGGCCCTTCCAGGATTCAGGTTGTCGGCCAGACCGGGCCACTGCCCTGGTTCGCAACCGAGAGCTCCAACCCTGAACGAACCGCTGCCAGCCTGGCCGGCCGGCTGAGCCGGCGAGGAAGGATAAGCCTGGTCCTTGCATTCGACGCTGCCGCTCGCCGGCTGGCAGTCGCAGTCGCGTTCGGCCAAATCCCCCACATCGAGCTGGACCTGGCCCGCCCCCACCAGGAAGCAGTCGTGTCGCTCGGCAAGCTGGCTGGAAAGCCGGAGGGCGGCACGATGGCATTTGCCGTTCTCGCTGCCGACGCGTTGTCAGCCGAGCCGGTGGGCCGCCGGTTCTTCCGGGAGTTTCGCACCACACTGGACCGCGTCGCCGCCGGGCTTCCCGGCCCCATGCACCCAGACGACCGACACGGACTAGCCCTTCTGCAGCTCACCCGAGTGCTCTTCCTCTACTTCATCCAGACGAAGGGTTGGCTCGGCGCGCGCGCGCGGTTTCTGGCGGAGGAAGTGGATCGGTGCCTGGCCCAGCGGCGGCAGATCCATCGCGATCTCCTGCGCCCACTCTTCTTCGGGACGCTGAATCAGCCGGCGGTGTCGCGGAGCCGTGCTGCGCGGGGCTTCGGCGCCATCCCGTTTCTAAATGGCGGGCTCTTCGAGCCGCACCGGCTGGAGCGGCGGTATGGTGCCGACATCCCCAACGAGATCTGGCGCGATGCCTTCGACCGGTTGTTCGAGCGGTTTCACTTTACGGTGTGCGAACGAGACCGCAGCGGTGTCGCGCCGGACATGCTGGGGCAGGTATTCGAGGGCGTGATGGCCCCCGAGGCCCGACACGCCTCTGGCACCTTCTACACCCCGGCATCACTGGTGCAAGAGCTGCTCGACGCGGCCCTCGTTGCACTCATTGCCGAACGGACCGGCTGGGCAGACCGGGAAGCCGAACGGCAGATGCGAAACTGCAACCCGAGAGCTACGAGTATCCTCAGCACGCTCACGCTGCTCGACCCCGCCGTGGGATCCGGTGCTTTTCTGCTCGGTGCATTCGAACGACTCGCGTCGATTGAACCAGATGCGCGCCGGCGATCAGCCAGGAAGCGTTACGTCCTGAGGCATAATCTGTTCGGGGTAGACCAGAGCGCAGCCGCTGTACGCCTTACCGAGCTCCGCCTCTGGCTGGCGGTGATCGCCGACGATCCGGCCGAGAGGGCAGACCTGGTCAGTCCACTTCCCAACCTCGACTGCCTCATTCGCCAGGGCGACAGTCTCTTCGATCCGCTGGGGTGGGCCGCGGGAGTGGCGGTGCAAAGACCGGAACTCAGCCGCGAGCTCGCCAGGCTTCGGCAGCAGGCGGTCACTGCGTCGGGTCCGGACAAGCACTCGCTGGTCCGGCGACTCCGGACAATCGAGGCGCAGGCGCTGGATCAATCCCTCGGCATGGCGGAGGAGAGGCACCGGTCGGAGATCGCGGAGTGCCTGCAACAGGCGCGAGCGAATGATCTCTTCGGTCAGCGGCGAGGTCTGGATCCCGAATCCCGCACCACACTCCTGGGGCTGCGTACCGGACTTCGGCAAGTGCGGCATGCCCGGCGCAAGCTCGCGCGCGATGGTGAAGTCCCCTGGTTTCACTATCAGAGTCACTTTGCGGATGTGTTCGCCGCCGGCGGTTTCGACATTGTGATCGGCAACCCACCCTGGCTGAGATCGGAACAGCTGACGTCCGCGCTCAGGAGCCGACTCGCGGGGCGGTATCACTGGTGGCGATCGAATCTCCGATGCTACGGCAACGGGCCGGATCTGGCGGTGGCCTTTCTCGAGAGGGGACTCGAGCTGGCTGCTCCGGCCGGTGTGGTCGCCATGCTGGTTCCGGCCAAGGTCACGAGTGCGGGATATGGTGCCGCGGCACGCCACGCGCTGGCCAGCACCACAAGGCTCCACTCGGTCGCGGACCTCACCGGGTCTCCGCTAGCCGCGTTCGAGGCAACGGTCTATCCGCTGGCCATCGTTGCCGGCAAGGCAGCACCGCCGGATGGGCATCGGGTACGCACCACGCTTCCGCTGGAGAACCAATGGCAGGTCATGCAGGCAGACCTCCGGGGTGGCGGGCCCTGGATCCTGGTACACGATCACGTGAGGGATGCCGTCGCCGAACTGGAGCAGATCCAGCCCAAACTGGGCGAGAACGTCATCTGCCACCTGGGCCTCAAGACCGGAGCCAATCGGATCTTTCTGAATCCGCCAGCCGATCTCGAGGCTGGGGTGCTGCGCTGGGCCATACGGGGCCGCGACCTCAGGGCTTTCCGATGGCAGAGCAGGACGCGGCTACTCTGGACCCACGATGATCTGGGCCACCCTCGCCGCGAGCTTCCCCCGAGGGCCACCGCGTATCTCAGTATCCACCAAGCCGAGCTTCGAGCCCGGAAGGATTTCAAAGGCGGGGCACCCTGGGCGGTGTTTCGCACCCAGCCCGCCGTGGCTCGATACCGCGTTGTCTGGGCCGACCTCGCACGCCGTTTGGTTGCTGTAGCCCTGAGTAAGCCCCTCGATCGTGAACACATACCACTCAACAGCTGCTACGTGGCGCCGATGCGGACGGGCACAGAGTCCGAGCGACTCGCCGCGTGGCTCAACTCGACCTGGCTCCGGGCCGCGGCCCGCACCGGGGCCGTACCGGCAGCAAGCGGATTTGCTCGCTTCAACGCGCAGGTGGTGGCCCGTCTGCCGCTGCCGGATAGGGTGTTGGCCGACGGGAGACTCAGCCGCATCACCCGTGAAGGTCGTGCCGGCCGAGCGGTAGCGGTACAGGAGGAGCTGGATGACATCGTGGCGCGACATCTTGGACTCTCGGCTTCCGCCCAGAGCGCACTCCGCAGTGTGGACGTCGCCGCCCCGCATTGTCGCTGAGTCACTGGAGGCGGTGCCCAATCCACTGGTGACAGCGCTCCGCCTGGGCCCGCCAGCCTCCGGCATGGCTGTGGCAGGCGCGTTGGCTCGAAGCCTGGCGCCGATGGAAGCAACCGATGAGGCACCGCCGTGGCTGTTGCCGGAGCAGGTCCAAAGCTTCCGCCGGGTGCTCGCCGCGCTGCGGCATCACGGGGGTGCGGTGCTGGCCGATCCGGTAGGGAGCGGAAAGACCTATGTCGCGCTTGCTGCTGCCGCCGCGCTGAATCGTCGGTCGACGGCATGCCTGGTGCCGGCAACACTGCTGGCCCAATGGGAATCGGTTGCGGCTCGACTCGGAGTCCGGGTGACGCTGTGCTCTCATGAGCAGGTGAGCCGGGGGAAATTACCCAAGGGCACTCGAGGGCTGGTCGTCATCGACGAGAGTCACCACTTCAGAAACCCGGGGACCCGGCGCTACCGCCATGTGGCACCATGGCTGGTCGGACGGGCTGCTCTGATGGTCACCGCTACACCGGTGGTGAACCGCACAGCCGACCTGGGCAATCAACTGCTCCTGGCGGTGCGCGACGACGCTCTGCTGCTGGACGGCATCGCCTCGCTTCGGACACTTCTCACGAAAGGGTGCGCAACGGCTTCGCTGGGACAGCTCGTGGTCGAGGGCAAGGCGGCCAGCGATCGGCGACCCGGCACCATCCCCAGGATCACCAGCCCTACCAGCCGGGAATGCGCCGCGGTGAACCGCATCATGGAGATGCTGGGCCGGCTTCGGCTCTCGCGTTCGGAGCCGATCGCCGCGTTGCTGCGAGGGGTCCTGCTACGATCCGCCGGCTCCAGCCCCGCGGCCCTGACCGCCGCGCTTTGCCGGTACCGTCGGCTGCTCCGGCATGCTCGAGACGCTTTGGGTTCAGGCGCGGTGCTGGATCGCTCCGAGCTCCGCCGTTTCACGGCGGAGCTGGGCGATCAACTAATCTGGTGGGAGTTGATGCCGCCGGTCGAGACAGGGAGCGACATCGAGTTGAGCGATCTCGAAGAGATCGACGATCTGATCCAGTCGATGGGCAACGCCGCTGAAGATGGCGATGACAAACTGACCCGTCTTTGCGAGATCCTGAGTGACGGGGTTCCCAGCCTGGTCTTTGCCGCATTCAGAGAAACGGTTCGCTACCTCCGTGACGGCATCGGCGATTCCAGGCTGGCATGGTGTACCGGCGAGCGTGCCGGGATCGGGCGCACACCACTCATCCGGCGCGATGTGTTAGGCTGGTTTCGAGAGGGCACCTCGAGCAGCCTTGCGCCAAGACATCTCGTTGTCACCGACGTAGCCGCCGAGGGCCTCGACCTGCAGCGTGCCGGGCGGGTGGTGCACTACGACCTCCCTTGGACTCCCATGCGGCTGGAGCAACGCGAAGGGCGGTCGGTGCGATATGGCTCCCCACACACGCGGGTGGAAGTGGTTCGGTTCACTTTGCCACCGGCGCTGGAGCGCTCGCTTGGACTGGAGAGTACGCTGGCGCGAAAGCGCCGGCTCCCTGCGCTGGTGGGTCTGGGCTCGGCGGGGATGCACGTTTGGCGCTGGCGGAACGAGCTCGCATTGCGGTTCGCTTGGGCTGAAGCTCTCGCCGGTACTGCTCGGGTCGTGAGTCCGCACGAGGGCCTGCTGGCAGGGTTTGCGCTTCACCGCGCAGGAGATCGTTCCACCGGTCTCTCCACCAGCGTGCTCTGGCTGGAGCGCGACGGATCCTGGACCGAAGCACCTGAAGCCTTGAGCCTATGGCTCGAGCGGGCGGCAGCCGGACGGGAGATTGTCCCCGTTGAGGAGACTCGCCTGCGGAGTTGGCTTGTGCTGCTCGCTCGCCCGATCAAGGATCGCCTGACTCTGACCGGGAGCCGGCGCTGGCTCGCGCCTGAACCGGCGCCCGCCGTCCGCCGGGTGGCGGCCCGTCTGCAGGCACTCACCCAGGAGGCCGCACGGATGCACCAGCCACAGCGTTTGGTACAGTTGGAGCATGCGTTGGGATTCGTGACCCGGGGACACACCGCGGGCGAGGCCGCGCTGATAGAGCGGTTGGCGGAGTGCTCCGACGGGGAGCTCGATCGGGTGACTCCACAACTCCCGCAGGGTCGAGCCCAGTGGGGCGGCATCGAAGCGAGGCTCACCGGGCTGGTCCTGTTTGGCCCGGAGCCCGAGCTAGCTTCCATGCCATGCCTCGATTGCGGACCGCCCTCTTCGATCTCGACGGAACCCTGATCGACTCGATCAGGCTCATCCTCGACAGCTATCATCACACGCTGACCCAGCACAACCTGCCGGCAAGGACGGACGAGGATTGGCTCAAGGGAGTCGGCACCCCATTGGCAGTGCAGTTCTCCGAGTGGCGGAAATCCCCCGAGGTGCTCGAGGCGTTGATCGCGACCTACCGGGAATACAACCTGAAGTACCACGACAGTATGGTCACGGTCTACCCCGGCGTGCTCGAGGCGGTGCGGGAGATCAAGGCGGCGGGCATCCAGACCGGACTGGTCACGAGCAAAAACCGCCTGGGTGCGCTCAGGGGTCTCAAGCTGGTCGGCCTCGAGGCGCTGATGGACGTGCTCGTCTGCGCCGACGAGGTGACCAACCCCAAACCCCATCCGGAGCCGGTGGAGAAGGCTGTGGCGCTGCTGGGCGCCGATCCCGCAAGCACGGTGTATGTGGGCGACAGCATCCACGACATGCACTCAGGGCGAGCGGCGGGGGTCAAGACCGCGGCCGCGCTCTGGGGGCCGTTCGGAAGGCATCATCTGGAGAGTGCGAGTCCGGATTACTGGCTGGAGACGCCGCGGGATTTGGTAGCTTTGCTCGTGAGAGGTAAGAGGTAAGAGGTGAGAGGGATTAGTACTTCTCACTTCTCACCTCTCACCTCTTACCTCACTTGGCGTCCAGCACCTCACGCAGCTGGTGCATGAGCGCGTCCACCGTGAACGGTTTTTCCACGAACCCCGTTCCCGGCGGCATCGCACCATGGTTTGCGATCGTCGTTTCGGCGTAGCCCGACATGAAGACAACCCGCAGCGCCGGGTTCTGGACCCGCAGCTGCGCGACCAGCTCCTGACCACCCATCTCGGGCATCGCCAGGTCGGTCAGCACCAGGTCGATTGCTTCGGGGTTGTCCTGGTAGATCCGGAGAGCCTCGCTGCCGTTACCGGCCTCAATCACACGATAGCCGTGCCACTCGAGCAGCCGACGCACTGATGCCCGTACGGTGTCCTCATCCTCAACCAGCAAAAGCGTCTCCGATCCACCCTGGGGTGCCTCTCTTTGAGGCGTCCTGAGCGCCGGCTCTGACCCCAGGTACCTCGGTAGGTAGATCGTGAACTCGGAGCCCTGACCCGGCTGGCTCTCCACCGTGATGTGCCCGCCGCTCTGCTCGATGATGCCAAAGGCGGTCGAGAGTCCGAGACCACTGCCGCTGGAGCCTTGCTTGGTGGTAAAAAACGGCTCAAAGACTCGAGCCTGGGTGGCGGCGTCCATGCCGTTCCCGGTGTCCTTCACTGAAATCGTGACGTACGGTGTCTCTGGAGCAGCCTTATCCCGGTGGAGTTGGGCGTTGACGGTGGTGATCGAGACCCGGCCGCCACGAGGCATGGCGTCGCGCGCATTGGTGATCAGGTTGACCAGGGCCTGCTCCATCTGGGTCGGATCCACCATCACGTTGCCGGCCTCGGGGTCGAGCAGCAGATCAAGCGCCACGTCGGTGCCGAGCAAACGGCTAAGCATCGGCTCGAGGTCGGTGGTCAGGCCGTTAAGTGATACCACGCGCGGCTGAAGCACCTGCCTCCGGCTGAAGGCGAGCAGTTGCCGGGTCAGTGCGGCGGCGCGTTGGCCGGCGTGCCGGATCGCCTCGATATCGGCCCGGAGGGGATCACTCGGGCGGAGCTCCTGGAGAATCAGCTCGCTATAGGTCAAAATTCCGGTGAGCAGGTTATTGAAGTCATGAGCGATTCCTCCGGCGAGCCTGCCGACGGCTTCCATCTTGTCCGCCTGCCGTTCCTCATCTTCCCGCTGACTTCCAGCCTCCTCCTCCGCCCGCTTCCGGGTGACATCCTCACTGAGGTTGAGCGCGCCGACCGTCTGGCCGTCCGCGTCCCGAATCGGCACCGCGGAGTTCACGATGGTCTTCTGGCCCCCTCCAGGCACGTCGATCGTAATTTCCTGATCGAGCGAGCTCTCTCCACTTTCGAGAGCCCGCGCGGCACCCCATTCGTTCGGCTGGACCGGCTGGCCGCTTGCCGCCCAGCGGGTGTTGTAGCCGGGTAGTTGGTCGAGCTCCAGGTAACGCACCGGGCCCCAGATCTCCCGGCTCGCGGTGTTGTCCGCCACGATCCGGCCCTGCCGGTCCACAATCCAAACGCCGGTGGGCAGCGCGTCCAGCACCTGATAAAGCCGCCGCTCCGACCGCCGCCCCTGAGTGAGGTCGGCCATAGCGCTGATCACCCGGACCGGCGCGTCGGTCTCGTCGTGAACGATGCGAGCCCGGTCCTGCACGTCGGCGTAGGAGCCATCGGCGCGGCGGAAGCGGTACTCCTCGGACCAGACTTTCTCACCCTGCCTGATCGCTGAATCGAGACTTTCAACCACGCGCTCGCGGTCTTCGGGATGCAGCCGCTCGTACCACCAGTCCGCCGTGGTTCCGAGCTCGGCCGGCTGATAGTCCAGCAGGGGCCCGGTTCCTTCATCCCAGATTACCTGATCGGTGAGCAGGTCCCAGTCCCATAGCACTTCCTTTGAGGCTTGGGCCACGAGTCGGTACCGCTCTTCGCTGGCTCGCACCGCCGCTTCCGCTAGCTTCCGCTCGGTGATGTCCTGAATCCCCGCGATGAGGTACGACGGCTTTCCCTCGGCGTCAGAGACGAGGGAGACGTTCACCGAGGCCCAGAGCACCTCACCGGAACGGGTCAGGTAGCGCTTCTCCATCGTGTACGCGCGGCATTCGCCCGTCAGCAGGAGCCGGAGTGCCTCGCGGTCGGCCGGTATGTCGTCAGGATGGGTGCGACCTTCGGCGGAGAACCCGACCAGCTCGTCGGGGGTGGTGCCGAGCATGTCGCAGAGGGCCAGATTCACCCGGAGCCAGCGTCCATCGGGTGACATGACGGCCATCCCAATTCCCGACTGCTCGAAGGTGCCGTAGAACTGTTCATCGTTGTCCCGGCGACCCTGCTCCGCCTGGCCGCGCCAAGCCATTTCGCGGCGAAGCTCGATCTCGGTGACCGCCGACGCTGCAAGATCCTTCAGTAGGGCGATATCGCGCTCTGACCACAGTCGCGGCATCTTGTCGACAACGCTGAAGCTTCCAACCGTCTGACCATCACGGGTAGCCAGAGGCACACCGGCGTACGCCACCCAGCCGAGCTCCCGGATGGCTGTGCTGTGGCGCAGCAAGGGATGGCGCCGGGCGTCTTCGACCACGAGCTGCTCGCCGGTGGAGACCACCTGGGCGTCGAAGGAAAACGAGAGCGGGGCCGCTCGGCGGCTGGCCCACGGCTCCGGTAACCCTATGGCGCTCTTAAAGAACTGACGGTCTTCCGAAACGAGCGAGATCAGAGCGACGGGCGTGCCCAACAGCCGCGAGGCCATCCGGGTCAGACGATCGAAGCCTTCCTCAGGCGGGGTATCCAGAAGGGCGGTATGGCGCAGGGCGGCCAGCCGGTCGGGGCGGGTGAGCAGACTATAGGTCATTTGACCGCGCTACTCATCTGACTGCCGGGGCTGGAGTTTAATACGTACTGGTACAATTTGGTGGTTCAGTATGGGGCCAATTGGGGTCCCACAGCAGCTTTTATCGGGGAGAACCTACAGTCTGGGGGGTATTCTGCAATTGGGGTGCCGAGATGGTGCCGGCTCTCTGTCGATGGGTACTGCGGTACGCTTAGACGAGACTTACCACACCCGTTCAGGTCTCTCGCTGGTCACCTCGATGTCAGCGGCCCAAATGCTCTGGACCTTCCATAGGGTCACCACCCAGGCATGCCCCTTCAACGTCTCCACCGAAGGATCCGGGTGAGCCGGGGAGAGGCAGGAACCACTCCAATGGTAGGCGGGCAGGTATCCGCGGTGCTTGGACTTGCCGGGCCAAGCCGTTTTCGATGGTGAGGGCAGTCGAGATAGTGCCGGTCATAGCGGGAATGAATCGGTGCAGAAGCTTCTTCGCTAGTCTGGGCAAGGCGGTGTCCGATTCTCCCGGCGGGACTAGCCACGTGCGTTGGAGGATCCTCGCGCTCCTCACGCTCCTTAGCTTTGTGGCCTACCTGCTGCGGACAAACATGTCTATTGCCGGAGAACGGATGATGGGAGACCTGGGCCTCTCCCAGGTGCAGCTCGGCTGGGTACTGGCCGCCTTTGCATGGGGCTACGCCATCTTCCAGTTCCCCGGCGGACTCCTGGGTCAATGGTTGGGCGGGCGGAAGGCGCTCACCTTCATCGCGGTGCTCTGGGGAATTCTCAATCTGCTCACCGCGCTCGTGCCGGGGAGCTCGGCCGCGGGACCGGTCCTCATCATCACCTCGCTCGCGGGATTGCGCTTCCTCATGGGAGCCACTCAGGCGCCGGTCTTTCCGGTGCTGGGCGGGCACACGATTGCGCGGTGGTTTCCGGTCTCGGGATGGGCATTTCCGAACGCTCTCACGAATATGGGGCTCACTCTGGGCGCCGCGGCCACCGGACCATTGATCGTGCTACTGATACGGTCCTTCGGATGGCGCGGGTCCTTCGCGCTTACGGCACCTCTCGCCTTTCTCTGCGCGGGCGTCTGGTGGTGGTACGGACGCGATGACCCATCACAACATCGCGCGGTGGGTCCCCAAGAGCTGGCGCTCATCAATGCCGATCGGCCGTCGACCAGCCCCGTGGGGGATCCCGGGGCTGCCTGGAGGCTGGTGCTGCGTAACCGGGAAGTCACCCTGATCACAGCCAGCTACTTTTTCAACAACTACGTCTTCTACTTCTTCTTCAATTGGCTCTACATCTATCTGGTCGATATCCGGAAGTTCGAGGAGCTTCAGGGCGGTGTGCTGGCCGCGGCTCCCTGGGTGGCCGGGGCGTTCGCCGCGGTCCTCGGTGGGTGGACCTGCGATCGGCTCAGCCGGCGTTTCGGCATTCGCCTGGGCTGTCGCCTGGTCGTGATGGTCGGGCTTCTCCTGGCAGGCGCTTTCATCATCGCGGCCGGCGCGGCGGGTAGCCCATCTCTCGCCGTGATATATCTCTCTCTATGCCTAGGCAGTCAGCAGTTCACGGACAGCGCCTACTGGGCCGCCGCCACCTCGGTCGGTGGCCAGCATTCTCCCGCCGCCTGCGGAGTGATGAATACGGGTGGCAATGTCGTGGGCGGCATCGTGGCGCTGCTGGTTCCGTTCACGGCCCGCGCGCTGGGCTGGCCCGCGGCGCTCGGTACCGCCTCACTGTTCGCCTTCGTCGGCGCGAGTCTGTGGCTCTGGATCCGGGCAGACAGAGCGATCGACGACCCAGCCAGCCGGACGGCTCCAGTCGCGGGCCCGCTTTGAGGGGGTATCACTGTAAGGAGGGAGGTATGTCGGAAGACTATAGGTCATAACCCCGAAATCGCCTCGCAAACACCGAGACTGCGCCAGGCAGGCGGAGGTGCTGCTGTGGGAATCTGCCTCTGAAACAGACCGCGTCAAGAACTTTAAAAACCTTGCCAAGCTTTTGGTGTGGGCTATCTTCCGGCCGCTCTCTCCCATCACCAAGGTTGTTCTGATGCGACTCCTTCCCCGCGATGAAAAGTTCTTTGACCTCTTCACCTCGGTTGCTTCGCTGAGCGTGGACGCAGCCAAGCTCCAGCTGGACCTGCTCAAAGCCGACGGACTCCACCGTCCTGCCATTGTCGATGCGATCAAGCGCCTGGAGCATGAAGCGGACCAAGTGACGCTGGAGGTAGTGACCCGGCTGGACCGGGTCTTCATCACCCCCCTGGACCGGGAGGACATCCACCTGCTTGCCTCCCGCCTGGACGACGTGGTGGACCTGATCGACGGGACTGCGCACCGGGTGCAGATGTACCGGGCGGGCGAGGCGCCGGCCGGCGCGGTCCTCCTGGCCGAGGTGATCGTGCGGGCCACTCAATCTCTGCTGGTAGCGGTAGAGGCGCTGGAGAAGAACAAGAGCGGCGTGGTGCTCGAGGCATGTGCCCAGGTCAAGCGGCTGGAGGAGGAGGGCGACTCGGTGTACCACGAGTGGGTGGCACGGCTGTTCGACGGAAGCCCGGATGCGCTCGTCGTGATCAAGTGGAAAGAGATCTACGACACCCTGGAGAAGACCCTGGATCACATGGAGGACGCGGGGAACGTGCTGGAGTCCATCTCCATCAAGCACGGTTGAGCATGCACCACGACATCGTGTACGTGCTGGTGATCGTGGGGGTCGCCCTCACCTTCGATTTCATCAACGGGTTCCACGACAGCGCCAACTCCATCGCCACGGTCGTCTCCACCCGGGTCCTGAGCCCCGGTGTCGCGGTGGTCTGGGCCGCCTTCTTCAATTTCGCCGCCGCCTTTGTGGTGGGGACCGCGGTCGCCAAGACGATCGGCAAGGGACTGATCGAGCCGCACGTGGTCGATCCCAACGTGATACTCGCGGCCCTCCTCGGCGCGATCCTCTGGGACCTGACTACGTGGTATCTGGGACTGCCTACCTCCTCTTCACATGCTCTCCTCGGCGGCCTTGCCGGAGCGGCGATCGCGAAGGCGGGCTTCGGCGCCCTGATCCTTTCTGGTTGGGTGCTGCCAGTCATCTTTATCGTCGTCTCGCCGCTGCTCGGAATGGCCATCGCACTGGGCCTAACAGTCGGACTTTCCTGGCTGCTGCGGCGGATGCGTCCCGGCCCTCTGGATCACGCCTTCCGAAGACTCCAACTGGTTTCCGCCGGTCTCTACTCCCTCAGCCACGGCGCAAATGATGCCCAGAAAACGATGGGGATCATCGTGGGCCTTCTGGTTTCCACTCAACACCTGTTCGTCGGCCAACAAGGTTGGCTGAGTTTCCTCTACGTGCCGACGGCCGACCACATTCCGCTCTGGGTCGAAATGGGAGCCTACACGGCGATTGCCTGTGGGACGGCGCTCGGTGGGTGGCGCATCGTGAAGACCATGGGAACCCGGATCACCAGGCTCCGACCGTTTGGAGGGTTCTGCGCCGAGACGGCCGGCGGGATTACGGTATTAATCGCCTCGCGCCTCGGTGTGCCAGTGAGCACCACTCATACCATCACCGGCGCCATCGTCGGCGTCGGCGCGGCGCAGCGGCTGTCCGCCGTCCGATGGGGCATCGCCAGGCGTATCGTCTGGGCCTGGATCCTCACCATGCCCATGAGTGCCGTCATTGCGGCGTTATCGTATTTGATTTTGAGTAAGAGGATTGGGCTGTGAAATAGTCGCGAGTCGCGAGTCACGAGTCGCGAAGGTGCCGCCACGCTTACGCCGCCCGCACCATCCGTCGACTTTCGATGGCATCCCGGTAATCGTCCAGCAGCCGATCGTACACTTCATCCCACCCTCGCTCAGCCGCCGTCCGTAGCGCACCTTCCGCCAACCTGCGCCGCAGGGTCGGATCCTCGATGAGCCGGCGGAGGCCCTGGGTGATGGCCCCCGAGCTGTTCGGAGCGACCAACCAGGCGTTCTCCCCGTGCTTCGCGAACTCGAGCACGCCTCCCGCCGCCGCCACCAGTGACGGCAGACCCGATCCCATCGCCTCGAGGAGCGAGTTGCCGAAGGTCTCGGTGGCGGAAGGGAAGGCGAAGATGTCTGCCGAGGAGTAGGCGGCCGACAACGCGAGCCCGTGCATGAGGCCGGTCACGTGCACGCCGGGGATTTCGCGCCGCCGGATCTCATCCTCGAGTGGTCCCCGTCCAACCAGTGCCAGCTTTGCCGAGCCGCGATAGGGAGCCAACGCGTCCCAGGCCTTCAGCAGGAGGGTGAGGTTTTTCTCCCGGGCAATGCGGCCGATATAGGTGATGAGGAGATCGTTGGGGCCGAGGCCCAGCGCTCGGCGATAGCCTTCACTGCGGAAACGTGGATGGAAGAACGCGGGGTCCACCCCCCGGCTCCAGATACCGGTGTGAGTGACCCCGCGGCTGTGGAGATGCTCCTCATAGATGCGCGATGGGCATAGCACCGTGTGCGCCTGACCGTAGAACCACCGCAGGTAGTGCCACCCGGCCCGTAGTGCCCAGTCCACTCCGTACCGGGTGGCGTATTTGTCGTAGTCGGTGTGAGCGGACGCGACGAGGGGAAGACCCAACCGGCGCGCGGCCTTGAGTCCCGCCAGACCGAGCGCGAACTCGGTGGCTACGTGCACCACGTCCGGCCGGAATCTCCCGGCGTCCTCGATGACATCACGGAGACGAGGAAAGGCCCACTGCACGTCCTGATACAGGAAGAGCGGGATGCTGGGCGACCGGTGCACCTCGGGGCGATCGGTCTCGCCTTCCGGCAACGGGTAGGTGGCCGAGTAGACCCGGACCTGATGGCCACGGTCCTCCAGCGCCCGGGTGAGCCGCAGGAGCGTGACTCCCACGCCACTCACCATGGGCCAGTAGACCTCGGAAAACAGGGCTATGCGCATGCCGCTAAGGCTACGGTGACCTGCGTTAGCCGACAAGGCCAGACCGTCCAGCGCCTACTAGATTCCGGATATGCGCATCCGCGAGCCCTTTAATGGAGCCTCCCACCTGGTCGGTCTCGTGCTGGCGTGCGCCGGCACCTGGCTCCTGCTCCGGTGGGCAAGCGGCCCGGGGGAAGTGGCGGCATTCACTATCTACGGCGCCACCCTGATCCTGTTGTACGGCAGCAGCTTTCTCTACCACTCCCTACCAGTGACAGGACGGCCACTCAACGCGCTTCGAACCCTCGATCACATCGCGATCTACTTCCTGATTGCAGGGACGTACACCCCGGTCGCCCTGATCACGCTGCATAGCCGCCTGGGCTGGAGCCTTCTCGCGGCCGTCTGGTTGATCGCGCTGGCAGGCATTCCTTTCAAGCTCCTGTACCTCGATGCCCCGGTCTGGCTCTCGACCAGTACCTATCTGGCTATGGGGTATCTGGCGCTGGTGGCCGTTGTCCCTCTCGCCCAGGCGGTATCGCTCAGCGGGCTGCTCTGGCTGGTTGCCGGCGGTATGGCCTACACCGTGGGTGCGGTGATCTACTCACACCGGCGCCCCGATCCATTTCCTGGCCGGTTCGGCCACCACGAGATCTGGCATCTGCTGGTGATGGCCGGCAGCGGATGTCACTTCGCATTCATGGTCTATCACGTCGTGTGAGGCAATGAGCCTGGAGATTCGTGCACCCTATCTCGAGGAGACGGACGGCATCGTCACCTCGGAGGCGCGGGCCTTCCTCGAGCTGCTGGCCCGGCACTTCGGGCCCCGGCGGAGGGCCCTGCTGGGCCGAAGGCAGGAGGTTCAGCGCTCGATTCGGGACGGCAAGCTGCCCGATTTCCTGGAGGAGACGAAAGAGATCCGTGACCGGAGCTGGACGGTGGCACCGGCGCCGGCCGACCTGAACGACCGCCGGGTCGAGATCACCGGGCCGGTCGAGCGGAAGATGATGATCAATGCCCTCAACTCAGGGGCCAAGGTCTTCATGGCAGATTTCGAGGACGCGCTGTCGCCGCCTTGGACCAACGTCATCGCCGGACAGGTGAACTGCACCCAGGCGGTACGGCGTACCCTGGAGTACACCAGTCCGGAGGGGAAGCGTTATCGGCTGGCTGAGCGGCTCGCAACCCTCGTGGTGAGGCCCCGGGGCTGGCATCTGGACGAGAAGCACGTGTTGGTGGATGGCGAGCCTATGTCTGCCAGTCTCTTCGACTTTGGCCTCTACTTCTTCCACAACGCGCAGGAGCTACTGGCGCGTGGTAGTGGTCCATACTTCTACCTCCCGAAGCTCGAGGGCCGGACCGAGGCGCGCCTCTGGAACGAGGTGTTCGACCTGGCCCAAGATGCGCTCGGAATCCCTCGGGGAACCATCCGCGCCACTGTCCTCATCGAGACGATCCTGGCGGCCTACCAGATGGACGAGATCCTCTACGAGCTCAGGGATCACGCAGCCGGCCTGAACGCCGGCCGGTGGGACTACCTGTTCAGCATCATCAAGAATTTCAAGGACCGCCCCGACTTTCTCCTCCCCGACCGCTCCCAGCTCACCATGACGATCCCGTTCATGCGGGCGTATACCGAGCTGCTGGTGAAGACCTGCCATCGAAGGGGAGCGCACGCGATCGGAGGAATGGCCGCGTTCATCCCCAGCCGACGCGATCCCCAGGTCAACGAGATCGCCTTGGCCAAGGTCCGGGAGGACAAGACCCGGGAGGCCCGCGCCGGGTATGACGGCGCGTGGGTGGCGCATCCCGATCTGGTCCCGATCGTGGAGGAAGTGTTCGGCGCCGTGCTGAAGGATCGACCGCACCAGAAGGAAAGGCAGCGGGATGACGTGGAGATCCGCCGCGAGCAGTTGCTGGACGTTCGGGTGCCGGACGGCCGAGTTACCGACGCGGGCCTGCGCAACAACATCAGCGTCGCCCTTCAGTACCTGGCCGCGTGGCTGGCGGGTTCGGGCGCAGTCGCGATCAACAACCTGATGGAGGATGCGGCAACGGCTGAGATCGCCCGGTCGCAGCTCTGGCAGTGGATCCGGCATGGAGCCAAGACCGAATCGGGCGAGCCGGTGACGCTGGCGCGCTGCCGCGCAATACTCAGGGAGGAGAGCGAGAGGTTAGCCGCCGAAGGCAGCGACCCAACGCGATTGGCGAGCGCAGGTGAGCTGCTCGATGGGCTCTTCTCGGCAGAGATGTTTCCTGAATTTCTGACGCTGTCGGCGTATCAGAAGCTGTAGGAGGTAGGAGCTGGGAGCTGGGAGCTGGGAGCTGGGAGGGCTGGGGGCTATGGGATAATGATCTATGGGCCCACAGCTGTATGTTACGGTTAGCATTGTCTGGGCCGCACTCCGTTCTACTGCAAGGCAGTCATGTCATTGCCCTCCGCCCTTCTTCACATCTGTCTGCTGGGATTGGGTCTCCTGATCGTCCCGCCCGCGATGGTCGGACAGGTTCCCGATTCCGGTAGCGCGGCCCCGGCCGCATCAGACAGTCAGCCGGCTCCCCGCCCCGATAGTGTCTTGGCAGCCGATAGTACCAGGGCCGGCTCTGACACCGTCCGCCCGAAGACACCCGCGAGTCGCCCAACACCCGGCACCACTGCGGCCCGTCCGGAGCCGGCAGACAGCATCCTGAGCGCGGCCTGCGGCGCTGCAGGGTCCGCGGCGGTCGCTCGGGACTTGCTGGTGATCGTCTTTGCGCCGGAAGCGAAGGCCGCCGACCGGGCTGCCGTAGCCAGGACCGTTAATGGCAAGCTGCTCGGTTCGGTGACTTCGGCAGGGCCGGGCGCCTACTACCTTCGAGTGCCAAGCGGCGGGAATGAATACCGGCTCAGGGTCGCTGCCGATAGGCTCATTCAGCTGAACGTGGTGCGGCAGGTCGGGTCTCGGACCTGTCCGCCACTTCCACCCCCCGACACGGCCCGGCAGAAGTCCTCTTGATTGCCACGATCTACTGGTCCGAGATGACCTGACTCGAGGTGAATCGAGAAGGCCCTCCTGGGGCCGACAGCCGGGTACGAGCATTGCGCCCAGAATAGCGGCGAGCACGAAGCCGAGACTCCATGGGGTGGATAGCATGAACCCCTCCTTTGGTTCGTTCGGCAGCTCGACTGGCGTGGCCGGCATGGGTGAGCCGGCGGTAGCCTCGGGGCTTTGCGTCCCCGCCTTTCGGCGGGTTTGCCTTTGTCGCGACCCTCACGTGGAAGGGGCGATCCTGCCGATCAATTGTGAGAAAGCAACAAGGCGCAGGGGGAGGTCTGCGCTGGTCCTATAGGTAGAGTATCGGTTCGAGAGGCTGAGGCCTTGGGTTAGTCGTCACACACGGGCACTCCCGACCGATTTTCGTGCTTCCGCTGAGCATCGGTCGCGGGTCGCTGGGCCACCGCCCCAAACCAGATTACGCAGCTCTTCCCGGGAAATCTGGCATGGGTGGCCTTGGCCGCCCACGACTGGTCATCGGCTGCCAGAATCTTGACCCGAACGTCCCGATGCCAGAGGTACTGCAAAGCCATGGGCTCGGTCCGGCGAGCGTAGCTCCCTTGCATGGCAAAATAGGTTTCCTGCGAATGCGCCAGGTTACGGAGGTCGACCTTCATGACCACTCGCGGGTCCAGAAGATCCAGCGCGCTACCGGCATCGGCGAGTGTCGGCTTGGGTTTGGCCGGCGGAGCAGCCGGTGGCGCCGGTGGAGCCGAGGAGTCGTCGCAGACCGTAACCCCCTCCTTCCCCGACCGCACGTACTTGAGAGTCGTGGGCGGTGCCTGGGCTTGACCCACGAAAACGACGCAGTCCCTGCCTGCGAGAGCGGTGTGCGTGCCGCTCGCGGCCCAGCCGTCCCGCGAGAGCCACAGGAAGCGAATGGTGGTGTTCTTGCCGGGGGTGAGTCCGATGAGCGATAGCTCATCACTGTAGGCGCCGTTCTCGGCGAAGAAATTCTCCTCTGCGGCCACCAGCCGACGCAGAGTGTGCCGGATCTCGGCAAAGCCTGCACTCTCGATCGCTGCCGTAGGGCGGCTGTCCTTCTGCCCCCGGGGACGTCCGGACGGCTTGGGCGAGCTCGCAGCCTCTGGAGTCGTGTCGGCAAGCGCGCCATCCGTACTCCGGCGCGGGATCAAATCTCTGCACCCGACCGAGGCCAAGGTCACCGTCATGAACAGACCGCGGTGCAGCGACGCTGGAAACATCCTGAGCTCTTTAGAATGCGCTAGGAGTTGGAGGGCTACCCCGTAGCCCTTGGCCCTACTGGGGCGGCTGGGGTCGAACCAGCAACCTCCCGGTTAACAGCCGGGCGCTCTGCCAATTGAGCTACACCCCAAAATGGGAACCCACGATCTGTAGGAGGGGTAGTGACTTTACTCCGTCTTGCCCCGCAAGGTCAAGGCCGCCGCCATCTTGACCGACTCGGAAGCGAACAGTAGCCTAGCATATCTGTCCCCATCCCACCGCCTTCGAGTGCGCCACCGCGCCTCGCCCTTCGGAGCGGAAGGAGTTCCGGTTCATGAAACGCCCAGTCACTCTCACCGTCAACGGGACGGTGCGC